>PKRH01000047.1 GCA_017577565.1 Thermoanaerobacterales bacterium | reverse complement strand
CCGAGTCCGTGGGCTGGCCCACGGCCCGGGTCCAGGACGACCTCGAGGCCCGGGCGGAGGGGCGGGGGCGGCTCATGGTGGCGATGCGGCCGGACGAGGCCGACGGGGGGGCGGGCGGGGCCAAGAGCGAGCTGCGGGGCCGGCTGCTGGCCCACGCCGCCGAGGTGCAGGACGAGGTCGGCGACCCCCCCCCGCCGGCCGTCGAGGTCGCGGTCGACCCCCGCCTCGAGCTCGACCACGCCACGCTGACCATCGCCTACCGGGTCGCGCAGGAGGCGCTGCGCAACGCGCTCCGGCACGCCGCGGCCGGCCGGGTGACGGTCACCGTCAGCGCCGACGCGGCCGGGGCCGTGGTCGTCGAGGTGCGCGACGACGGCGTCGGGTTCGACCCGGCGCGCCCGGGCGGCTCGGGGCTCGCCACCCTGCACCTGTTCACCGAGCTGGGCCGGGGGGAGCTGGAGGTCCGCTCCCGGCCCGGGGAGGGGACGGTCGTGCGCAGCCGCCTCGGGCTGCGGTCCGAGGGCACCCGCCCATCCGGCCGGGCCACCGGCGCCGCCCCGCCGCCCGACCCCGTGGCCGCCGGAGCCGGCGACGGGCCCGGGGCGCGCGGCCACCTGCGGCTCGTCCCCCCGCCGGACCCCGCCTGACGGCGGCGCCCCGGGGCGCGACGGGACCCGGGCCGGCGCCTCGGCCCTGCGGGGTCAGACCAGGCCCAGGCCGCGCAGGCCGGCGGTGACGAAGCGCCGGGCGGCGTCGACCGCCTCGGCCCGCGAGACCTGGCCGGCGAGGCACAGCTCGCAGGCGTGCAGCACCGCCCCCAGCGCCGCCGCGCCGCCGACCATGGTCACCGGTAGCGGCTCGCCGGCGGCGGCGAGGATGGCGTTGACCTCGGTGGCCAGCCGGGCCCGCACCGCCGTCGCCTCGGCGATGACCGCCGGCTCGCCCGAGCCCCACGGCTCGAGCACCAGCAGCCGGTAGGCGTCGGGGTGCTCGTCGAACCACCCGACCAGCGCCTCGACCACCCCGGCCAGGCGGTCCTCCGGCGTCGACGCGCCCCGCACCGCCTCGCCGACCGCCTCGGTGACCTCGTCGACGAGGCCGGCCATGACGTGGCGGTAGAGCTCGGGCCGGCCGTCCGGGAAGTAGTGGTACAGCAGGGTCTTCGAGACGCCCGCCAGCTCGGCGACCTCGGCGAGGCCCGCCTGCGTGTAGCCCCGGGTCGCGAACGTCTCCCGGGCTGCCCCGATCAGCAGCGCCTTGCGGTGCTCGGGCGCCAGCCGCCGTGCGGTCGAGCCTCCCACGTGTCATCCCCTCCCGTCGCTGCGGCTCGCGGCGCCCGGCCACGGGCCACGTCCCAGGCGCCACCACCCTACCGGCGTCGCGCGCCGCAGCGGGCGGCGGCCCCGTCGCAGAGGCAGCGCGAGGGCTACCGTCACGCCGATGCGACGGGCGACGGTCGGGGGGTTGGTCCTGCTGTGCGCGCTGGTGACGGTGTGCCCGGCCGACGGCGACCGCTCCGCCGCCCCCGGCGACGGCGACCTCCGGGCCCTCCTGCAGCCGTCCCGCCCGTTCGAGACCCGGGGCGCGCTCCGGGTCGACGTCAGCAACCTCGGCGACGAGGACGTGCGCATCACGTCCCTGCGCCTCGACTCGCCGCTCTACGAGCCCCAGGGCCCCCAGCCCCGCGACCCCCTGCTCGAGGCGGGCGGGGGCACCGTGGTCATGCCGGTCCTGCTCGGCGAGCCCGTCTGCGACGCCGAGGCCGGCCCCGCCCGCCTGGTGCTGGGCGTGGCGGGCGGGGAGGTCGCCGTCCCCCTGGAGGAGCGCCCCGCGGACCTGCTCGCCGACCGGCACGCCGCCGCCTGCGCGGTCGTCGAGGTGCGCTCGCAGGTCGACCTGCGGATGGGCGACGGCTGGGAACGGACCGCCGACCGCACGGTCACCGGCGAGTTCGAGCTGGCCCAGCGGGCGCCGGGCGTCGAGCTGGAGGTCGTCGGCCTGGACGGGAACGTCATCTTCTCGCTGGCGACCGAGGACGCCGCGGACGGGTCGCCGGTCCTGGCGGTCGACGACGACCACCCCACGGACGCGGTCCGGGCCAGCATCACGGCGTCGCGCTGCGACCCGCACGCGCTGATCGAGTACAAGCGCACCTTCACCTTCGTCGCGCTGGTCGACACCGGCGGCGAGACGCCGCTGCGGGTGGACGTCACCGCCGAGGGCGAGACCCGCCGGCTGCTCGAGGACGTGCTGCAGGCCTGCCTGTGAGGCCGGCCGGGGGCGGCGGGCCCGTCACGCTGCGGCCGGGGCGCCGGGGGACAGGTCGACGCGCCGCATCAGCTGGGCGTTGAGCGCCACCACGATCGTCGACGCGCTCATCAGGACGGCGCCGACGGCCGGCGACAGCGTGACGCCGGCCCAGGCCAGCACGCCGGCGGCCAGCGGGATGGCGAGGACGTTGTAGCCGGCCGCCCAGGCCAGGTTCTGGACCATCTTGCGGTAGCTGGCCCGCGACAGGCGGACGACGCTCGTGACGCCGCGGGGGTCGCTCGACGCCAGCACCACGCCGGCCGACTCGATGGCCACGTCGGTGCCGGCTCCGATGGCGATGCCGACGTCGGCCCGGGCGAGGGCGGGGGCGTCGTTGACGCCGTCGCCGACCATGGCCACGGTCAGGCCCCGCCGCTGCAGCTCGACGACCGCCGCGTCCTTGTCCTCGGGCAGGACCTCGGCGAACACCTCGTCGATGCCGAGGTCGGCCGCCACCGCGTCGGCGACCTGGCGGGCGTCGCCGGTGATCATCATCACCCGCACGCCGGCGGCCCGGAGCTCGGCGACCGCCTGCCGGGCCTCGGGTCGGACCTCGTCCTCCAGCGCCAGCACGCCGACGACCTCGTCGCCCCGGGCGACGTGGAGCACCGCCGCGCCCCGGTCCTGCCAGGCCGCCACGACCGGGGCGAGGTCGTCCGGCACCGCCAGCCCGCGCTCGCGCAGCAGCGCCGGCCCGCCGACGGCGCACCGCTCGCCGTCCACGGTGGCCTCGACCCCCCGGCCGGCGAGCGCCCGGACGTCCCGGCCGGCCGGCAGCGGGCCCCGGGCCGTGGCGGCGGCGACGATGGCCCGGGCGAGCGGGTGCTCGCTCTCGGACTCCACGGCACCGGCGAGGCGGAGCACCTCGTCCACGTCGTGCCCCGCCGCCGCGGCGACGTCGGTGACCACGTGGGCGCCCCGGGTGAGCGTTCCGGTCTTGTCGAACAGCACGGCGTCGACCGTCCGCATGCGCTCGAGCGCGAGGCGGTCCTTCACGAGGATGCCGGCCCGGGCCGAGACCGCCGTCGAGATGGCGATGACGAGCGGGATGGCCAGGCCGAGCGCGTGGGGGCAGGCGATGACGAGGACGGTCACCGTGCGGGCCACGGCGTCACCGGTGTCGCCGAGCGCCGCCCACACCGCCAGGGTGACGGCGCCGGCCGCGGTGGCGACGTAGAAGAGCAGGGCGGCGAAGCGGTCGGCCAGGGCCTGGGCCCGGCTGCTGCTCGCCTGGGCCTCGGCGACCAGGCGCTGGATGCCGGCCAGCGCCGTGTCGTCGCCGACCGCCTCGACCCGCACCCGGATCGACGAGTCGGTCGACACGGTGCCCGCGACCACCCGGTCGCCCGGCCCCCGGGGGACGGGGCGGGACTCGCCGGTGATCATCGACTCGTCGAGCTCGGCCGCGCCGTCGACGACCACGCCGTCGGCCGGCACCCGGCCGCCGGGGCGGACGAGCACGACGTCGCCCACGGCCAGCTCCGCCAGGGGGACCGGCGCGACCGTGCCGTCGGCGCCGACCCGCTCGGCCTCGTCGGGCAGCAGCTCGGCCAGCGCGGCCAGGGCGCCCTGTGCCTGGCCGACCGCCTTCATCTCCTGCCAGTGGCCGAGCAGCATGATCGTGACCAGGGCGGCGAGCTCCCACCAGAAGTCGAGGTCGAACCACCCGGCGCTGCTCGCCATCGACGCCCCGTAGGCGACGACGAGGGCCATGGCGATCAGCAGCATCATCCCCGGCCGCCGGGACCGCAGCTCGGCGACGCCGCCGGCGAGGAAGGGCCAGCCGCCCCACCAGAAGACGGCCGAGCCGAGCACCGGCCCGATCGTGTCGATGCCGTAGAAGTCGAGCTCGTAGCCGAACCAGTCCATGACCATCTCGCTCGTGACGACGAGCGGGACGGTCAGGACCAGGCTGAGCCAGAAGCGCCGCCGGAACGTCTCGGGGTCGTGGCCGGCGTGGGCCCCGTGCCCGCCGTGGTGGTCGTGGCCCCCGTGGGCGGCGGCGCCGCCCGGGATGTGGGCGCCGTGGTCGTGGGTGGCGTGGCCGTGCTCCCCGGGTGCGTGGTCGCCGGTCTCGGTGGGGACGTGGCCGGCGTGGACGTCGGGCATGGTGGCCTCCTCGTCGTGCCACACATACCCTACGGGGGTAATGTGTCGCTGGCAAGGGTCGGGCGACGGCCCGCCCTGCCCGACCCGTCAGCCCGGCAGCTCGTACTGGACCGAGGCCCGTGCCACGACGATCGGCTCCACCAGGTCGCGGATGAGCGCCCGGTGGTCGGGGTGGTCGCGGTAGGTGAGGTAGTCCTCGACCGTCGCGAAGTCGGCCACCACCACGTAGTCCCAGCTGGCCTCGTTGATGCCGAGGTCGAAGCCGTGGCGGTAGTCCTCGGGCGGCAGCGCGCCGGTGGCGGCCGGCATGCCGTCGAGGCCGCGCGCCAGCGCCTGCTTCTGCTCCTCGGTCGCCTCGTCGCTGAAGCGGAACATCACCACGTGGCGGATGGCCATCGTCGAACCTCCCGTCCGGTCCGGTCGTCCGTGCCGCTACTGCAGGCCGCGGTAGGTGCCGCCGTCGACCGGCAGCGCGGCCCCGACGATGAAGCGGGCCTGCTCCGAGCAGAGGAAGGCCACGACCTTCCCGAAGTCGTCGGGGTCGCCCACCGTGCCGGCCGGCACCCCCTCGGCCGCCCGCGTGACGTTGCCCCCGTACAGCGCCCGCAGCCGGTCGGTGGCGTGCAGGCCGGGCTGGACCGAGTTGACGGTCACGCCCTTCGGCGCCACCTCGAGCGCCAGCGTCTTGAGGAAGCCGGTCACGCCGGCGCGGGCGGTGTTGGACAGGATGAGCTGGGGGATGGGCTGGCGGACCGACACCGAGGTGATCGCCACCACCCGCCCCCAGCCCCGCTCGCACATGGCGGGCACGGCGGCCTCGCACATGGCCACGGTCGACAGGAGGTTCAGCTCGAGGGCCGGGGCGTAGGCGTCGAGGGGGGTGGAGGCGAAGTCCCCCGCCGGCGGCCCGCCGGCGTTGGGCACGAGGATGTCGACCTGGCCCAGGGCGTCGACGGCGGCCTCGACGAAGCCGCGGGCGCCCTCGACCGTCGACACGTCGGCGACGATCGGGACGGCGCCCTCGATGGTCGCGGCCGCCGCCTCGATGCGCTCGCGGTCGCGGCTGCAGATGGCCACCCGCACGCCCTCGGCGGCCAGCGCCCGGGCCGACGCCAGCCCGAGCCCGGACGAGGCGCCCGCGACCGCGGCGGTGCGTCCGGCGATCCCCAAGTCCATGGCCGGACCCTACTGCGCGCCGGAGCGGTGGCCGTGCGGGGGCAAGCGCCCGGCGGCGACCGCCGCACCCGGCCCTCGACGACCTCGGCGAGCCGCGGGAGGACCTCGTCCCGCCAGCCGGGGCCCATGTCGTCGAAGGCGAACCGGTGCTCCGGCTCGTCCAGGTCGCCGGCCTGGCGCGGCGCCCTCGCGCTGTCGGCCACGGTGGGCCGGCCCGGGCGCGGCCTCCGCGACGAGCTGGCCCGCACCGTCGTGGTCCGCGCCTGACCCCGGCGCTGGGCGCCCTGCGAACCGCGATCGGTCACCGGGGAGGCGACCAGCCTGGTGGGCGAGGGGGGACTTGAACCCCCACGTCCTTTCGGACACTGGCACCTGAAGCCAGCGCGTCTGCCAATTCCGCCACTCGCCCGAGCAGCAAGGCCGTGACGATAGCGCGGCGTCCGCAGGATCCACCAACGCCGGGCCGGGCCCCGTGGCCGCGACCGGCACCCCGACAGGGTGAACGACGGAGCGCACCGGTAACCTGCCCTGCCGTGGCGATCCGTGGTTTCGAACGGCGGTTGGAACGCATGGTCGAGGGCGCGTTCGCGCGCGCCTTCCGCTCGAGCATCCGACCCGTCGAGCTGGCCCGCCGTCTGGCCCGGGAGATGGACGACCACGTCTCCATCGGCGTCCGCGGCCAGCCGGTCGCCCCGAACCACTTCACCGTCTACCTCTCGCCGGACGACCACCGGGAGTTCGGCGAGGTGCAGGACGCGCTGCGGCGCGAGCTGGCCGACGCCGCCCGGGCGCACGCCCGCGACGAGGGCTACAGCTTCATGGGCCCGGTCCAGGTCGAGGTCGTCGTCGACGAGACCTTCGGCACCGGGTGGTTCGAGATCGAGGGCCGCTTCCGCGAGGGTGCCGGCGGCGCCGGCGCCGGCAGCCTGGTGCTGCCGACCGGCGACCGGTTCACCCTCGAGGAGCACATCGTCAGCATCGGCCGCCGACCCGAGTGCAACATCGTGCTCGCCGACCCCAACGTGAGCCGCAACCACGCCGAGATCCGCCCCTCGGGCGACGGGTTCCTGCTGGTCGACATGGGCTCGACCAACGGCACCAAGGTCAACGGCGTGCGCATCACCCAGCACCTGCTCGAGGACGGCGACGAGATCACCTTCGGCAACACGAGGATGCGCTTCGAGGCCAGCTGACCGCCCCGGGTGACGGCGCCGCCCGGCCCCACCCGGGGGCGGGCGGACCTCCCCGCTGCCGATAATCTCCGGCTCGGTGCCCGACCAGCTGCTCAACCTCCTCAAGCTGTTCCTGCTCGTGCTGCTCTACCTGTTCTTCCTGCGCGTGCTGCGAGCGGTCTGGACGGAGGTCAACGTTCCCCGCTTCGCCGACGCGGCGGCCGCGCCGGCGGCCCGCCCCCGCGGCCGTGGCCGGCGCGCCGAGCGCCCGGCGCGGGGCACCCCGAAGCTCAAGATCGTCGACCCGCCGGCGCTCCGGGGCCGGACCTACGTCCTCGACGACGAGGTCACCCTCGGGCGAGCCGCCGGGTGCCAGGTGCCGATCGAGGACGCCTACGCCAGCCAGGTGCACGCCCGGGTCTTCCGGCGCGACGGGCACTGGTACGTCGAGGACCTGGGCTCGACGAACGGCACCTACTTGAACCGGCGGCGGGTGGCCGGTCCCATGGTGATCAAGCGGCGTGACAAGCTGCAGATCGGCAACACCGTGCTGGAGATGCAGTGACCGGTCTCTCCGATCGCACCGCCCTGCGCTGGGGGGGCGCCACGGACGTCGGCCGTGTGCGCACGAGCAACCAGGACAACTACCTGGCGCGCCAGGACAAGGGCATCTGGGCCGTGGCCGACGGCATGGGCGGCCACAACGGCGGCGAGATCGCCTCGCAGATCGCCTGCCAGATGCTCGGCGAGGCCTTCGCCGAGCCGACCGTCGAGGGGCTCGTCGACGCGATCGAGGCGGCCAACGCGGCCGTCCACCGGGCCGGCGCCGACGACCCGCAGCTCACCGGCATGGGCACGACGGTCGTCGCCCTCGCCGTCGTCGAGCACGAGGGCGACGAGGTCCTGGCGATCGCCAACGTGGGCGACTCCCGCTGCTACCGCTACGCCGCCGGCGAGCTCGACCAGGTGACCACCGACCACAGCCTGGTGGCCGACCTGGTGCGCGAGGGCAGCCTGTCGCCCGAGGAGGCGGCCGTGCACCCGCAGCGCAACATCGTCACCCGGGTGCTCGGCCCCCAGGACGAGGTGCGCGTCGACGTCTTCGCCGTCGACCCCCACGACGGCGACCGCTTCGTCCTCTGCTCCGACGGCCTGTTCAGCGAGGTCCCCGAGCCGGCCATCGCCGCGGTGCTGGCCACGACGGAGGACCCCGAGGAGGCCGCCCACGAGCTGGTGCGGCTGGCCGTCGACGGCGGGGGGCGCGACAACGTCACCGTCGTCGTCGTCGACGTGGTCGGCGACGGCGGCCGCGCCGCCGAGGCGTCCGCGGCCCTGGCCCGCGACGGCGGGCTGACCGCCGAGGGGCGCCCCGAGCCCCGGCCCAGCCCCGCCTACGCGCCGGAGGCCGACCCCCGCCGCCGGGCCCGGCGCCGCACCGACACCGCCGAGCTCGAGCCGGTCGTCACCGACGACGGCGACGACGACCTCGACGACGACGAGGACCGCCCGCCCCGCCACCGCAAGCGCCGGCGCGTCACCTGGCGGGTCGTGCTGTTCACCGTGCTCCTCCTGGTCGTCGTCGGCGGCGCGGTCGCCACCATCCACTGGTACGGCACCTCGGCCTACTACGTCGGCTTCGACGGCGACCGGGTCGCCATCTTCAAGGGCCGGCCCGGCGGCGTGCTGTGGGTCGACCCCGAGCTGGTCGAGCGCAGCGACCTCGAGCGCGACCGCGTCCCGCGGTCGCGGGTGGCCGACATCGAGGCGGGCATCGAGCAGAGCTCGCTGTCGGACGCCCGCCGCTACGTCGCCAACGTCACCGAGCAGGCCGACGAGCTGGAGCAGCGCCGAGCGGCGACGACCACGACGGCGCCACCGACGACCGCGCCGCCGGCGACCGCGCCCACGACCGCGCCCCCGCCGACGACGGCGCCGCCGGGATGAACCTCGCCGCCCGTCGCACGACCGAGCTGGGGCTGCTCGTCCTCGGCACGATGTTCGTCGTCGGCGCCTACCTGCTGGCGACGCTGCCCGAGGACAGCAAGATCCCGACGACCGTCGGGCCGTTCCTCGGCATCATCGTGGGCCTGCCGCTGGCCGCCCACGTGGCGGTGCGGCGCCTCGCGCCCCAGGCCGACGGCATGCTGCTGCCGCTGGCGTCGCTGCTCAACGGCCTCGGCTACGTGTTCGTCGTCCGCCTCGACGAGGCCAAGGCGCGCCCGGCCGGCCTGGCCGGCCTCCAGTCGGTGTGGATGATCCTCGGCGTCGGCGCGTTCATCGCCACGCTGGTGTCCGTCCGCGACGCCCGCAAGCTCGAGCGCTACCGCTACACGGCCGGCCTGGCCGGCATCGTGCTGCTGCTGCTGCCGCTCATGCCGGTCATCGGCTCGACCAAGAACGGCAGCCGCATCTGGGTCGAGCTCGGGCCGGTGAACTTCCAGCCGGGCGAGTTCGCCAAGCTGGCGCTGGCGGTCTTCTTCGCCGGCTACCTGGTCGAGAAGCGCGAGCTGCTGGCCATCAACCGGGCCTTCGGGCCGATCTCGCTGCCCGACCCCAAGCACCTCGGCCCCGTGCTCATCGCCTGGGCCGTCGCCCTGGTCGTCATGGTCCTCGAGCGCGACCTGGGGTCGTCGCTGCTGTTCTTCACGCTGTTCCTCGTCCTGCTCTGGGTGGCGACCGAGCGGGCGTCCTACCTGGCCGTGGGCGTGCTGCTGTTCGCCGGCGGCGCGTTCCTGGCCTTCAACATCTTCAGCCACGTCCAGGAGCGGGTCGACACCTGGCTCGACCCCTGGGGCAAGGAGAAGGGCTACCAGGTCGTCCAGGCCGCCTTCGCGTTCGCCGACGGCGGCCTCACCGGCACCGGGCTGAACCTGGGGGTGCCGCTGAACATCCCGGTCGTCGAGAGCGACTTCATCTTCGCCGCCATCGGCGAGGAGCTGGGCCTGCTCGGCGCCACCGGCGTCCTCGTCGGCTTCCTGCTGATGATCGGCGCCGGGCTGCGCACCGCCCAGCAGACCGACAACGACTACGAGCGCCTGCTGGCCACGGGCCTGACGACGCTGCTCGGGTTCCAGGCCTTCATCATCATGGGCGGCGTCGTGCGGCTGCTGCCCCTCACGGGCGTGACGCTGCCGTTCATCTCCTACGGCGGCTCGTCGCTGCTGGCCAACTGGGTGCTGCTCGCCCTGCTGCTGCGGATCTCCCACGACGCGGCCGAGCGCCAGACCGAGCGGATGGCGTCCGCCCAGCTGACCGAGGTCGGGTGAAGGCGGTGAGCGGCCCGTGAGGAAGCAGATCCGCAACCTCGGCGTCTTCCTGGTGCTGTGCTACACGGCGCTGTTCCTGCAGGTGAACCGGCTGACGATCCTCGAGGCCGAGCAGCTGCAGGACAAGCCCGAGAACACGCGCGCCGTGCTGCGGGACTTCTCCAGCCCCCGGGGCGACATCGTCACCGCCGACGACGTCGTCATCGCCACCTCGGTGCCGAGCGACGACCGGTACGAGCTGCTGCGCACCTACCCCGAGGGCCCGCTCTTCGCCCACGTCACCGGCTACTTCGCCTTCGAGCTGGGCGCCACCGGCGTCGAGCGCACCTACAACGACTACCTGACCGGCGACGCCATCGACTTCTCGCTCGACCGGCTCGGCGACCTGTTCGTCGACCGCGACATCGTGGGCGACGTCATCCTGTCGCTGCGGGCCGACGTCCAGCGGGTGGCGCGCGACGCGCTCGGCGAGCGCGAGGGCTCGGTCGTGGCCCTCGACCCCCGCACCGGCGAGATCCTCGCCCTGTGGTCGTACCCGTCCTACGACCCGAACGCGCTCGCCACCCACGACTTCGCCGCCGCCGAGGACACGGCGTCGCTGCTGAACGCCGACCCGGAGAAGCCGCTCCTCGCCCGGTCGTACCGCGAGAACTTCTTCCCCGGCTCGACGTTCAAGGTCGTCACCGCCACCGCCGGCATCGAGCGGGGCGGGGTCACCCCCGACTCGCCCTCCTACCCGGTCGAGACCGCGTACCAGCCGCCGTCCGGCAGCTCGGTGCCGAACTTCGGCGGCAGCAGCTGCGGGGGCACGCTGTTCGAGATCCTCCAGCGGTCGTGCAACAGCAGCTTCGCCCGGATGGGCGTCGAGCAGATCGGGGGCGACACCCTCCGCCAGGTGGCCGAGGGCTTCGGGTTCAACCAGGACGTGCCGATCGACCTGCCCCAGCCCCAGCGGTCGACGTTCCCGGCCGACGTCGACGGCACGCCGTTCTCGCAGAACCCGGGCATCGTCGCCCAGCTGTCGATCGGCCAGAACGACGTCCGGGCCACGCCGCTGCAGATGGCGCTGGTCGCCGCCGCCGTCGCCAACGACGGCCGGATCATGACGCCCCACGTCATGCGCGAGGTGCGCGACGACCAGGGCGACACCGTCGAGACCTACGACCCCGAGGTGTGGGCCACGCCCATGTCGCCGGGCACCGCGCAGATCCTGCGCGAGGCGATGATCTCCGTCGTCGAGGACGGCACCGCCAGCCGGCTCGACGACGGCCTCGAGGGGTTCGTCGTGGGCGGCAAGACCGGCACCGCGCAGCTGGGCACCGACCCGCCCAGCTCGCACGCGTGGATCATCGGCTTCGCCGGCCCCGAGGGCGAGACGCCGCACGTGGCCGTGGCGGTCATCGTCGAGGGCCAGCCGGGTGCGAGCGAGCAGACCGGCGGCCAGGTGGCCGCGCCGATCGCGGCCGCCGTGATGCGCCAGGTGCTGGCGCCGGAGGGGGAGGGATGACGACCGGGATGACGACGTCGACGGGACCGGCGAGGATGGACGGGCAGTCGCCGCGCCGCACGACTCCGGGGGCGATACGCCCCGTCTCATAACCTGGGGACCGCATGTCGCAGCAGAACCAAGTGATCTTCAACGGCCGGTACGAGCTTCACCGGCGGCTCGGGCGCGGCGGCATGGCCGAGGTCTACCTCGCTCGTGACCTCCTCCTCGACCGCCCCGTGGCGGTCAAGGTGCTCTTCCCGGCGCTGGCCACCGACGCGGGCTTCGTCGAGCGGTTCCGCCGGGAGGCGCAGTCGGCGGCCAACCTGCAGCACCCCAACATCGTCAGCGTCTTCGACTGGGGCGAGGCCAACGGCACGTACTTCATCGTGATGGAGTACGTCGAGGGGCAGACGCTGGCGGAGATGATCCACCAGGAGGGAAGACTCCACCCCGACCGGGCGGCCGAGATCACCCACGACATCGCCGCCGCCCTCGGCTTCGCCCACCGCAACCGGGTGGTGCACCGCGACGTCAAGCCGGGCAACGTCCTCATCACCCGCGACGGCGGCGTCAAGGTCGCCGACTTCGGCATCGCCCGGGCGCTCAGCGACTCGACCGACCAGAACCTGACGAAGACCGGGTCGGTCATGGGCACCGCCACCTACTTCTCGCCCGAGCAGGCCCGGGGGGCGCCGGTCGACCCCCGCAGCGACATCTACAGCCTGGGCGTCGTCCTCTACGAGATGATCACGGGCCGGCCGCCGTTCGGCGGCGACAACGCCGTGGCCATCGCGTACAAGCACGTGCAGGAGAACCCGCTGCCGCCCCGGCAGATCGACCCCTCCCTGCCCGACACGCTCGAGGCCATCACCCTCAAGTGCCTGGCCAAGAACCCGGCCAACCGCTACCCCACGGCCCAGGACCTGCGGGCCGACCTGCGGCGCTACCTCGACGGCAGCCGCATCATGGCCGAGCCGGTGCTGTCGCCCCCCTACGACCCGGGCGCCACCCAGGCGATGGCCCCCACCGCCTACGACCAGACGGCGCTGGTGTCGGGCCCGGTGGGCTACGAGCCCGACGAGTACGACGACGACTACGACGAGTACGACGACTACGAGGACGAGGAGCCCAAGCGCTCGAAGGGCTTCCTCGTCGCGCTCGTCTTCCTGCTCCTGCTGCTGGCCGGCCTGCTCGTGCTGCTGGCCGTCAACCTCACCCGCTCCGGCTCCGAGACCGAGACGGCGACGGTGCCCAACGTCGTGGGCCAACCGATCGACGCCGCCACCCAAGCGATCACGGAGGCCGGCTTCGAGGTGTCCACGGCCTACGAGAGCTCCGACCAGCCGGCCGACCAGGTCATCCGCCAGGACCCGCCGGCCGGCGAGGAGGCCGAGGTCGGCTCGACGGTCACGCTCACGGTCAGCAGCGGCCCCGAGCCGGTGGCCGTGCCCGACGTGCGGGGCATGACGGTCACCGAGGCCAGCCAGGCCCTCAGCGCCGCCGGCCTGCTCCTCGGCGAGCAGGTCCAGGTCGAGAGCGACGAGGTCGAGGAGGGCCGGATCGTCGAGCAGGACCCACCCGCCGGGCAGGAGGTGCCCCCGGGCACCGCGGTGACCGTCCAGGTGTCCAGCGGCGCGGGCACGGTCGCCGTCCCCGACGTCACCGGCCAGACGGAGGGCGAGGCCCGAGCGGCGCTCGAGAGCGCCGGGTTCACCGTCAACGTCCAGCCGCAGTCGTCCTCGGACGTCGAGGCCGGCCGCGTCATCAGCACCAACCCCGGCCCCGGGTCCGAGCTCGAGCCCGGCTCGACGGTCACGATCGTCGTCTCGTCCGGCCCCTCGCAGGTCACCGTCCCGTCGGTCGAGGGCCTGAGCGAGGAGAACGCGATCGGCCAGATCGAGGGCGCCGGCCTCGTCGCCAACGTCAGCGAGGAGGTCGTCAACAACCCGGGCCAGGACGGGCGGGTCCTCAGCCAGAGCCCGAGCGCCGGTGAGCGCCGCGACCCGGGCAGCACGGTCAACATCGTCGTCGGCCGCTTCCGCGAGCCCGAGGGCGGTGGGGGCGGTGGTTGACGCCGCCGGCTCCGGCCGCGCCCGGGCGGACGGCTGGAGGGGACGCCCGCGCCACCCCTAGCGTGCCCCGCATGGTCCGACGCTTGGTGCTGCTCCGCCACGGCGAGAGCGAGTGGAACCTGAAGAACCTGTTCACCGGCTGGTACGACTGCGACCTGACCGCCACCGGTGAGGCCCAGGCGGTCGCCGCCGGCCGGCTCATGGCCGAGCGGGGCGTCCTGCCCGACGTCGTCCACACGTCGGTCCTGGTGCGGGCCATCCGCACGGCCGAGCTGGCCCTGCGGGAGATGGGGCGGTCGTGGATCCCGGTGCGGCGCAGCTGGCGCCTGAACGAGCGCCACTACGGCGACCTGCAGGGGCTGAACAAGAAGGAGACGGCCGAGCGGTTCGGCGCCGAGCAGGTGAAGATCTGGCGCCGCAGCTACGACGTGCCGCCGCCCCCGATGGCCCGGGACGACGAGCGCAACGTCCGCCACGACCCCCGCTACGCGGGCCTGCCGCCGGAGATCGTGCCGGACACCGAGTGCCTGGCCGACGTCGTGGCCCGGATGCTGCCCTACTGGTACGACGCCATCGTCCCCGACCTCGTGCCCGGGCGCACCGTCCTGGTGGCGGCCCACGGCAACAGCCTGCGGGCGCTGGTCAAGCACCTCCAGGGCCTGACCGACGACGAGGTCGTCGAGCTGAACATCCCCACCGGCGAGCCGCTCGTCTACGACCTGGGCGACGACTACCTCCCGGCCGAGAAGGTGCCGGTCGAGGAGCGCTACCTGCGCTCGCCCGAGGAGATCCGGGCCGCCGCCGAGGCCGTCGCCCGCCAGGCCGGCTGACGGCCGGGGCCCGGGCCGGCCGGGCGCGCCGGGGCACGCCCGGCCGCACCGCACCCGGCCGGGGGTACCGTGCCGTCGTGGACGCGGCGCCCCACCCCGACCTCGGCCCCCTGGCCCGGCTGATCGGCACCTGGTCGGGCGAGGGCGAGGGCCACTACCCCACGATCGAGCCCTTCCGCTACCGCGAGCGGGTCGAGTTCACCCACGCCGGCAAGCCGTTCCTCGCCTACCGGCAGACGACGGTCGACCTGCGCACGACCCTGCCGGCGCACGCCGAGGCCGGCTACCTGCGGGCCGTGGGACGGGGGCGGGTCGAGCTCGTGCTCGCCCACCCCACCGGTCTCGTCGAGGTGGCCGAGGGCACCGTCGAGGAGCGGCCCGACGGGCTCGAGCTGCGTCTGCGCTCGGCCGTCCACCGCACGCCGACGGCCAAGGAGGTCACCGCGGTCGAGCGGCACGTCCGGGTCGGCGGCGAGGTGCTGCGGTACGACGTCGCCATGGCCGCGGTCGGCCAGCCGCTGCAGCACCACCTGGCCGCCGAGCTGCGGCGCCACGGGTAGCGCCGAGCCGGAGCGCGGGCGCCGGGGCGGGTGCGGGCACGCCCCGACGGCCCCCGTGCCGGCGCCGCCCGACCGGGCGGTGCACGGTGGGTTCGAGCCCGACGGCGCCCCAGCTCGCCGCCAGCCTCTGGTCCGGATGCCCCAGGCGTGACCGTCGGCGGCGTGAACACCCCGGGCTCGCCACAGGAACGCCCACCCATCCAGGACCCGTGCGGAGACCACTATGAGTGGTCGGAGGGTGTACCGTCCAACACCGACTCTGAAGGGCTCCGATGCCGGCACGGCATCGATCGGGACGGGCGGGACATGAACCTCCAACAGCTGCGCTACCTGGTCGCCACGGCCGACGAGGGCACGATGACGCGGGCGGCCGCAGCGCTGCACGTCGCCCAGCCCGCGCTCAGCCGCGGCATCCGGGGCCTCGAGGTCGAGCTGGGCATCACGGCCTTCGAGCGGCGGGGCCGGGGCGTCACCCTGACCCCGGAGGGGGCCGAGGCCGTGGCCATCGCCCGCCGGGTCCTCGCCGAGGTCGACCGCCTGACCGCCATCGGCCGCCTGCGGGTGTGCTCGGTCCGGGGGCAGGCCACCGAGATCGCCTCGCCCGTCATCGCCCGGCTCGTCACCGGCGGGCACGGCCGGGCCCGGCTCGACGCCGTCGACACGCCCGCCGAGGTGTTCGACCAGGTCCGCCAGGGGCGGGCCGACGTGGGCGTCACCGACCTGCCGGCGCCCGTCGACCTGTGGGTCACGTCGCTCGGGTGGCAGGAGATCGTGCTCATGCAACCGCCCCGCTGGGAGCTCGACGACCCCCTCGACGTCCGGCGCCTCGACGGGCTGCCGCTGCTCTCGCCGGGCAGCGACGACTGGCGCCACCGCGCCGTGCAGGACCACCTGCGCGCCCTCGGCCTGCGGGCGTCGATCACCGCCGAGGCCGGCGACAGCGAGCTGATGCTGGAGCTCGTGCTGGCGGGCGCCGGCGCGTGGTTCGTCTACGGCCACGACGCCGAGGCCGCCCGCGCCGCCGGCGCCGGCGTCGTCCACCTGCGGCCGACCGTCGTGCGCGAGGTCGGCGTCGTCGCCGCGTCCGAACCGGCGGCAGCCGCCGCCCGGGCCTTCGTCGAGGCCGCCCGGGCCGAGACCGCCGGCACCCTCCTGCCCTCCGGCCACCCGCGCCTCGACGGAGCGGTCTGGCTGAGCGGGCGCACGATCCTGCGGGCCTCGCCCGGCGCCCCGCAGGTCGAGGCCTGAACGGCGGTCGTCGGTCAGCCGACCGAGGCCGGGTCCGCGTCGCCGTTGCGCGAGCCGCCGCGCCCGCCGCCGTTGCCGTCGCGGGCCGAGAGCGGCCGGCCCACGTCCGGCGCCACCTGGCCGCCGCCGTCCGCCCGCTCGAGCAGGTAGCCGCGGGACCGCACGGTGCGGATGGCGAGGCCCAGGGGCGCCAGCCGCCGCCGCAGCCGCAGCACATGGACGTCCAGCGCGTTGCGCCCCGGCGACGACCCGGGCCAGCCGGCCCGGGCCAGCGCGTCGCGGGCGACGACGGCGCCGAAGCGCTGGACGAGCGCCCGGGTGAGCCGGGACTCCACCGGCGGCAGCGACACCCACCGGCCGCCGTGGCGCAGGATGCCGTCGTCGTCGATCTGGGGGATGGGGCCGTTGCCGGCCCGGGTGCGGCGGCGCAGGGTCTCGACCCGGACGCGCAGGTCGAGGTCGTCGGCCGGGAGGCGGATCCAGTCCTCGAGCTCGTCGGCGGGGATGGGTGGTGCGCCCTCCTCGACCAGCAGCAAGCGCGGCTGGCGGGCACGACGAAGCTCCTCTCTCCGGTCCTGTTCGGCCGGCCACTGGACGAGCGCCACCTCCACGGCGCCAAACGTACGAACCGAGGGTTGCTCGACTGTTTCGGTCGGATGAACCGCTCACCACCCTCGGCTGGCGCGCGTCGCGCCGTCCGTGGCCGGGCGCCGACGGGCCCGCGCGACGGCCCGGCACGGCGGACGGGCGGCCCGTATGCTGCGCCGACATGGCACGTGAGGAGTACCTCAACCACCTCGCCTCGGTCCCGCTCTTCTCCGGCTGCACGACCAAGGAGCTGCGGGAGATCGCCAAGGCGACCGTCGAGCTGACCCTCGACGAGGGCAAGGAGTTCGTCACCCAGGGCGACGTCGGGCGGGAGGCGTTCGTCATCGTCGAGGGCACCGCCGAGGTGGTGCGGGCCGGGGAGGTCATCGCCACGCTCGGCCCGGGCGACTGCGTCGGCGAGCTGGCGCTGCTCGACCACGGCCCCCGCACCGCGTCGGTGCGGGCGAAGACGCCGCTGACCGTGCTCGTGCTGGGGCCGCGGGAGTTCTCGGGCCTGCTCGACGAGGTGCCGGCCCTCACCCACAAGATCCTGGCCTCGCTGGCCAGCCGGGTGCGCGAGCTCGACTCGAAGGCCTACGGCTGAGGGTCTGCGCCCGCGGCGGCCGCGGCCGCCCGGACGCGGGCCCGCCCCCCGGACCACGTCGTCCGAGGGGCGGGGACCGATCGTCGGCTCGCCGGCCGGTCGTCCGACCGGCGCTACGCCGTCGCCGGCTCCGGCTGGGCGCCGGCGCCGCTCGACGCGCCCGGCGCGGTGGCGGGCAGCGAGGGCACGACGTCGACCCCGTAGCCCGGGGAGCCGTGCTCCAGGACGTCCAGGCCCTCGACCTCCTCCTCCGGGTCGACCCGCAGGCCGATCGTCTTCTTGATCGCCAGGAAGAGCAGGCCGGCCGCGGCGCACACGAACACGCCGTGGGCCAGGACCATCAGCAGCTGGGTGACCAGCTGGTCGACGCCGCCGCCGTAGAGCAGGCCCGCGTCCTCACGGCCCAGGAAGGCGTCGTCGTAGCGGGCGAAGAGGCCGATGGAGAGCGTGCCCCACGTGCCGCAGACGCCGTGGACCGAGATGGCGCCCACGGGGTCGTCGACCCGCACCCGGTCGAAGAACTTGACCGAGCCGACCACGATGGCGCCGCCGATGGCGCCGATGAGCACCGCCACCGGCGTGGTGACCGTGCCCACCGGGGCGGTGATCGACACGAGGCCGGCGAGCAGGCCGTTGGCGGCCATGGAGACGTCCGGCTTCTTGTCGACGGCCCAGTTCACGACCATGGCGACGACAGCGCCGGCACAGGCGGCGACCAGCGTCTTGACCGCCAGCTGCGGGACGAACTCGTCGGCCGCCAGCTCGGAGCCCGGGTTGAACCCGAACCAGCCGATGAACAGGATCATCGCCCCGAGCACGACGTAGGCGATGTTGTGGCCGGGGATCGCCCGCGGCTTGCCGTCCTCGCCGTACTTGCCCAGCCGGGGGCCGAGGACGATGGCGCCCATGAGCGCCGCCCAGCCGCCGGTGGCGTGGACGATGGTCGAGCCGGCGAAGTCCGAGAACGGGTACTCGCGCTGGGCCAGCCAGCCGCCGCCCCAGGTCCAGCTGAGCACGACCGGGTAGATCAGCGCCGTGATGCCGATCGAGTACACGAAGTAGCTGACGAACTTCGTGCGCTCGGCCATGGCACCGGAGACGATCGTCGCCGCCGTCGCCGCGAACGCCGCCTGGAAGAAGAAGAACGTGGCGGGCGACAGGTTGCCGACCGCCAGCGCGGTGGCGTCCTCCAGGCCCGGGGTGCCGAAGCCGCCCCAGCCGAACCAGCCCCCGAGCTTCTCGCCGCCGAAGCCGATGGAGAACCCGACGGCCAGGAAGGCGAGCACGCCCACCATGCAGTCCATCAGGTTCTTCATGACGATGTTGGCGACGTTCTTGGCCCGGGTGAGGCCCGCCTCGACGAGGGCGAACCCCGCCTGCATGAAGAACACGAGGATGCCGGCGATCAGCACCCAGATGTTGTCGAGGATCACCTGCGACGCAGCGCCCTCGGCGTCTTGGGCCGCGGCCGGGGAGGCGAGGGCCATCACGCCCGCTCCCCCGATGACCGCCGCCGTCAGCAGACGTCGTTTCACACGAACCTCCTCCACGGTCGTCAGGCTCTGGCGACCGTATGGAGGGGCTGTTTCGCGTCGGTTCCCCGCGGATGACAGGCAGACGTACGTCATCTGTCGCGAACCTTGCGCGCCGGTGTGCCGGGGGCCGCTTGTGACCGTCCGGTAACAGTCCCTGTCCTGGGCCGCCGAGGATTCCGCCCCGCTCAGCCGGGTTCGGTAGGTTCGGGCCCGTGAGCAGCCCAGAGAGCACTCCGGCGGCGCGCGGCCCGCGCCGCATCTCGCCGCACCAGGTCGTCCTGGCGCTCGGGGTCCTGATCGCGGTGGTCACCCTGCTGTCGGGCATCGCCGCCACCGTGTTCCAGTGGCACGACGACTCGCCCGTCCAGCGCGAGGTCTTCGGCAACATCCCCTCGGCCTGGAAGGCCGTCTTCTACACCGTGCTGCCGATCGTCCTGCTGCTGGGGGCGGTCAACTTCGCCAACCGGGTGCGCAACTGGCAGCGCGGCGCCCCCGACGACCGGTCGACCACCCGCCGCAACGTCCACCGCCGGCTGCGCGACTTCCGCGCCGGCGTCTACATGCAGACGCTGCTGCGCGACCCGGCCGCCGGCGTCATGCACTCGCTGATCTACTTCAGCTTCCTGGTGCTGCTCGCCGTCACCACGGTGCTCGAGGTCAACCACCAGCTGCCCGAGAGCGCCAAGTTCCTGCACGGCGACGTGTACCGGGCCTACGCGCTGGTGGGCGACGTGGCCGGCGGCGTCTACCTCGCCGGCGTCGTGTGGGCCATCCTGCGCCGCTACGTCCAGCGCCCCTACCGCATCCGCATCAAGACGAAGCCGGAGCACGCGCTCATCCTCGGCGTGCTGCTCGCCATCGGCGTGACCGGCTTCGGCGCCGAGGCCTACCGCATCGCCCTCGAGGGGCGCCCCGACTTCGAGAAGTGGTCGGTCATCGGCTACCCGCTCTCCGGCCTGGTCGAGGACACGGCCCGCCTGTCGGGCTGGCACCAGGGCTGGTGGGTCGCCCACGTGCTCTCGTTCGTGCTGTTCCTGGTGATCCTGCCGATCACGATGCTGCGGCACATGTTCACGTCGCCGCTGAACATGTACCTGCGCGACCGTGAGCGGCCGAAGGGCGCCATGAAGCCGCTGCCCAACCTCATGGAGACGGAGCTCGAGAGCTTCGGCGCCGCCACCGTCAGCGACTTCACCTGGAAGCAGCTGCTCGACACCGACGCCTGCACCATGTGCGGCCGCTGCACCAGCGTCTGCCCGGCCCACGCGACCGGCAAGCCGCTCGACCCCCGGGAGATCGTGCTGAAGACCGGCGAGGTCATGGCCGCCACCGGCACCCCGAAGGTGTCACCGCCGCTCGGCGTCGACCCGGAGATCACGATCAGCGCCGACTCGCTGTTCGAGCGGATCACGCCCGAGGAGGTGTGGTCCTGCACCTCGTGCAAGGCGTGCGACGAGATCTGCCCGGTCAACATCGAGATCCTCGACAAGATCCTCGACATGCGGCGGTACCTGTCGCTCATGGAGTCCAACTTCCCCACCGAGCTGGGCACCGCCTACCGGTCGATGGAGAACTCGGGCAACCCGTGGGGCATGTCGCAGAGCGACCGGGCGGCGTGGACCTCGAAGGTCGAGGGCGTCAAGGTCGTCGAGCCCGGCGACCCCTTCGACCACGAGTTCCTCTACTGGGTCGGCTGCGCCGGCAGCTTCGACGACAAGAACCAGCGGGTCACCATCGCCATGGCGAAGCTCATGCAGCGGGCCGGCATCGACTTCGCCATCCTCGGGCCGTCCGAGAACTGCACCGGCGACCCCGCCCGCCGTTCGGGCAACGAGTACATCTTCCAGATGCTCGCCATGCAGAACGTCGAGACCCTGAACGGCATGGGCGTGCGGAAGATCATCACGCAGTGCCCCCACTGCTTCAACACGCTGCAGAACGAGTACCCGCAGCTCGGGGGCCACTACGAGGTCGTCCACCACAGCCAGTTCCTGGAGTGGCTCATCTCCGAGGGCAAGCTGGACATGCAGGACGCCCGGCTCGACGAGCGGGTCGTCTACCACGACTCCTGCTACCTGGGCCGCCACAACGACATCTACACCTCGCCCCGCCGGGTCATCGGCAGCCTGGCCGGCGTCGAGGTCGTCGAGGCGAGCCGGAACGGCACCAAGGGCATGTGCTGCGGTGCCGGCGGCGCCCGCATGTGGATGGAGGAGACGATCGGCAAGAAGGTCAACGACGAGCGCAGCCAGGAGCTGATCGCCACCGGCGCCAGCCGCATCGCCGTCGCCTGCCCCTTCTGCTACATCATGATCGACGACGGGACGAAGGCCGCCGGCAAGGAGGAGGACGAGGTGAAGGTCGCTGACATCTCGATGCACCTCCTCGAGGCGCTCGAGGCCCGCGACGCCGCACGGCTGCAGACCCTCCAGGACTGACCGGGCAGGGCCCGCCGAGGCCCGAGCCGGCACGAACGTGACGGGGGACGGTCACGAGACCGTCCCCCGTCACGCGCTGGAGGCTCCTCCCGTCTAGGAGACCTCGCCGGTTCCCGCCAGGGACCTGAAGGTGGCATCCGGGTCCGCCTCGAACGGCAGGCGGCTGACGGTGACCTCGACCCGGTCGAGCTCCCCGACCCCGGCCAGGTCGTCGCGCACCTCCCGCACCGCCCGGTGCAGCCCGTAGCCCGGCATGACCACCACCATGCGGTCGGGCCGCGGCGCGGCCAGCGTCTCGCCGGCCCGGAACCGGGCCGACAGGCGCCGGGCGACCGCCACGCGGGCGCCGACGCGGTCGGGGGGAGCCAACCGCGCCGTGTCGAGCTGCACGACCAGCGCGGCGAAGGTCGCCGCCGGGGAGATGGCCAGCGCGTCGCACTGGCCGTGCAGCTCGCGGATGCGCTCGCGCAGGTAGTCGGCCGTGGCGAGGCCGGTCGTCGGGTCGATGCAGCCCGCCGAGCGGGCGGCGGTGGCGTGCACGGTCGCCCAGGCGCTGAGGCCCCGGGCGACGAGCCCGACCGGGTCGATCGCGCCGTGCCAGACGTCGTGGCCCGACGGCCAGGCCAGGCGCACCAGCGCGACGAGGTCGGCGGCCACCGACTCGATGTCGTGGTCGGCGCCGGCGCGGGCCCGGGCGAAGGCCACGACGGCCCGCTCGACCTCGTCGGGGTCGGTGGCGGCGTCGAACGCGCCGGCCAGCGCGTCGGTGGACGGGTCCGCCCACTCCGCGAACGGCAACGGCGAGCCCGACGCGGCGTGCCACCGGCGAAGGAGCTCGTCGGCCAGCCGGTGAGGCGGCGCCGACCGGCCGACGAGCATGAGGAGACGCGCCGACCCCTCGCTGCCACGGGGGGCAGGGTCGGGGCCGTCGGTCTCGTGCATGCCCGATGAGAGCCCGTGAGCGCCCGGCTATGACGCCGAATCGGCGGGATTTCTGCGCGCCGGCCGCAGAGGGGTCCGGCCGCGCCCGCACCGGGCGCCGCCTGGGCCAGGATCGTGACCGGCAGCGGGTCGCGGCACGGCCGCGACCTCTGGCCAGCCCCGGCGACGTGCGCCACACTGACGCCAGGTGTCCCCGCCCCCATGACGATCACCGCCCTCTCCGACTCCCAGCTGCTCGACCAGGCGCGCCAGGGCGACGAGGCCGCCTTCACCGAGCTGTACGTCCGCCACCAGCCGGCCGCCCTGCGGCTGGCCCGGACGTACCGGCGGTTCGGCGACCCGGAGGACCTGGTCAACGGCGCCTTCGAGCGGGTGCTCGGCGCGATCCGGCGCGGCGCCGGCCCCACCGAGTCGTTCCGCGCCTACCTGTTCGTCACCCTCCGCCGGATGGCCACCGAGGGCGCCGCGGCGGCCGAGGAGCCGGTCGAGGAGGTGCCCGAGCCGATCCTCGACGAGGCCGACGCCCCCGAGCTCGGGATGGCGGACCGGGCGCTCATCACCCGGGCGTTCGAGACGCTGCCCGACCGGTGGCAGGCGGTGCTCTGGCACACGGCGGTCGAGGGGCGCCAGCCGGCCGAGCTGGCCGACACGCTCGGGGTCAGCGCCAACGCCGCCGCCGCCCTCGCCTACCGGGCGCGGGAGCGGCTGCGCCAGGCCTACCTGCAGGCCCACCTGTCCGCCGCGCCGGCGCCCGACCACGAGCCCTGGCGCTCGCAGCTCGGGGCCTACGTGCGCGGCGGCCTGTCGGCCCGCGACACGGCGGCGGTCGAGAAGCACCTGGGCCGGTGCAAGGAGTGCCGGGCGCTCCTCGCCGAGCTGCGGGACGTCAACCGCACGCTCGCCCGGGCCGTCCTCCCGTTCTTCGTCCTCGTCGGCGGGGGCGAGCTGGCCGCCGCCGGGGCCGCCGGCGCCGGCGCGGCGGGCGGTGCCGGCCTGCTGGGCAAGCTGCGCCGGGCCGCGCCCACGGTGGGCAGCACCGCCGCCATCGCGGCGGTCGTCGGCGGCATCGTCGGCATGGGGGCGATGGTGGCCCGGGAGCACGACGGGCCGCTCGACTCGGCGGCCGACGCCGCCGACCTGGGCGGGGACGACGACGGCTCGCGGTCCGACGACCTCGGCGACGACGGCGGCTCGCTCTTCGGGGACGGTGACTTCCCGCTGAGCCCCTTCGACGAGCCGTTCGACGACCTGTACTCGCCCCTCGACGAGGACTTCGGCGACGACGGCTTCCTCTTCGGCGACGGCGACCTCGACCTCGGCGGCGACGGCTTCGGGGGCACCGGCCTCGGTGACGACGGCTTCCTGGCCGAGGACCCGTCGCCGCCGGTCGGGAGCGGCGGAGGCTCCTCCCCGGGTGGCACCGGCAGCGGCGGCTCGATGCCGTCGAGCCCGCCGCCGGGCCCGGGGGCACCCCCCGCACCGTCGCCGTCGCCCGTGCCGCCCCCGCCGGCGCCGGCACCGACGCCCCCGCCGGCACCGCAGCCACCACCGCCACCACCGCCCCCGCCGCCGGCGCCGGCGCTGTCGCTCGACGGCGCCGCGTCGAGCTGGGAGGCGACCGGCCCCGGCACCGGCACGCTGCACATCGAGGTCACCGAGTCCGGCGGCGACGGCGGCGGCGCGGCCGCCGTCACGCCGCTCGCCGACACCGCCGGGTCGGGCACGGCCGTCCTGCGGGTGACGCTCAGCGCCGGGACGTTCGCGGCCGGGCCCGACGGGTGCACGCCCGCCGGGGCGAGCGTCGACTGCGCCCTCCCCCAGCC
>PKRH01000046.1 GCA_017577565.1 Thermoanaerobacterales bacterium | reverse complement strand
AGGGAGGGGTCGCCGGCGACGTCGGCGGCGTCGGCGATCGCCACCTCGCCGTCCCGCAGGCGCAGGCCGCCGCCCAGGTCGCGGGTGCGGCGGGCCCGGGCGAAGGGGCCGGCGATCGAGCTCTCGATGCGCGACCACGCGTCGTCGCTCGTCCACGCGATGGTCCGGGCGGCGGCGGCGACGGCCCGCATGAGCGCGTCGGCGTCCTCGTAGCCGAGGGCGCCGGCCACCCCGTCCTGCTCCTGCAGCAGCAGCTGGTCGCCGGGCCGGCCGGTCTGGCGGTGCAGCTCGACCCGCACGGCGAGCAGCGTGTCGTACGCCGCCCGCAGCGCCGCCTCGTCGGTCTCCCACAGGATCGAGCGGGCCGCCTGCGCCCAGTCGAGGGCGTGGACGTCCCGCAGCCCGCCCCGGCCCTCCTTCAGGTCGGGCTCGAGCAGGAAGGCCACCTCGCCGACCCGCCGGTGCCGCTCGCGCACCCGCGCCGCCAGGGCCGCCAGCGCCCGGCGGGGCCGCTTGCGCCACCGCAGCTCGGCCTTCGTGGCCAGCTCGGCGGTCAGCGCCGGGTCGCCGGCGAGGTGCCGCACCTGCAGCAGGCTGGTGGCGGTGTCCAGGTCGTCGGCGGCCAGCGCCAGCGCCTCGTTGACCGTGCGCACCGCGTGGCCGAGCTTCAGGCGGGCGTCCCACACCGGGTACCAGATGCGGTCGGCCAGCTCGCCGACGTCGTCGCGGCCGGCGTGCAGCAGCACGACGTCGATGTCGGACTGGAGCGACAGCTCGCCCCGGCCGTAGCCGCCGACCGCCGCCAGGGCGACGCCCCGGGGGTCGCCGCCCGCGAGGGCGTCGTCGACGAGCCCGGCCAGCCAGCGGTCGACCGCCGCCGTCCACGCCGCGCACAGCGCCCGCCCGACCAGCGTGTCGTCGGCGGCGAGCTGGGCGCGCGTGGCGGCGATCGTCATCGGAGGGCGTCCCGGCCGTGCTCGCCGGTGCGGATGCGCACGACGCGGTCGACGTCGGTCACCCACAGCTTCCCGTCGCCGATCCTCCCGGTGCGGGCGGCCTCGGTGACCGCCTCGACGAGGCGGTCGACGTCGCCGTCGTCGGCCAGCACGTCGATGCGGACCTTGGGCACGAGGTCGATCGTGTACTCGGCGCCCCGGTAGACCTCGGTGTGCCCCGCCTGGCGCCCGAAGCCCTGCACCTCGGTGACCGTCATGCCGGTGACGCCGGCGCCCTCGAGGGCGCCCTTGACCTCGTCGAGCTTGGACGGCTTGACGATCGCGGTGATGAGCTTCATGGGCGGTCGAGCGTACCGGTGGCCCGCTCGGGGCCCTCGACCAGCGCCCGGAGGAGCTGGCGGGCGACCAGGTGCACCGGGTCCCAGACGGGGCCGAAGGGCGGGGCGTAGCCGAGGTCGAGGTCGACCACCTCGGCCGCGGTCAGCCCGGCCTGGATGGCGGTGGCCAGCACGTCGATGCGCTTGGCCGTGCCCTCGGTGCCGACGATCTGCGCGCCGAGCAGCCGGCCGGTGCCCACCTCGGCGAGCGCCTTGACCGTGATCGGCTTGCGCTCGGGCAGGTAGCCGGCCCGGGTCTCGCCCTCGACGGTCGCCTCCACCGCCTCGAAGCCGTAGCGCCGGCACTCGGCCAGCGACAGGCCGGTGCGGCCGATCTCGACGTCGCACACCTTCGTGACCGCGGTGCCCAGCACGCCGGGGAAGGTGGCGTAGCCGCCGGCGATGTTGATGCCCGCCGTGCGCCCCTGCTTGTTGGCGACCGTGCCCAGCGCCACGTGGACCGGCGCCCGGGCGACCAGGTGGTGCGACTCGCAGCAGTCGCCGGCGGCCCAGACGCCCTCGGCCGAGGTGCGCTGGCGGCGGTCGACCCGGATCGCCCCCCGCACGCCGACCTCGACGCCGGCGTCCGCCGCCAGCTCGGCGTTGGGCCGCACGCCGAGGCCGAGCACGACGAGGTCGGTCGGGATGCGCTCGCCCCCGGCGACGACGGCGCCGTCCTCGACCGCCTCCAGCGGCGTGCCGAGCCGCACGTCGACGCCCAGGCCCTCCAGTGCCGGGACGAGCGGGGCGGCGACGTCCGCGTCGAGCGTCGGCATGAGCTGGCCGGCGGCCTCGACGAGGGTGACCTCCCGCCCCCGGCGCACGAACGCCTCGGCCATCTCCAGCCCGATGTAGCCGCCGCCGACGACCGTCACCCGCCGGGCGCCGGCCACCCGGGCCTCGACGGCCACCGCGTCGTCGAGGGTCTGGACCCCGTGCACCATCGGGTGGTCGATGCCCGGCAGCGGCGGTCGCAGCGGCCGGGCCCCGGTCGCGAGGTGCAGCTCGTCGAAGCCGACCCGCACGGTCCGGCCGCCCTCGTCGTCCCAGGCCTCGACCTCGCGGGCGTCGAGGTCGATCCCCCGGACCTCGTGGCCGAGCCGCACGTCGACGTCGTGGTCGCGACGGAAGGTCTCCGGGCTGCGGGCCACCAGGTCGCCGACGTCGTCGACCAGCCCGCCGACCAGGTAGGGGATGCCGCAGGCCGAGTAGCTCGTCCAGCGCCCCCGCTCGAGCACGACGATCTCGCGGTCGGGCTGCCGGCGGCGCACCTGCATGGCGGCGCTCATGCCGGCGGCGTCGCCGCCGACGACCAGGAGGCGTCCGGGCATGACCGCAGGCTAGGGCGGGACGGCCCGCGCGGGCCGGACCGGTCAGCGGCGGCCCTCGCGCCGGCGCCGGGCGAGGTGGACGTGGGCCTTGGCCGCGCCCCACTCGATGCCCGGCTCGACCAGCTCGGGGTCGACGTCGGCGAACGAGGCGGGCGTCAGGTCGTAGAGGTCGTCGGGGAAGTTCCGCACGGCGAAGTCGTCCCGGGGCACCGGCCGGGCCCCCGCCGCCCGGAGCACGGCGGTCGGGTAGCGCACGAGGTCGCGCAGCACCGACAGCGGGTTGCCGGCCTGCTCGTCGATGTCGGTGGCGAGGAGCCGGCGCACCCGGGGCGCCCCGTCGTCGCGGGCCGCGGCCGCGGCCTCGGCGAGCGCCCGCTCGACCTCCTCGCCCACCTCGATGCCCTGGGCGGCGAGCACCGATCGCACGGACCGCTCGACCCACCCGGGGATGGCGCGCTCGATGCCGTCGGCGAGGGCGGTGGCGTAGGCGGCGAGCGCCGCGGCGTCGGCGGGATCGTCGCGTCGGTCGTGGTCGGCCACGCCCCCATCCTGCCCCGCGCGCCGTCGCCCCCACGCCCGCCGCCGCGCTATGACACACGACGTGCGCATCCGGGCGTTGTCGGTGTTCGAGGGCGTCGTCTACCACTCGGTGTGCGTCGACCGCAGCGCGCCGTGCCGCCCCGTGCTGGAGGTCGACGCCCTGCTGCGGCCCGGCGACGCGGACGCCGAGGCCGGGCCGCTGCTGCTGAGCGCCGCCGAGTACGCGGCCATGGTCGGCGACCGGGAGGTGGCGCAGCGCTGCCTGGGCGAGCTGGCCGCCAAGGGACGCCTGGTCGACCACCTCGGCGTCCCCCACATCGCCTTCCCGACCTGGACGCCGGTCAGCTCGCCCGCAGACCCAGCGCCTGGTTGAGGTTGCCCGAGCGCAGGCCCTCGAGGTCGAGGGTGACGTAGCGGTAGCCGGCGGCCCGGACGCCCGCCACCACCTGCTCCCGGCGCTCGACGACGTCGGCCAGCCGGTCGAGCGGCACCTCGACCCGGGCCGTGTCGCCGTAGTGCCGCACCCGGACCTCCCGGAACCCCAGGGCGTGGAGCGCGGCCTCGGCCCGCTCGACGCTCGCCAGGCGCCCGAGGGTCACGGGCGTGCCGTAGGGCAGCCGGGAGGCGAGGCAGGCGGCGGCCGGCTTGTCCCAGGTCCGCAGCCCCAGCCGGCGCGACCACTCGCGCACGTCGGCCTTGGTGAAGCCGGCGTCCACGAGCGGGAAGGCGGCGCCGCGCTCGGCGGCGGCCCGCTGGCCGGGCCGGTGGTCGTCGAGGTCGTCGAGGTTGACGCCCAGCACGACCGTCGCCGGCCGGCCGTCCCGGCCCAGCTCGCCGGCCAGCGGGGTGACGGCCCGCAGCAGCGCGTCCTTGCACCAGTAGCAGCGGTCGCCGTCGTTGCGACGGTAGGCGGCCTGCTCGAGCTCGTCGGTCTCGACCTCCCGCCACCGCAGGCCCCACTCGGCGGCCAGGTCGGCGCACTCGACCCGCTCGCGGCCCGGCAGGGAGGGCGACACCGCGGTGACCGCGAGCGCCCCGTCCGGCCCGAGGGTGTCGTGGGCAACCCAGGCCAGGAACGACGAGTCGGCGCCGCCCGAGAACGCCACGACGACGGGGGCGAGCTCCCGGAGCCGGTCCCGCAGGGCGTCGAGCGAAGCGGCCACGGCGTCGAGCCTAGGCACTCAGCCGTCGGTGACCTGGATCCGGACCCGCTTGTTGCCCCGCCCCTTCGACTCGGTCTTCACGACCCGGACGCCGCCGACCTCGCCGGTGCTGCGGACGTGGGTGCCGCCGTCGGCCTGCTTGTCCAGCCCGACGATGTCGACGACCCGGATCTCGGTCACCGACTCGGGCACGAGGTTGACCTTCGTGCGGATGAGGGCCTCGTCGAGCACGGCCTCGGACCGGGGGATGAACGAGACCTCGATGGGGCGGTCGGCGGCGATCTCCGCCGCCACCAGCTCCTCCACGCGGGCGCCGAAGCCCTCGGGCGTCGGGTCGAGCGCGAAGTCCATGCGGGCGGTGAGCGGCTCCATGTTGCCGCCGGTGACGGGCACCCCCCACTCGTTCCAGATCACCCCGCAGAGGATGTGGAGCGCGGTGTGGGTGCGCATGAGCTGGTGCCGCCGCTCCCAGTCGATCTCGCCCTCGACCTCGGCGCCGACCGCCGGCACCGGGGCGCCCTCGGCGAGGCGGTGCCAGACGACGTCGCCCTCCTTGCGGACGTCGACGACGGCCGCTTCGCCGCCACCCCAGCGCAGCAGCCCGGTGTCGTGGGGCTGGCCACCGCCCGTCGGGTAGAAGACGGTGCGGTCGAGCGCGACGCGGTCGCCGTCCACCGCCGTGACCTCGGCGCGTACGGACCGGAGGTACGCATCGCGCAGATGGAGCTGATCGGTTGACATCGTGACGGTTCCTTAACGGAACTGATCGCCATTGCGCAACGCGCGCTGCCCCATCAGTGGTAAACCTGTCGTGCGCGGAGCGTTGCCTCCGCGTCATTTGTTCCTGGACAAGGGGAGTGAGCGATGCGACAGCGACGCCGTTCTTTGCGGCTTCTCGCCATCCTCCTCGGTCTGTCGCTCTTCGCTGCGGCCTGCGGCGACGACGACGACACCGAGGCGGGCGACGACACGACGGAAGAGGAAGGTGGGGGGTCCGAGGAGCAGGCGATCCCTGAGCCGGAGTTCGGCGAGGCCTCCCCCGAGTGCGAAGGCGAGTCCGACGGGGTGCTGAAGATCGGCGGCCTGCTGCCCCAGACGGGCAACCTGGCCTTCCTCGGCCCGCCCGAGGAGGCGGCGGCGCAGCTCGCTGTCAACGAGATCAACGCCGCGGGCGGCGTGCTCGGCCAGCCCATCGAGTACACGCCGGGTGACTCGGGCGACACCTCGACCGACATCGCCAACCAGACGGTCGACCGGCACCTCAACGAGGGTGTCGACGTGATCCTGGGCGCCGCCTCGTCCGGCGTCTCCTTCACGGTCATCGACAAGATCGTCGACGCCTGCAAGATCCAGTTCTCGCCGGCGAACACCTCGCCCGACTTCACCACCTACGACGACGACGACCTGTACTTCCGCACGGCGCCGTCGGACGTGCTCCAGGGCCGGGTGCTGGCCGACCTGATGATCGAGGACGGCCACACCACCGCCGCCATCCTGGCGCTGCAGGACCCCTACGGCGAGGGCCTGCTGAGCTTCACCCGCCAGTGGTTCGAGGAGGCCGGCGGTGAGGTCGTGGTGGCCGAGGTCTACGACCCGCAGGCCCAGAACTTCGACGCCGAGATCGAGGAGGTCGTCTCGGCCGAGTCCGACGCCGTCGTCGTGATCGGCTTCGACGAGTCGAGCCGCATTCTGACCGGCCTGTTCGAGCAGGGCATCCAGCCCGACCAGGTCTACCTGGTCGACGGCAACATCGGTAACGCCCTGGGCGAGGACTTCACGACCGAGGGCGCCCTGGTCGGCGTGCAGGGCACGCAGCCGGCGGCCGAGGTCACCGAGGAGTTCCGCCAGGCGCTGCTCGGCGTCGACCCGGACCTCATCGACTTCAGCTACGGCCCCGAGACCTACGACGCCGTGGTCATCACGGCGCTGGCGGCCGAGCTGGCCGGCACGGACAACCCCGCGGAGATCGCCAAGCACATCAACGGCGTCACCCGCGAGGGTGAGAAGTGCACGAGCTTCGTCGAGTGCAAGCAGCTGATCGACGCCGGCACGACCGACATCGACTACGACGGCCCGTCGGGTCCGCAGGAGTTCTCGATCCAGGGCGAGCCCACCGAGGCGAGCTTCTCGATCTCGACCTACGGCCCGGACAACCGGATCGACCCGTCGCAGACGGTGTACCGCACCGCCTCGCTCTGACCGACCGGGCGAGCGCGACGAAGGGGCCGGCCCCGAGGGGCCGGCCCCTTCCGCGTGGCGGCGACGGCGGCGGGCGCCCGGCGCCGCGGCGCCCGCCGGGTCGGCTCAGTCGACCTGGGCGAGGGTGCCGAGGTACAGCTCGATGACCTTGGGGTCGCTGAGCAGGGCCCGGCCGGTGTCGGTGTAGGCGTTGCGCCCCTGGTCGAGCACGTAACCCCGGTGGCAGATCTGGAGGCACCGGTTGGCGTTCTGCTCGACCATGACGATCGACACCCCGGCCTGGTTGATCCGCCTGCAGTTGATGAACACCTCGTCCTGGTAGGCGGGCGACAGGCCGGCCGAGGGCTCGTCGAGCAGCAGGACCTTCGGGTCCATCATGAGGGCCCGGCCCATGGCCAGCATCTGGCGCTCGCCGCCGGACAGCGAGCCGGAGCGCTGCTTCCGGCGCTCTCCCAGGCGGGGGAACATCTCGGTCACGGCCTCGAACCGCTCGGCGAACTGCTTGGGCCGGAGGTAGAGGCCCATCTGCAGGTTCTCCTCGACGGTCAGCCGGGGGAAGACGTTGTTGGTCTGGGGCACGTAGCCGATGCCCTTGGCCACGAGGCTGTGCGCCTTCAGGCCGGTGACGTCCTCGCCCTCGTAGACGACCGTCCCGGACCGCACCGGGATGAGGCCGAACAGCGCTTTGATGAGCGTCGACTTGCCCGCGCCGTTGGGGCCGATGACGCCGACCAGCTCGCCCTGGTAGAGCGTGAGGTCGACGCCGTTGAGGATGTTGACCTCGGGGACGTAGCCGGCGACGAGCTCCCGCGCCTCGAGCAGCGGGGTGCGGTCGCTCGGCCGGCCGGCGCCGTCGGTGCTGGTGTCGGTGGCGGTCATGCGCCCTCCTGCTCCCGCGCCCGCTCCTCGGCCTCGAGCTCGGCCTCGATCTCGGCCTGGGCCTCGGCCAGCTGGCGCTCCTGCTCGGCGGGGTCGAGCGGTGTGCCGTGGTGCCGCCCGAGGTAGGCGTCGATGACCTCGGGGTTGGTGACGATCGACGCGTGCCGCCCCTCGGCGATCACGCGCCCCTCGGCCATGACCACGACCCAGTCGCTGACCGTGCGGACGACGTCCATGTCGTGCTCGACGAAGACCACCGAGAGGCCGTCGGCCGCCAGGTCGCGGACGTGGCCGATGATGGTCTGGGCCAGCGCCGGGTTCACGCCGGCCATCGGCTCGTCGAGCATGACGAGCTCGGGCTCGACCATGAGCGCCCGGGCCATCTCGAGCAGCTTGCGCTGGCCGCCGGAGAGCGCCCCGGCGAACTCGTCGCGCATGTGGTGGAGGTTGAACCGCTCGAGCAGGGCCTCGGCCCGCTCCTCGATGGCCTTCTCCTGGCCCCGCCACCGGCTGCGCACCAGCGACGGGAAGAACCGCTCGCCGGTCTGGCCGGTGGCCCCGAGCTTCATGTTGTCCATGACCGTCAGGCGCGACAGCGCCTTGGTCAGCTGGAAGGTGCGGACCATGCCGGCCTGGGCCACCTTGTGGGCCGACAGCCCGCGCATCGGCCGGCCGTTGAAGCTCCACGTCCCGGTGTTCGGCTTGTCGAACCCGGTGAGCAGGTTGAAGAGCGTGGTCTTGCCGGCGCCGTTGGGCCCGATCAGGCCGGTGATGGCCCCCCGCTGGAACTCGAGGTGGTCGACGTCGACGGCCATCAGGCCGCCGAACCGCCGGGTCAGGCTCTCGACCACCAGGATCGGGTCGGGCTTCCGCGCGCCCGGCTGCTCGGGCACGTCCTCGAAGGCGTCGACCCGGATGCGGGTGAAACCGGTGTTCGGCGAGGGTGTCGTCTCGGTCATGGCAGCGTCACCGGGTGGTCAGGGCGATCTCTCGCCGGTCGCCGAACACGCCCTGCGGGCGGAAGATCATGAGCAGCGCCAGCCCCAGGCCCATGAGCATGAAGCGGACCTGGCCGACCTGCACACCGCTCATGATGCTGTCGGGGATGTGGTCGTTCTCCACCAGCTGCCGGAGCAGGTTCTCGGTGAAGGCCATGATCGACCAGAAGATCATCGACCCGACCACCGGGCCCCAGATGGTGGCCGCACCGCCGAGGATGAGGCAGGCGTAGGCGAAGAACGTCGTCGGCGTGCCGTAGTTGTCGGGCTGCACCGAGCGGGCCGAGATGGCCAGCATCATGCCGGCGAGCGAGCCGATCACGCCGCCGACGATGAGGCTCTGCATCTTGTAGGCGTAGACGTTCTTGCCCAGGGCCCGCACGGCGTCCTCGTCCTCGCGGATGGCCTTGAGCACCCGGCCCCAGGGGCTGCGGGTGAGCAGCCAGATGAGCAGGACCGACAGCAGGACCAGCGCCCAGCCGACCGTCAGGTACCACATCTGGGTGGCGCTGAAGGAGATCAGCCAGAGCTCGAAGTCGCCGTTGAACGGGTTGGCGTTGGTGAAGTCCCGGGCGAAGCCGTTGATGCCGTTCGACCCGCCGGTGAAGTCGCGGAACTCGGCGGCCCGGAAGATGAACCGCAGGATCTCGCCGGCGGCGATCGTCGTGATGGCCAGGTAGTCGGCCCGCAGCCGCAGGGTCGGCAGGCCGAGCAGCAGGGCGAGCCCGACGGCGCCGACGATCCCGACGATCACCCCGACCCACAGCGGGGCGTCGAACTCGACGACCGTGATGCCCACGCCGTAGGCGCCGACGGCCATGAACCCGGCCTGCCCGAAGTTCAGCAGGCCGGTGTAGCCGAAGTGCAGGTTCAGGCCGATGGCGGCCAGCGCGAAGACCATGGCGTCCCGCCCGATGGCCGACTCCAGGGTGTTGCTGAAGATGCTTTCCCAGTCCATGGCTCTCCTACCCCACCCGTTCGGCCTGGCCGAGGATGCCCTGCGGCCGCACGATCAGGATGATGATCAGGACCAGCAGCGCCACGACGTTCTTCAGCTCGGGCGCCACCCACAGCGTGGACAGCTGCACCAGCAGGCCGATGACGATGCTGCCGATCAGGGCGCCGTAGGCGGTGCCGATGCCGCCGAGGATGACGCCGGCGAACATGAGCAGCAGCAGCCGGAAGCCCATGAGCCAGTCGACCTGCTCGGCCAGGCCCAGCAGCACGCCGCCCAGGGCGGCCAGGCCGGCGCCGGCGGCCCAGACGTAGCCGACGACCCGCTCGACGTCGATGCCGGACGACTCGGCCAGGTCGCGGTTGTCGGCCACCGCCCGCATCGCCTTGCCGATGCGGGTGAGCTGCAGGGCCAGGGCCACCGCCACCAGCACGCCCAGCGAGATCAGGATCGTCGCCAGGTCGCGGGGCACGATCGTGACCGGCCCGAGCTCGAGGCCCTCGGTCTGCAGCTGGTAGTCGGCGTAGGTCCGGGTGAACCCGCCGAACTGGTACAGGAAGACGTACCGGATGAGGATGCCCACGCCGATCGTGATGACGAGCATCGCGATCAGGCCGGTCCCCCGGCGCTCCAGCGGCCGCCAGAGCCCCCGGTCGATGCCGAGGCCGGTGATCGCCCCGACCACGACGGCGATCGCCGCGGACAGCACCATCGGCCAGCCGAGCGTCACGTTGAAGAAGAAGGCGACGAGCGCCCCCCAGGTGACCATCTCGCCGTGGGCGAAGTTCACCAGGCCCGTCGTGCCGAAGATCAGCGACAGGCCGATGGCGCAGATGGCGATGATCAGGCCGAACTTCAGGCCCTCGACCGAGAGCCGGGCCGCCCGGTCGAAGAAGTGGCTGCCGCCACGGCCGCCCTCACCGGACTGCAGGGCGAACAGCACGGCCCGCGACTCGCCCTCGGCGAGCGTGACCGTCAGCGCGCTGCGGTCCTCGTCCCGCAGGGAGACGTCCTCGGGCAGCTGGTCGGGGTCGATCGAGGCCGTGTACCGGCCCGGCCCCGGGACCTCCACCGCCCACCGGCCGTCCTCGTCGGACGTCACCGTCTCGCTGAAGCTGCCGTCGGCCGACTCGACCGTGACCTCGAGGCCCTCGACGAAGACGTCCTCGCCGCTGTCGTCCTTGTAGCGGAGCGTGCCGGAGACCTGCTGCGACTGGCCCGGTTCCTGCTCGGCCGGGTCGTCGGCGCCCGGCTCCTGCGCGCCGGCCGGCGACGCCCACAGCAGCGTCCCGACCACGACGAGCAGCCCGATCCCCGCGACCGCCCCCCTCAGAAGCCTGCTCATGCTGCGCGAGCCCTCATGCCATCCCCTTGCTCGGAACGGGGCGAGTGTAGGTGGGGACGGCGGCCTCGTCCTTTTCGTCCGCGCCGTCGGCGCCGTTCTTCACATTTCCGTCACCGATCGGCGCGCAGATGTGACGATTCGACCAGAGCCCCGCTCAGAGCGTGACGCCGACCGCGGCCAGCACCTCGTCGAGCGGGCCCACCGCGCCGGTGACGAACGGGCCGAACTCGGCGAACCGCGCCGACGCGGTGTCGTAGCGCATCGTGTAGACGCACTCCTTCAGGTCGTCGGGGCGCTCGGCGAACAGCGTGACGCCCCACTCGTAGTCGTCGACGCCGGTCGACCCGGTGACGAGCTGCAGCACCCGCCCGGCGAAGCGCCGGCCGGTGGCGCCGTGCCCGTACATGAGCTGCTCCCGCTGCTCGTAGGGCAGCTCGTACCAGTTGTGCTGCTCGCCCCGCCGCTTCGACATCGGGTAGAAGCAGAAGGCCGTCTTCCCCTCGGGCGGCAGCTGCGGGTAGAGGCGGGCCTTCCGCCGCTCCTCGGGGACGCCCTGCGCGTACTCGGACACCTCGGTGATCGACACATAGCTGTCGACCACCTCGAACCCGGCGCCTGCCACCTCGGTCTGGAACCGGCGCAGGCGCCACAGGTCTGGGCCCAGCGCCATGAGGCACAGGTCGGCCTTGTGCCCGACGATCGCCACGGGAACCACCTGGTGGTCGTCGGCCTGCAGCTTGCTCACCGCCTCCGCCAGCGCCCCGCCGTCGGCGAGCGGCGTGACCTTGCAGAAGAGGTGGACGACGTTCCAGCCGGTGGAGGGCACGAGCGGCTCGGGCATGGCCTCAGGCTACCCGGGCGCAACCGCCGGCCGGCCGTGCGATCATCCGGCCATGACCTGGGTGGGAGCGACAGCCCGGGCGGCGCTGGCCGCCGTGGTGGGCCTCGCCGCGGCCGGGTGCGGCGCGACGCTGCCGACCTCCGCCGAGCGGGCCGCGGCCGACACCGCGGCGACCGTGTGCGGCCTGCTGCGCGACTGGAACAACGAGCTGTCCGCCAGCCTCAACGCCACCTCCGACGCCATCACGGACGACGACGACCCGACCACCGCCAACGGCGTGCTGCTCGACGGCTACGACGAGCTGGTGGCCATCGCCGAGGGCTTCGGGGCCGACCTCGAGGAGCTCGACCTGCCGGTCACGCCCGAGCGCGACCGGTTGCTCACCGACCTCCGGTCCGGCGTGGCGGCCGCCGTCGAGGAGCTCGAGGGCCAGCGGGACCAGGCCGGCGACCTGCCGCCCATCACGGTCGAGCGCCAGGCGGGCGCGATCGGCGGCGCCCACGTCGGCCTCGAGAAGGCCCGCTCGCTCCTCGAGCCGCCCGTCGCCCGCTACGACGACCCCACCGTCCGGGCCGCGTTCGCCGCCGAGCCCGGCTGCGCCCACGTCGTCCAGGCGGGGTGACGGGCGGCGCCGGGCCGGGCGGCCCGCGGGCTCAGGCCGGCTCGACGGTGACGACGGCGTTGTAGTCGGGCACCTTCGACCCCGGCTCGCGGTTCTCCGGCCCGCCGGCCACGAGCACGTTGCCCTCCGGCCAGTGCACCTGCAGCGTGCGGGACGGCAGCCGCGCCAGGGTGACGGTGCCGTCGAACGTGCCCGTCGCCGACCGCAGCCGCACCCGGTCGCCGGGGCGCAGGCCGAGGGCGGCGGCGTCGCCGGGGTCCATCAGCACGGCGTCGCGCCGGGCGCCGGTCAGGGGGTCGACCTCGCCGTGGACCATCGAGTTGAACTGCTTGCCGCGCCGGGTCGTCACGAGGAACGCCCCCTCGGGCAGCGCCCCCTCCGGCGGCTCGACGACGGTGAAGCGGGCCCGCCCGTCCGGCGTCGGGAACCGGCCGCCCGCGCACAGGTGCCGGCCGCCCCACTGCACGGCGTCGCCGGTGTCCGCCAGCTCCTCGATGCCGGCGTAGAGCGGCACGACCCGGGCGATCTCCGCCCGCAGGTCGCGGTTCGTCGGCCACGAGAACATCGGCCGCAGCTCCGACCGCACCCGGTTGACGACGTCGGCGAACAGCCGCCACTCGCTGCGGGCCTCGCCGACCTGCCGGGGGATCTCGGGGCTGAAGACGATGCGCCGCTCGGTGGTCGTCTCGGTGCCGCCGCCCTCCTGCTCGTAGCGGGTGGCGACCGGCAGCAGCAGGACGTCGTCGCCCTCGACGAGCATCTGCCGGGTGACGACCACGTCCTGGTGGACGCGCAGCGGCACCCGGGCCAGCGCGGCCTCCACCCGGGGCGGGTCGGGCAGCACGTCGAGGAAGTTGCCGCCCGACATCCACAGCACGTCGAGGTCGCCCCGGGCCGCCGCCTCGACCATCTCCGGGGCGGTGAGCCCGGGCCGGGCGGGCACGGGGAAGCCCCAGGCCTCGGCCAGGGCGGCCGCGTGACGCTCGTCGACGGGCACCCCGCCGGGCAGCGAGGTCGCGTAGGCGCCCATCTCGGCCCCGCCCTGGACCCCCGAGTGGCCCCGGATGGGCATGAGGCCCGTCCCGTCCCGGCCGACCCCGCCCTGGGCGAGGGCCAGGTTGACGATGGCCCGCACCGTGTCCGCCGAGGTGCGGTGCTGGGTGATGCCCATCGACCAGACGTGGACCGCCCCGCCGGCCCGGGCCAGCTCGTCGGCGAACGCGTCGACCGCCCCGGCCCCCACGCCGGCCAGCTCGGCCCACGCCGCCACCGGACGGGACGTGACGTGGTCCCGGACGGCGTCGAAGCCGGTGGTGCGCTCGGCCACGAAGCGCTCGTCGACGGCGCCCCGGCCGATCAGCGCGGCGAGGACGCCGTTGGCCAGCGCGACGTCGCCGCCCGGGCGCACCGGCACGTGCAGGTCGCACATGCGGGTGCCGAACAGCGCCGACTCGACGTTGGAGGGCACCCAGTACCGCTCGAGGCCCGGCTCCAGGAAGGGGTTCACGACGACCACCCGGCAGCCCCGCCGGCGGGCCAGGTAGAGGTACTTCATGAACACCGGCTGGCTGTTGGCCGGGTTCGCGCCCCACAGCACGACGAGCGGCGACTCGATGACGTCCTGGTAGGAGCAGGTGGTGGCCGCCACCCCCACGGTCTCCCGCAGCCCGAGGGTCGACGGCGCGTGGCAGACCCTCGCCGCGGAGTCGATGCTGGCGATCCCGAGGGCCCGGGCCGCCTTGGCGGCGACGTAGTAGACCTCGTTGGTGATGCCCCGGCTGGTCAGGTAGAGGGCGACCCGGTCGGGGTCGGTGGCGGCGAGCGCCCCGGCCAGCACGCCCAGCGCCTCGTCCCAGGACACCCGGCGGAAGCCCCGCTCGCCCCGCCGGCGGCGCATCGGGTACCCGAGCCGTCCGAGCGCCCGCAGCTGGCCCCCCGTCCGGCCCCGCAGCGCGGCGACGTCCGAGAGGACGACGGGGTCGAACGGATCGGCGGTGTTGAGCTCGAGCAGGTCGAGGCGGGTGGTGCACAGGTGCACGCCCTCGATGGTCCAGTCGTGCAGGCCGGCGACGCCCAGCGCGCAGCCGTCGCAGGCGCCCCGGGTCAGGACCCGCCAGGCGTACAGCGGGTGGTTCCGGTTGGCCCACGCGGCCCGGGCCATGGCCCGGTAGTGGTTCGGCTTCTGCTCGCCGACGCCGTTGGGCCGCCAGCCGGCCCACAGCCGCGGGTTCCAGCCGCCGAACTGCTCCTTCAGGCTCACGGCGCCACCACCCCCTCCCCGGCGTAGACGTTGAGCCGCCCGTCGCGGGCGAAGCCGCACAGGGTCACGCCCCCGAGGCGGGCCGCCTCGACGGCGAGCGACGTCGGCGCGCTCACCGCCACGACCGTCGCCAGGCCGGCCGCCCAGGCCTTCTGGACGATCTCGAAGCTGGCCCGGCCGCTCACCCACAGGCCGAGGCCGGTGGCGGGGAGGGCGCCGTCCAGCAGCAGCCGGCCGACGACCTTGTCGACCGCGTTGTGCCGCCCGACGTCCTCGCGCACGACGACCGGCTCGCCGGTGGCGTCGAAGGCCACCGCGGCGTGGACGCCGCCGGTGGCGTCGAACAGGCGCTGGGCGCCGCCCACCCGCTCGCCGACCGACGCCAGCACCTCGAGGGGGACGGGCGGCGACGGCGGCAGCGGGCGCAGCCGGTCGCGCAGCTCGTCGACGGCGGTCGTGCCGCAGATGCCGCACGCCGAGGTCGTGGCGGTCAGCCGGGGCGTCGGGGTCGGCGCGAGCCCGCCGGTCTCGACCGTCACGACGTTGAACTCGCTGTCGACCGCGCTGCCGGTGCCGCAGTAGCGGCACTGGCGCACGGGGGCGCCGGCGAGCAGCCCCTCGGTGTGGCAGAAGCCGGCGGCCAGCTCGAAGTCGTGGCCGGGCGTGCGCATGGTCGTCGCCACGAGGACGCCGTCGAGGTGGATCTCGAGCGGCTCCTCCACCGCGAGGACCTCGGGCCGCCGGTGCAGCTCGCCCCGCTCCCAGCGGTGGGTGAGCACCTTGGCGGTCCGACCCCGTGGCACGTGGCCGAGGGTACCAACGGCACCCCGGGAGGGCCCCGGGGTGCCGTCAGGCGTCGACGGCCTCGACCAGGTAGAGCGTGCGGGTGCCGCCCGGCAGCGTCTCCTGCCGGAGCACCCGGAACCGCTCGGCGAGGAGCCGCTCGAACGTCTCGCGCCGGTAGTCGTCGAACAGGCCCGCGGGCTTGTTGGCGAGCAGCCGCTTGACCTGCACGTCGTCGTGGTGGGGGAACTCGACCACCTGCCGGCCGCCGAAGTCGGCCAGCCAGGCCACCACCTCGGGCAGCGGGACGTTGGCGGCGATGGTCAGGTGGTGGACCAGGGCCAGGGCCAGGGTGGCGTCGGGCCGCACCCGCTCGACGAAGGGCGCCCGCTCCCGGTTCCGCCAGCCGAGGCCGCCCGAGGGGTCGACCAGGTTCATCACCAGCGGCAGGACCTTCTCGTTCCCGGCGGCCCGGAGCCGCCGGTAGAGCAGGTCGACCACCTTCTCGTCGGCGTCCACCGCCACCACGTGGTCGGCGTGCTCGGCCGCCAGCGCCGAGTACTCGCCGTCGTTGGCCCCGAGGTCGAGCACGAGCCGGCTCCGCTGCGGCTCCAGCGCGGCCCGCACGAACTCGTGCTTCGCCTTGGCGTCGGCGTCGCTGTACGAGCAGGTCGTCCGGTAGTCGGACCAGATCGAGTGCTCGTCGTCGGCGTCCGAGCCCCGCTTGCCCACCTCGAGCCCCCGCACGAGGTCGAGCAGCTTGCGGGCCGTGGCCTTGGCGACCTCGACCGAGAAGCCCGACGACCGCAGGTCGGCCTTCACCGCCTCGGCGGCCGAGGTGACCCGGCGCTCGAGGTAGGCGTGGAGCAGGACGTTGCGCAGAACGCCCTTCCGGAACCGCCGCAGGCCCGAGAACATCCCGGCCACGTCCGAGGCACCGAGGCCGTCGACCGCGCCCCGCAGCAGGGGCTGGAACGGCACCCCGAGGTGGGCCTGGACCAGCAGCGGGAACAGCATCGTCTGGCAGAACTGCCGGTAGCCGGGCCACGGGCCGGCGGCGGGCTCGAACGAGCCGATGTCGATGAAGACGGGCCGCGAGCCGACGAACTGGACGTTGTAGGCGGTGCCGTCCTTGAGCGACATGCCCTCGTCGAGCGCGGCCAGCAGCACCTCGAGCTGCAGCACCGCCGCCTCGCGCAGCATGGCGAAGGGCCACTCGTACGGGTACGAGATCACGGGCACGGGCTCGTGCTCGAGCACCCGGGCCCACGGCTCGCCCCGCGGCGACGGCGGGGCCTCGCCCTCGTACGGCGTGGTGCGGACGACCTTGCCCGCCTCGGTCAGCCGGGCGAAGAAGGCGGTGGACCGCAGCCGGTCCCAGTCGTCCGCCGCCCGGCCCGACAGGCCGCGCAGCACCTTGCCGTCGGCGCGGAAGACGGCGCTGTCGGGGTCGCGGAACGACCCCGGCTCGTAGGAGGGCACGACGGCGCCGGCCTCAGCCGTCGCGGGTCGCGGCCGCGTCGGAGGGCTCGGCCCCCGCGTCGGCGGCCTCGGCGGTGGTCGCCTCGTCCTCGGCCTGCACCTCGAGCTCCTCCCCCTTGCGGCGGCGGCCGAGGCGCATCAGGCGGGCGCGGGCCTGCTTGGCCGCCACGCCGGCGGCGGCCGCGCCACCGACCAGGACGGACGCGATCAGGCTGCCGGACCCGGGATCGAGATAGGCGAGCGACATGCTGTTTCCCCTTTCGGGTGTCCTGACGGCCCGCGTGCGCGCGAGCCGTCCGTCCACGACACGGTAACCCAGCGTTCCGTGCACGCCGGCGTGAGGACGTCCCCCGTCCACCCGCCGTTCACCGGAGCCCGGATTGTGGCACAGCCGCCCGGGGCGGTCATCCGTTCCCGGGCCGCGTCTGGCACGGCCCCCCGCCGCAGGTGTCGATCAGCGTCCCCTCGTCGAGGAAGGTGGTCACCATCTCCAGGACCTCGGGCTGCGAGCGCCCCATGCCGTGCGGGTCCTCCCCCGCCCGGTTGGGGACGTTCTCGAGCGGCGGCGCGGGCGTGCCGAAGTCCCACACGACGAGGTACGAGCCGTTGCGGTCGGGCAGCCGGCGGGTGCGCTCGATGCCCCAGAAGGGCTCGACGTCCGGGCTGCGCCCCTCGGCCAGCGCCGGCCACCGCACCTTGGCGCCGATGGTGCGGGCCATGACCTCGGTGGCGACGTTGGCGACCTGGTGGTCGCCGAAGGCCTCGAAGATCAGCACCTGCTTGGGGCGGGTGCCGGGGTAGGGGTGGCCGGTGAGGTGGTGGGCGTAGCCGTTGGTCTCGCCCCGGTCCCACAGCATCTGGACCAGCAGGACGGCGAGCTGGCGGTCGATGCGGTCGGGGTAGTTGGGGTCGAAGACCGTGGCGAAGACGTCGAAGTCGACGCTGCGGTCGAGCAGCGTCGAGTAGTTCATCGCCGGCACGCCGAGGAAGGCCCGGTGCCAGTCCTGGGCCACGGCGCTGACGGCGCCGCCGAGGATGCCGCCCTGGCTGACGCCGTTGAAGACCAGGTGCCGGGTGTCGAGCAGCGGCGTCCCGTCGGGCGCCTGGAACGCCGGGTGCGACGAGAGGCCCTCGGGGTGCTTCATCAGCCGGCCGAGGAAGAGGGTGTTGAGCATCGACTGCTGCAGCCGGTCGGGGATGGTGCGGAACCGCGACATGTCGGTCAGCGCGGCGAGCACCGCGGGGATGTCCTCCTCGGACATGCCCACCCACCACGTCGCGCAGGTGGTGACGTTGGCGACGCCCGCGTACCGGGAGCTGGCCCCGAAGACCTCCCGGGCCGTGCCCAGCAGGCCGTGGCCGTAGATCATGAGGCTCGTGGGGTTGGCGGTGCCGTCGGGGTTGATGGCGGAGTCGGGGATCGTGCAGATGAAGCGGGCGGTGAAGGTGCCGTTGACCTGCGGGATCGGCGACGAGCCGGGGCCGTCGCCGTTGTTCAGCACCGAGCCGACCGAGCCGTCGCCGGTCAGGTAGTTGGGCACCTCGAAGGTGCCCTCGACCTCGGTGGCCAGGCCCTCGCGCGAGCTCGGCGCCACCCGGGTCACGGTGAACGCGGGGGCGTCGTCGCCGAGGCGGGCGAAGGCGTCGTCGCGCATGGCGAGCAGGCGCTCGGACAGGTTCCGGGCGCTCGCCACCGTGAAGTCCCAGGCCAGCACCAGCTCGTCGCGCTCGACGCCGGCCCGGTCCAGCGTGCGGAAGACGTCCTCCATGTGGGACCGCCGGGCCTCGACCTCGGGCACGTCGGTGCGCAGGCGGTCGCGGTAGGCGCGGAAGACGTCGCTCGGCGGGATCGGGGCGCCGGTGCCGTCGACGACCCCGCGGATGCCGACGACGTAGCGGTGGCCCTCGGTGAAGTTCCGGGCCGGCCGCACGAACAGCAGCTGGTCGTCGGGGCCGCTGGCACCGGCGTCGAGCTCGGCCCAGTAGGGGTGCCGCTTCCCGGTGCGGGCGTCGACGACGACGATCGGCGCGTCCCGGCGCAGCGAGGCGCCCATGTCGGTGATCGGGGCGAGCCCGCTCGCCGCCGGGTCGATGCCGGGCAGGTGGACGGCGATGGCGGACCCGGGCGAGAAGCCGTCGTTGCGGTTGATCTCGGTCGGGTCGATGTGGACGCCGGCGACGTTGGCCGGCGTGGCCGCCGGGTCGATCTGCACCCGGCGCCCCGTCGCCGTCGAGCGGTCGGCGACGGTGAAGTGGTCGTTGGGGAACGGGAGCAGGCAGCGGTCGCCGCCCAGCGGGTCGCAGATCGCCGGGTCGGTGGCCAGCTCGAGGTCGATCTCGCCCTCGAACCGGGGCGGCCCGCCGTGGCCCCCGCCCGGGCGGCGGGGCACCACGCAGGCGGTCGTCGCCATCGCCAGCGCGAGCACCAGCACGAGAACCTGCGCCGCCGGCCGGCGGCCGATCCGACGATCGGTCATCGAGCCCTCCCCCTCCGGGCCGGTCCACGCCCCTCCGGTGGAACCGGTCGCACGTTACCGCTCCCCCGCCGGGCACGGCATGCTGGGCTCGTGCAGGACTCGTCCGTCTCCTCCGGGCAGGCACCCGCCGCACCCGAGCCGCTCACGGTCGGGCGGCTGCTGCTGCGCGGCATCACCATGCGCTGTCCGGTGTGCGGCGGCCGGGGGCTGTTCCGGCGCTGGGTGCACATGGTGCGCCACTGCCCCCGGTGCGGCTTCGACCTCGAGCGCATCGAGGGCCACTGGATCGGCGCGCTGGGCATGAACACGATCGTCACCTTCGGCGCCGTGCTGGTCGCGGTGGTGATCGGCTTCACCGTGACCTACTCGAGCGACTCGACCGCGACGCTGGGGTGGGCGGTCGGGGCGGTCGTCGCCGTGGCCGTCGTCGTGCCGCTGCTCTTCTACCCGGTCTCCAAGACGCTGTGGTCGGCCATCGACCTGGCCATGCGGCCGCTCGAGCCCGACGACGGCGTCGACCCCCGCTGGCTGCCCCCGGCCAGCCGGCACGAGCAGCCCTGACCGGGCGGCCCCGGCGCCGGGCTCAGCGCGACAGCGGCGTGCCCACCAGGTGGGCGTGGTCGTTGAACCGCACGAGCTCCCAGGTCTCGTTGCCGGCGCCGTAGGGGTTGCGCCCGTGGCGCCACTCGGTGATCGAGGCGTTGGCCGGCGAGAACCAGGCCCGCTCGCCCGCCTCCGGCGACCCGAAGGGGTCGAGCCCCAGCCACCGGATCATGGCCTGGACGATGACGCCGCCGTGGCAGGCCACGACGACCGTGCCGCCCGCGTGCCGCTCGACGAGGCCGTCGAGGGCCCGGCGCACCCGGGCCGCCATCTCGTTCCACGTCTCGCCGCCGGGGTCGCGCCGGGTGTCGGGCGTCCAGGCCTCCGCCGGGTGGGGGTACATCTCGTCGTAGACCTCCCACGGCAGGCCGTCGCCCTCGCCGGGGTGGTGCTCGCAGAACCCGCAGTCCTGGTGGATGTCGTCGACGCCGAGCGCCGGTGCGAGGATCTCGGCGGTCTCGACGGCCCGGGGCAGGACGCTCGAGTAGAGGCTGACGGGGCCCTCGATCTCGCCGCTGGCGGCCCACCGGTCGCGCAGCGCCCGGACCTGGGCGCGCCCCAGGTCCGACAGGCCCGAGCACCCCTTGTGCCCGCCGACGATGCGCTGCTCCTGGGCCTTCGACTCGCCGTGTCGCACCAGCACGATCCGCGTCCCATCCATCGCGGCCACGCTAGCGCCGGCCCACGGCGCCGCCGTGGGCGCCCACGCGCGACCGCCGCCCCCGGGCGGGGGCGGCGGTGTGCGCGTGTGCTGGGGACGGTGGGGAGGCGCTGCTCCCCTCCGGGGGAGGGCTCAGAAGTCGTCCATCCCGCCGCCGGGCGTGGCCGCGGGCTGGTTCTCCTCCGGCTTGTCGGCGACGACGGCCTCGGTGGTGAGGAACAGGCCCGCGATCGACGCGGCGTTCTGCAGCGCCGACCGGGTGACCTTGGCGGCGTCGATGATGCCGGCCTTGGTCAGGTCCTCGTACTCGCCGGTGGCGGCGTTGAGGCCCTCGCTGCCGCTCAGGTTGCGGACCCGCTCGGCGACCACGCCGCCCTCGAAGCCGGCGTTGACCGCGATCTGCTTCAGCGGCTCCTCGAGCGCGTGGGCCACGATGCGGGCGCCGGTGGACTCGTCACCGGAGAGCTTGTCGACCACCTCGAGGACCTTGCTCTGGGCCCGCAGCAGCGTGGTGCCGCCGCCGGCCACGACGCCCTCCTCGATGGCGGCCTTGGTGGTCGACACCGCGTCCTCGATGCGGTGCTTCTTCTCCTTCAGCTCGACCTCGGTGGCCGCACCGACCTTCAGCACCGCGACGCCGCCGGACAGCTTGGCCAGCCGCTCCTGCAGCTTCTCGCGGTCGTAGTCCGAGTCGGTGTTCTCGATCTCGTTCTTGATCTGCTTGATGCGGCCCTGGATGTCCTCCTGCGAGCCGGCGCCCTCGACGATCGTCGTCTCGTCCTTGGTGACGATGACCTTCTTGGCCCGGCCGAGCAGGTCGAGGGTCGTGTTCTCGAGCTTGAGGCCGACCTCCTCGGAGATGACCTGGCCGCCCGTGAGGATGGCCATGTCGCCGAGCATCGCCTTGCGGCGCTCGCCGAAGCCGGGGGCCTTGACGGCGACCGACTTGAAGGTGCCGCGGATCTTGTTGACGACGAGGGTCGACAGCGCCTCGCCCTCGACGTCCTCGGCGATGACGACGAGCGGCTTGCCGGTCTGCATGACCTTCTCGAGCACCGGCAGCAGGTCGCGGACGCTCGAGACCTTGCCGCTGACCAGCAGGATGTACGGGTCCTCGAAGACCGCCTCCATGCGGTCGGGGTCGGTCACGAAGTAGGCGGAGATGTAGCCCTTGTCGAAGCGCATGCCCTCGACGAGGTCCATCTCCATGCCGAAGGTCTGCGACTCCTCGACGGTGATGACGCCGTCCTTGCCGACCTTGTCGATGGCCTCGGCGATCATCTCGCCGATCTCGGTGTCGGCGGCGGAGATGGCGGCCACCTGGGCGACCTGGTCCTTGGAGTCGACCTCGACCGCCTGCTCCTTGATGGCCTCGACGGCGGCGCTCACGGCGGCCTCGATGCCCCGCTTCAGGGCCATCGGGTTGGCGCCGGCGGCGACGTTGCGGAGGCCCTCGCGCACCATCGCCCAGGCGAGGACGGTCGCGGTGGTGGTGCCGTCACCCGCGACGTCGTCGGTCTTCTTGGCGACCTCCTTGACGAGCTCGGCCCCGATCTTCTCGTAGGGGTCCTCGAGCTCGATCTCCTTGGCGATCGACACGCCGTCGTTCGTGATGGTGGGGGCGCCCCACTTCTTCTCGAGGACGACGTTCCGCCCCTTGGGGCCGAGCGTGAAGCGCACGGCATCGGCCAGCTTGTTCATGCCGGCCTCGAGGCCGCGGCGCGCCTCGGCGTCGAAAGCGATGATCTTGGGCATCCGAACAATCCCTCCGTTGGGACCGGGCTAGCACTCGTCGTATCTGAGTGCTAGCCAGTCAACCATCCCCGGTAAGCACTCGCAACCGACGAGTGCTAACGGGCGGGAGGGCGCCGGAGCCCCTGCTGCGGCGGGCCGCCGCGGCCCGTTCAGCCGCCCGCGACGGCCGGGATGATCGACACCTCGGCGCCGTCGGGCACCTTGGTGTCGAGCCCGTCGAGGAACCGGATGTCGTCGTCGGCGACGAAGACGTTGACGAACTTGCGCAGGTTGCCGTCCTCGTCGAGCAGGCGGGCGCCGAGGCCCGGGTGGGCGCTCTCGAGGTTCCTGATGACGTCGCGCACGTCGGCACCCTCGACCTCCACCTCGGCGCGGCCACCGGTCAGCGGGCGCAGGGTGGTGGGGATGCGAACGGAGACGCTCATGTCAGACCTGGTCCTTGACTCGCGGATGGCGTACGGATCGTAACCAACCCCCCGGCGGGCTCCCTCATTCCGGGCGGTGGCCGGCCAGCGCCTCGGCGACCGCCTCCTCGACGCAGGCCAGCACGTCGCCCCGGGCCCGCTCGTCGCCGAAGCGCTCGACCAGCGAGACGACCCGCAGCCCCGGCCGGCCGAGCACGGCCGGGTCGTCGACCACCTCGCCGACGACAGCCACCACCGGCACGCCCGCCTCGGCCGCCAGCTCGACGACGCCGCCGACGACCTTGCCCTCGAACGACTGCTCGTCGAGGAACCCCTCGGCCGTGACGACCAGGTCGGCGCCCTCGATCCGCTCGTGCAGCCCGACCTCCTCGGCCAGGGCCTCGAAGCCGCCCACGAGCGTCGCCCCGGCCACGGCGAGCCCCCCGGCCAGCCCGCCCGCCGCGCCCGCGCCCGGCAGGGACCGCACGTCGACGCCGTGGTCGGCGAGGTAGACGTCGGCCAGCCGCTCCAGCCGGCGGCGCAGCAGCTCGACCTGGGCCGGCGACGCGCCCTTCTGGGGGGCGAACACCCGGGCGGCGTCGACGAACGACGTCCGGACGTCGCACAGGGCGACGAGCTCGACCCCGGCCAGGCGGTGCAGCGGGTAGAGGGCCCGCAGCGCGCCGAGTCCGCCGTCGGTCGTCGCCGAGCCGCCGAGGCCGACGAGCACCCGCCGGGCACCGGCGTCGACCGCGGCCGCGATCAGCTCGCCCGTCCCGGTCGTCGAGGCCGCGACCGGGTCGTTCCCCTCGGGGCCGCCGACGAGCGCCAGGCCCGAGGCCCGCGCCATCTCGACGACCGCCGTGCGGCCGTCGAGCCGCCAGCCCGCCTCCACCGGGTCGCCCAGCGGGCCCGTCACCGTCGTCGTGCGGTTCGGCCCCCCGAGCACGTCGAGGGTGCCCTCGCCCCCGTCGGCCATCGGCACCTCGTCGTGGTCCCAGCCGGCGGCCGCCGCCGCCCGCCCCGCCGCGGCCGCCACCTCGCGGGCGGTCGCGGTGCCGCGCATCTTGTCGGGGACGATGACCACTCGCACGACCGGCAAGTCTGGCCCATCCCCTAGCCTCGTCCACTCGTGGACCGCCCTGTCGTCGTCGTCTCGAACCGAGGCCCGCTGACGTTCCGCCCCGGCGAGGGCGGCGAGCTCGTGGCCCGCCGGGGGGCCGGCGGCCTGGTGTCGGGGCTGGGGCCGCTCGTCGCCGGCACCGACGCCCTGTGGGTCGCGGCGGCGATGACCGACGGCGACCGTGCGGCCGCCCGGTCCGGCGTCGTCGAGGCCGAGGGCTTCCGGGTCCGGCTGCTCGACGTCGACCCCGAGACCTACCGGCTGCACTACGACGTCGTCAGCAACCAGTACCTCTGGTTCGTGCACCACGGGCTCTACGACCTGGCCCGCGAGCCCGCCTTCGGCCCCGAGGCGGCGACGGCCTGGGAGGCCTACCGGACGGTCAACGCCGCCTTCGCCGACGCCGTGGCCGAGGCCGCCCCCGAGGGCGCCGCCGTGCTCGTGCAGGACTACCACCTGGCGCTGCTCGGTCCGGCGC
>PKRH01000217.1 GCA_017577565.1 Thermoanaerobacterales bacterium | reverse complement strand
CGTTAACACGCGGCGACGGCGGAGGCGGGGACGGCGCGTCGTCCCAGCTCAGGGCGGTGGCCGGCCGGGCGCGCCGGTACCCGGGCGCGGACCGGGGCCCGCGGGTGCGGGCCCCGGAGCCGTGCCGTCTCGACGGTCGGCGCGGCGGTTCAGAACGTGATGACCGAGCGGATCACCGAGCCGGCCTTCAGGTCGTCGACCGCGTCGTTGACGTCCTCGATGCCGATCTTCTTGGAGATCATGCCCTCGAGGTCGAGCCGGCCGCTCCGCCACAGGCCGAGGATCCGGTTGAAGTCGCTGCGGACGTCGCCCGACCCGTAGTACGAGCCGGTGAACCGCTTCTCGGCGAAGAACAGCTCGAAGGCGTTGAACTCGATCTTCTGGTCGGCCGAGCCCACGCCGATGATGCAGGTCGTCCCGCCCCGCCGGGTGGCGTCGAAGGCCGCCCGCATCGTCGCGGGCAGGCCGATCGCCTCGAAGGCGAAGTCGAAGCCGTCGCCGCCGGTGATCGACTGCTTGGCCGACTCGAGCTCGTCGGGCTTCACCGCGTGAGTGGCGCCGAAGCGCTGCGCGTCCTCGAGCTTCGAGTCGACGAGGTCGACCGCCACGATCTCCGAGGCCCCGGCCACCCGGGCGCCCTGGATGGCCGAGATGCCCACGCCGCCGCAGCCGAACACGACGACCGACGAGCCGGGCGTCACCTTGGCCGTGTTGATGGCCGCCCCGACGCCGGTCATGACGCCGCAGCCGACGAGCGACGCGATCTCGTGGGGGGTCTCGGGGTCGATCTTCACGACGCCCTGCTCGGGCATGATCATCTCCTCGGCCCACGTGCCGGAGCCGGCGAAGCCGAACACCGGCTGGCCGTCGAGGAGGAAGTGGGGCGTGCCGGCGGCGGCGAACTGGACGTTGACGCACAGGTGCGGCTGCTTGAAGTCGATGCAGAACTTGCAGCTGCCGCACGGCGCGCTCCAGGCGATGATCACGTGGTCCCCCGGCTGCACGCTGGTCACGCCCTCGCCGACCTCGCTGACGACGCCGGCGCCCTCGTGGCCGGGCACGAACGGCGCGGGCTGCGGGATGGTGCCGTTCATGCCCGAGACGTCGGAGTGGCACACGCCGGTGGCGTGGATCCTGACCTTGACCTGACCGGGGCCGACGGGCCCCAGCTCGACGTCGTCCCGGATCTCGAGCTTCTCGTCGCCGACGTTGCGAAGGACGGCTGCGCGCATTGGCTGGTTCCCCTCGTGAGCTCTCTCTTCAGCGTCCGGCGCAGCGTATCCCGCACGGCAGGTGCCAGAAAGCCAGGTCATGCCTCATGACCGGCTGGTCAGGTACGGTCGGCGGGGGCGGACGCCGTTTACCCCCCGGCTCGCCGGGGAACTCTGATGGCGCCTCGGCTGGGATGACGCGCGTCACACGGCTGGGCAAGGACAACGACGTCATGGCGGCTCCCGCACAGTCCGACAGCGACCTCCTCGAGGCGGCGCGCGCCGGCGACCCGCGCGCCGTGCAGGACCTCTACACCCGCCACCGGGCCGCGGCCCTGCGGCTCGCCCGCAGCTACCGGGTGGGCAGCGACGCCGAGGACCTGGTCAACGAGGCGTTCGAGCGGGTGCTCGCCGCGCTCCGGCGCGGGGGCGGGCCCGAGGGCGCGTTCCGCCCCTACCTCTACGTCACCATCCGCCACCTGGCGGTCGAGTGGTCGTCCCGGCGGCGCGACGAGGCGCTCGCCGAGGTGCCCGAGCCCGTCGGCCTGGCCGCCGAGGCGCCGGCCTTCGACGCCGCGGACCAGCGGCTCGTGGCCGCCGCCTTCGCCGAGCTGCCCGACCGCTGGCAGGCCGTGCTGTGGCAGACGGCGGTCGAGGGGCGCCGGCCGCGGGAGATCGCCCGGGCGCTCGGCATCCCGGCCAACACCGTCTCGGTCCTCGCCCACCGGGCCCGCGAGCGGCTGCGGGAGGCGTACCTGCAGGCCCACGTGCGCGAGGGCAGCGCGGTGGCGTGCTCCCCGCACCGCGAGCGGCTCGGGTCCTACGTGCGCGACCGGCTGACCAAGCGCCAGCACGACGCCACCGCGGCCCACCTCGAGGTCTGCCCCCGCTGCCGCGACCTCGTCGCCGAGCTGCGCGACGTCAACCGCATGCTCACCCGGGCCGTCGCCCCCGTCTTCGCCCTGGCCGCCGCGGACGGCCTCGGCCCGGCGCTGCCGGGCGTGAGGGGCGCCGGCGGCGCGGTCGCGCCCTCGGGC
>PKRH01000045.1 GCA_017577565.1 Thermoanaerobacterales bacterium | reverse complement strand
CTCGTGGACCGGCATGCCGGTCGCCTGCTCGAGCACGCCGGAGAGGAGCATCGTGTCGCCGCTGGAGTAGCTCCAGCGGGTGCCCGGCTCGACCTCGGGCGGGACGCTCGCGGCGTAGGCGAGGTGGTCGCGCTCGCCGACCACCATGCGGATGATGTCGGACCCCGTGGCCGACTCGGGGGAGTAGTCCTCCGTCCAGGCGAGGCCGGAGGACATCTGCAGCACGTCCTCCAGCGTCATGTCGGCGGCCGGCGTGCCCTCCCACTCCGGGTACCAGCGGGTCATGGGCTCGTCGACGCCGGGGATGGCCCCCTCCTCGACGGCGATGCCCACGAGCGCGCTGGTGAAGCTCTTGGCCACCGACCAGCTGGCCGCCCAGGAGTCGGGCCCGGCGCCGTCCGCGTACCACTCGGCGACGATGACGCCGTCGCGCACGACGACGACGCCCTGGGTGTTGCGGCCCTCGGCGAACGCGTACTCCCGGGCGCCCTCGAGCACCTCGGGATCCATGCCGTGGTCCTCGGGGTCCTCGACCGTCCAGTCGGCGCCCGGGACCTGCTCGGTGACGGCCTGCTCCTCGGCGCCGGCGCTGGCCCCGTCGTCGCCGCCGTCCCCCGAGCAGCCGGCGAGCACGGCCCCGACGACCAGCAGGCTCGCCACGATCCGGTCGAACCGCCGCCGTGACATGGGGCGCATTGAAGCACGCCCGGCGCCGGGCACCCGCATCAGCGGCCGGCGTCCTCGCGTGGCCGGGTCCGAGCCCCGGGGCCCGGCCACGCCGCCCGGGCGCGGGCCCGGCCGTGGTCGGCGAGCGCGTGGAAGGCGGCCTTCGGCTCCCACGGCATCCCCGGGTACGCCGTCCCCGTGCGGCCGTCGGGGAGGACCCGCACGATGCCGAAGCTGCTGCGGTCGAGGTCCCGGGCCGGGTCGTCGGACCACGGCAGGTGCCGGGAGGCGAAGGTGTAGACGAAGGCGGTGTCGACGCCGCCCGCGTCGTAGACGTCGAGGAGCTCGCGCAGGTAGCGGGCCTGCTCGGCCTCGTCGCGCTCGACGGCCTCGGTGAGGCCGACGGGGCGCCCGGTGTCGTCGTACTCGACGATGTCGCCGCGGCTGCCGCGGTCCCCGGCGCCGGCGAACGTCGCGCAGCCGAGCTCGGTGATCGCGACCGGCTTGCCCAGGGCGGTCAGCGCCGCGAGGGTCTCGGGGATCCGGTCGGCGTTGGTGGCGTCGCGGTAGCCAGCGTCGGTGGCCACGATGTCGAACGGCGCCCAGTCGACGCCGTCGACGGGCAGCGACGCGTAGCCGATCGGCCCACCGAACCGCTCGCGGGCCTCGGCGGCGGCCCGGGCCACCAGCGCGCGGGCCTTCCGCTGCACGTCGGGGAGGACCGCGCGCAGACGGGCCGGGTCGGTGAGGACGGCGGCCCGCTCGGTCAGGGTGTCGCCGGGGAGGAACCCCCGGGTCATGATGCTGACCTCGGAGCCGGTGAGGAACCGGACGTCCGCCCCCTCCCGGCGGATCCGCTCGGCCCGCTCGGCGGCGTCCCGCAGGAAGGCGAGCAGCTCGTCGGCGGTGAGGTCGTTGGTGAACGGGCAGTACCAGACCTCGAGCCCGGCGGCGGCCGCGTGCCGGGCGGCGACCTCCAGCCGGTCGGCGACCCCGCCCGTGATCCGCACGGCGTCGGCGTGCAGGTCGTGCCGGATGATCCGCATCTCCTCGGCGACGACGTCCGGGTCGAAGGGTTCGTGGGTGGTGGTGCCCTGGTTGGTGAAGCCGGTGTCGTAGGTGACGCCCCAGGCCCGCATCGCTCCTCCTGTGTACGGTACTACTCGTACCTTAGCGCTGGGAAGGTACGCTGCGTACCGTGACGGCGAGGCGACGGCGAGGGGAGGAGCTGGAGCGGGCGATCCTGCGGGCGGCGGCCGAGGAGCTGTCGGCGTCCGGGTACGCGGGCATGACCATGGACAGGGTCGCCCGCCGGGCCGGCACCAACAAGAACGCCATCTACCGCCGCTGGCCGAACCGGCTGGCCCTCGCGGTGGACGCCTACGCGCACCTGGCCGAGGAGCCGGCGCCCCCGCCGGCCGCCGGGAACCTGCGGGACGAGGCGCTGGCGCTGCTGCGGCGGGCCAACGCCACGTGGTCGTCACCCACGGGGGCCATCCTGCGCGAGCTGCTGGCCGCCGCGTCCGACGAGCCGGAGCTGCTCGACCGGCTGCGCGACCGTGCGGGGGCCGGTCGCCTGAACGCCGCCTGGGTCGAGGTGCTCGAGCGGGCGGTGGCCCGCGGCGAGGCCCCGCCGGCGGCCGTGCACCCCCGGGTGGCGGCGGTGCCGATGATGCTGCTGCGCGGCGAGTACGCCCTGCGCGGCGTCCCGTCCGTGCCCGACGAGGTCCTCGTCGAGATCGTCGACGAGGTCTTCCTCCCCCTGGTCCGGGGCCGGGGCGCCGGCGGGTGGGGTGCTACATCCGGCTCATCACGGCCCGGAGCACCTTCTGCTTCAGCGCCGTGAACGGCGCGTAGGCCACCGGCGGGTCGACGCGGGTCGGCTTGGTCATGACGCTGCGGCGGTGGCTGAAGGCGTCGATGCTCGCCCGGCCGTGGTAGGCGCCCATGCCCGACTCGCCGACCCCGCCGAAGGGCAGCGACGGCGCGGTCAGGTGGAACACGACGTGGTTCAGGCACACGCCGCCGGAGGAGGTGCGGTCGACGACGCGGTCGAGCACGGCCCGGTCCTCGGCGAAGGCGTAGAGGGCCAGCGGCTTGGGGCCGCGGTTCACCCGCTCGATCGCCTCGTCGACGTCGCGCACCGGGATGACCGGCAGCACCGGGCCGAAGATCTCCTCGGCCATGCACGGGGCGTCGTCGGCCACGTCGGTGAGGATCGTCGGGGCGACGTAGCGGTCCTCGGGGTCGCGCTCGCCGCCGAGCGCGACCGTCGGCCGGCGCCCGGACGGCCCGGCGCCGTCGATGAGGCCCACGACCCGCCGGAAGTGGCGGTCGCTGACGATCCGGGCGTAGTCGGGGCTCCGCGACGGGTCGTCCCCGTACATCGAGCGGATGGCGTCGGCCAGCCGGTCGACGAGCTCGTCGTGCACCGACTCGTGGACGAGCACGTGGTCGGGGGCGACGCAGGTCTGGCCGGCGTTCAGCAGCTTCCCCCAGGCGATGCGCCGGGCCGCGACGTCGATGCGGGCGCTGCGGTCGACGATCACCGGCGACTTGCCGCCGAGCTCGAGCGTGACCGGCGTGAGGTGCTCGGCGGCCGCCCGGGCGACGACCCGGCCGACGTTGCTGTTGCCCGTGTAGAAGATCGTGTCCCACCGCTGGCGCAGCAGCGCCGTCGTCTCCGGGACGCCGCCCTCGACGACCGCCACGGCGCGCTCGTCGAGGTACCGGGGCACGAGCCGGGCGAGCGCCGCCGAGGTGGCCGGCGCCACCTCCGACGGCTTCACCACCGCCGTGCACCCGGCGGCCAGCGCCCCGGCGAGCGGCGCCAGCACGAGCTGCACCGGGTAGTTCCACGGCCCGATGATCAGGGCGACGCCCAGCGGCTCGCGCACGATGCGGCCCGAGCCGGGCAGGCTCAGCAGCGGCAGCCGCACCCGCTCCGGTGCCGTCCACCGCTCCAGGTTCCGGTGCAGCAGCCGCACCTCCGAGCGGGTGTAGGCGACGTCGGTCGACCAGCCCTCGATCCGGGGCTTGCCCAGGTCCTGGCGCAGGGCGTCGAGCAGCTCCTCCTCGCCCTCGACGAGCAGCCGGTCGAGGCCCTCCAGCTGGGCGCGCCGCCACGCCAGCGGCCGGGTGACCCGCTCCTCGAAGGTCCGGCGGAGCCGAGCGACGACGGCGGCGGCCTGCTCGTCGAGCTCCCGCCGGGTGGTGTCGGCCTGGTCGGTGACGGTCATGGGGCCCTCCACGGTGCCGGGGACGTCCCGCTCCCACCCGCGAGGCTGCCAGGCCCGACCCCCGTCGCCAACCGCGAGGTGGGACCGGGTCAGCGGAGCCGGGCGCGGCGGCAGGTGGCCAGGAAGCTCTCGACGATGCCGGGGTCGCCGCCCGGGTGGTGGTGGAGGAACGACGCCAGCAGCGTCGGCGTGGCGAAGCCGGACCGGCCCGAGCCGAAGCGGCTCCGCAGCGCCAGCGCCTCGCCGGCGGGCATCGTCACCGCGTGGTGGAACTCGTGGCCGCGCAGCGACGTGCCGGCGGGGCCGAGGGGCGACGCGACGGTCGTCGTGGCCTCCCGGTAGCCGAGGGTGAGCCGGTCGGTCATCGCCGCGTCGGCGGGCACGACGCCGGCCATGGGACGACCGTCGAGGGACCGGCAGAGCCACAGCAGCCCCCCGCACTCCGCCCACACCGGTGTGCCGCCGGCGACGGCCCGGCGGATCGACGCGAGCATCGGCCCGTTGGCCGCCAGCTGCTCCCCGAACACCTCGGGGAACCCGCCCCCGGCGAGGACGCCGTCGACGCCGTCGGGGAGCGCCGGGTCGTGCAGCGGGTCGAACGGCACCACCTCGGCGCCGCCGGCGACGAGGGCCTCGACCGTGTCCGTGTAGAGGAACGTGAACGCCCGGCCCGTCGCCACCGCGACGCGCACCGACGGCCCCGGCGCCGGCCGGGGGACCGGGTCCACCACCCTCGCCGGCGCCCGCTCGGCCAGCGCCACCACGGCGGCGAGGTCGACCTGCTCCCGCACCGCCTCGGCCAGGCGCCGCAGGGACGCCCGGACCGCCTCCGGCTCCTCGGCCACCGGCACCAGGCCGAGGTGGCGGTCGCGCCAGGTCAGCCGGTCGTCGTGCCGCAGCGCACCCACCACCGGCACCCCGGTGGCCTCCACCGCCTCCCGCAGCATCACCTCGTGGCCGTCGGAGCCCACCCGGTTCAGCACCACCCCGGCCACGTCGATCCGCTCGTCGTAGGTGGCGAACCCGTGCACCAGCGCGGCCGCCGACCCGGCGAGCGCGGCGGCGTCGATGACCAGCAGGACCGGTGCGCCGAGCAGCGCCGCCACGTCCGCGGTCGACGACACCTCGCCGTCGCCCGCCCCGTCGAACAGCCCCATGACGCCCTCGACGACCAGGAGGTCGGCCCCGTTTGCGGCCCGGCCGGCGAGCGGGCCGACGGCGCCGGCCCCGCAGAGCCACGGGTCGAGGTTCCGGGGTGGGCGGCCGCAGGCGAGCGCGTGGTAGCCGGGGTCGATGAAGTCCGGCCCCACCTTCGCCGCCGCCACCCGGTGGCCGGCGGCCGCCAGGGCGGCGAGCAGACCGGTCGCCACCGTCGTCTTGCCGACGCCCGAGTGCGTGCCGGCGACGACCAGGCGGGGGCCGAGCTGCACGGGGAGCGAACGTAGCTCGGCGGGGCGCGGAGTGTGCGACCGGGGCCTACGTGCTGGACGGCGTCGCCGATGTGAGCTCCTCGGCGTCGATCCGCTGCACGAGCCGGGCGAGGTCGGCTTCCCGCGCGAGGTCGATGGGGTGCAGCTCCTTCGCCCGGCCCTTGACGTTGACCACGAGCTCGCTCGCGGCGTCGACCACGACCTGGGGCGCCTCGGCCCGGTCCCACTGGATCCCGTCGAACGCTGCGCGCTCGAAGCGGGCGGCGAGCAGCACCTCGATCCGGGGACGTCCGTCGGCGTCGAGCCCGGGGACCCGGATGGCGACGACGCGTGCGGACCGGAGGGACGGTGCGACGGCGAACGCCTCGCGCGCGGTCGCGATGACGTGCCCTGCCACCAGTGTCTTGTAGAGGTCGGCGGCCTGCGTCTTCGTGATCTTCTTGAGCGTGAGGTTGCCCGCCGGGGTGGTCGCCGGCAGGCGTTCGGGCAGGACATCAGGGGTCGGCGACAGCACGACGAGCTCGACCTCGTCGCCGTCGACGTCGAGCGCCGTGGCGCGTGCCTCGTTGTCCTCGAACGCGGCGTCGAGGGCGGCGAGCACGGTCGGAGGGTCGTTCGCCAGCAGGCGCTGCCATGCTGAGTCGAGCTGTTCCTGCGCCATCGCGCGCTCCCGCTCCCGGCGCTCCTCCTCGGCCCGGATCTCGACCGCCGCGGATGCGGCGGCGCGCCGCTTGGCTTCCCTCCGTCGGGCCCGCCGGAAGATCGAGATGCCCCGGAGGGCGGCGGACTCGTGACGTTCGCGGATCGCTTGCTCGTCCACCGGTTCCGGTGGGGGCGCGACCGGTGGCTGCGCGGGCGGGAACGTCTGGCGGTGCAGGTCGAGGATGTGCTGCAGCGCGGCGGCGATCTGCTGCGCCTGCTCGGCCTTGCGCGCCTGGGCGAGCTGGCGCTGGGTGGCGCCGGCCGACCTGCTGCCGGCCCGTCGGGACCGACCGCCGCCGAGCGGCGCGTCGTAGGTGGGCGGCCCGACGCCGGTGGAGACGCCTGGTCGCCCGCCGCCGACGTGCAGTCGCGCGGCGCGAGGTCCGACGCTCGCCCGCACGCCCCGGCTCGACACCCGGATGCGGACACCCTTGCCGACCCGGAACGAGAACCCCATCGCCAGCCGCTCCTCTTCGTCCTCAGGTCATCGACAGGTCCTTCTGCCGGTCGGTACGCCTCCGGCGTGACAGCGGCAGGGGCGTCGGTCCGTGTTCGTGAGGGCGACCGCCGAGGTCCGCCGACGGCCGGGTGCGCAAGACGCCGACCGCGAGACGCGATCGCCGGCGACCGGACCTCGGCGGACGGCGTGCCGATGACGTGCGCCACGCACACGTGCGACGGCACGCCGTACGACCAGCCCCGGTGGCGCCGGGCCACCTGCTGACGGCAGCGGCCGGGCGGTCCCCGCGTCCACCGCCTCGGCCCACACCCTCATGTGATCTCATGATCTCCCCGTTGACCTGACCCACCACGCCACGGTTACGTACCGTGGAGGTGCCACCACGCCGGGTTACGATCCGGGGTGGGGCCGTGGTCGGGGTGACGGGTCTGGCGCTGGGGGTCCGAAGCGTGGGGACGAGCGTGGGCGCGGCGGTGTCGCCGCTGGTCGAGATCGAGCGGGCCGTGCAGGAGCGGGCCAAGGACATCTCGCTCGAGATGTCCGAGCCGGGGGGCGAGGCCAAGCTGCGGGCGCTCATCCGCGACGAGGTGGCCCGGTGGGACGACGACGTGCGCCGCGGGCGGCGGAACTTCCCGTTGCCCGATCCCGAGCTGGTCGCCGAGCGGGCCTTCCGCGACCTCGCCCGCTACGGGCCGCTGACCGAGCTGCTGGAGGACGACGACGTCTGGGAGATCATGGTCAACGCACCGGACGCCGTCTTCGTGCGCCGGCACCGCGGGCCCTCCGGCTACCACGACGAGGTCTTCCACGACGACGAGCACGTCCTGCGCACGCTGACGAAGCTGCTCGACGACGCGGCGACCGCCCACCGCAGCCTCGACCCCGCCGAGGGGCTGCAGGACGCCCAGCTCGACGACGGCGCCCGGGTCCACATCGTCCACGGCGACGTGGCCCGCGGCGGTCACGTGCTGGTGAACATCCGCAAGTTCACCGGCATCCCGTTCCGGTCGCTGGGGGAGCTGGTCGAGCGCGACATGCTCACGTCCCAGGTCGCGGGGTTCCTCGCCGCCTGCGTCCGGGCCCGCCTCTCGATCGTGTTCTCCGGGCCGCCGGGGTCGGGCAAGACGACGCTGCTGTCGTGCACCGCGGCCGAGCTCGACCCGTCGCTGCGGGTCGTCGTGGCCGAGGAGGTGTTCGAGTCCGACATCCCCCTGCCCAACGTCGCCCACATGCAGACCCGGGCGGCCCGGGCCGACCGGGCGGCGGTCGACCTGCGGCGGCTGGTGGCGGGCTTCCTGCGCATGGCACCGGACGTCGCCATCGTCGGCGAGGTCCGCGACCGGGAGGCGCTGCCGCTGCTGCTCACCCTGTCCTCGGGGGTCACGGGCTTCACGACCATCCACGCCGGGTCGGCCCGCCAGGCGCTCACCCGCCTGCGGTTCATCTGCCAGCTGGCCGACACCTCCGGCGGGCTGCCGCTCACCGCGCTCAACTCGCTGGTCAGCGAGAGCATCGACGTCGTCGTCCAGTGCGCCCGGACGCCCGACGGCCCCCGGGTCACCGAGGTCGCCATGGTCGAGGACCTGGCCGGCGGAGCCGACGCCACCCACTTCACGGTCACCGAGGTCTTCCGCCGCCCGGGGCCGGGCCAGCCGCTGGCCTGGACCGGCGACCTCCCGGTCCGGGCCGTCCGGCCGCTCGCCGAGGCCGGCCACGACGTCCGGGCCCTCTTGGAGGGCGGTCACCGGTGACCGGGCTGCTGCTCGCCCTCTGCGCCGCGACCGGCACCTACCTCCTGTACACCGCCGTCGTGTTCGGCTGGCGGGGCCTGGCGCCGGGCCCCCGGCTGGCGGGCGCGGCCGCCCGCCGCACGACGCTCGCCGACCGGCTGGTCGCCGCCGGCCTGGCCGCGGGGGAGCTGCGCCAGTTCGCGGCCGTGGCGGCCGCCCTCGCCGTGGCCGGCGGGGCGCTCGGCCTGGCCGTGTTCGGGGGCCCGATGCCGGCGCTGGCCCTCGCGCTCCTGCTCGGGGCGTCGCCGGTGGCGTCGTTCCGCGTCCGCCGGGACCAGCGCCGAGCGGCCGCCCAGGAGGCGTGGCCCCGGCTCGTCGAGGAGATCCGCATCCTCACGTCGTCGCTGGGCCGGTCCGTGCCGCAGGCGCTGTTCGAGGCCGGCCGGCGGGCACCGGCCGAGCTGCGGCCGGCCTTCGAGGCGGCCCACCGCGAGTGGCTGCTGACGACCGACTTCGAGCGCACCGTCCGGACGCTGAAGGCCGGCCTCGCCGACCCCACGGCCGACGCCGCCTGCGAGACCCTGCTCGTCGCCCACGAGGTCGGCGGCACCGACCTCGACCGCCGCCTGGAGGCCCTGGTCGAGGACCGCATCCTCGACGTCCAGGGCCGGAAGGACGCCCGGGCCAAGCAGGCCGGCGTGCGGTTCGCCCGACGCTTCGTCCTGCTCGTGCCGTGCGGGATGGCCCTCGTGGGCATGAGCATCGGCACCGGGCGGGCCGCCTACGCCACCCCGTGGGGGCAGTCGATGGTCGTCCTCGGGATCGCCGCCGTGGCCGTGTGCTGGGTGTGGGCCGGCCGGCTGCTGGCGCTGCCCGAGGAGGAGCGGGTGTTCCACGGATGAGCGACGTCCCGCCGCCCCTCGTCGCCGCCGTGGCGCTGTGCCTGTTCGTGGGCTCGACCCTGGTGCTCGGCGAGCTCCCGTGGTTCCGGCGCCGCCCGCTCGTCGACCGGCTCGCCCCCTACGTCCCGGGCGGCGCCGCGGTGCCGCGCCGGAGCGCGCTGATGTCGGCGGCGTCGTTCGGCCAGGTGATCGCCCCGCTCGCCCGGGCCGTCGGCGAGCGGCTGGCCCGGCTGTTCGGTGTGACCGAGCCGGTCGCCGTGCGCCTCGAGCGCATCCACTCGCCGCTCGACGCCACCGCCTTCCGGGTGCGCCAGCTGGCCTGGATGGTCGTGGGCCTGGTCGGGGGCGGGGTCCTCGCCGTGGGCGCGGGGCTGGGCGGGCCGCTGGCGCTGGCGTTCGTCGCCGGCGGTCCGGTGCTGGCCTTCCTCCTCGTCGAGCAGCGGCTGGCGACGGCCTCGGCCCGCTGGCAGCGCCGGATCGAGCTGGAGCTGCCGGTCGTCGCCGAGCAGCTCGGCATGCTGCTCGGCGCGGGCTACTCCCTCGGCTCGGCGCTGGGCCGGCTCGCGACCCGGGGCGCCGGGGCCTGCGGGCGCGACCTCGGCCGGGTCACCGGGCGCATCCGCCAGGGCCTCACCGAGGTGGAGGCGCTGCGGGAGTGGGCGGAGGTCGCCGACGTCGACGCCCTGCGCCGGCTCGTCGCCGTCCTCGCCCTCAACCGCCGGGCGGGCGACCTGGGCCGGCTGATCAGCGACGAGGCCCGGGCCATCCGGCGCGACCTGCACCGGCAGCTCGTCGAGACGATCGAGCGGCGGGCCCAGCAGGTGTGGATCCCCGTCACCGTGGCCGCGCTGGTGCCGGGGGTGATCTTCCTCGCCGTGCCCTTCGTCGAGGCGCTGCGCCTGTTCTCGTCCGCCTGAGCCCGCCCGCCCGGGCGGCCGGCACGACGCTCCGACCGACATCCGACAGCCGACAGGAGGCAGAGAGTGGACCGACCAGTGGCAGGCGACCGGGGGCGGGTGCGCGCCGCCGCCTCGGCCCGGTGGGCCGGGGCCCGGCGGGCCGTCCGGAGGGGACGGCGGCGGCTTCGGGCCGACGACCGGGGCGAGGGCGTCGTCTCGGCGGCGATCGTCGTGCTGATCATGGCGGCGATCGGCGCGCTGATGTGGGTCAGCTTCCGGGGCATGTGGACGGACATCGAGACCGACACCCGCGAGAAGATCAGCGAGGTCGGCAGCTGAGGGGGCGCCGGCGCCCGGCCGGGCCTCGGGGCCGGCGGTGGGCCCGGGGCGGGTGCGGCGGCGATCGTGGCGTCGGGGTGGTCGGGACGTCGATCGGCTTCCTCGTCTTCCTGCTCTTCCTCTACGGCGCGCTGCAGGTCGTGCTCGGGCTCTACGCCACGACGGTGCTGCGGGCCACGGTGCACGACGCCGCGGCCCGGGCGGCGGCCGGCGGCGGGACCGACCCCGCGAGCCTCGAGCGGATCGCGGCGGACGCCGAGGCGTCGCTGGGTGCGATGGGGCGCCGGCCCTCGACCGTCGTCACCCTGGAGGTCGTCGACGAGGACGGCGACGGCGTCGGCGACGTGGTCGTGGGGCGGGGCAGGGCGGTGCCGCCCCGGTTCGTGCCGCCGTCGATCGGTGGGGTGATCGGGTTCGAGGAGGTCAGAGCCGGCGCCCGGGTCCGCATCGAACGGGTGCGCTGACCAGGGCGGCGGCCGCCCGCGCGCTGGCTCCGCCCGGGTGATCCCCGCCACCCCGTGACGCCAGTCACTTACCCGCAGTAACGTACGCCCACTGGGCGTCCAGCCGGCCCACGGGGGATCACGAGGGGAGCAACGATGGACACGTCCCGCGAGACGTCCGAGAGCGCGCCGGGCGCGGCCGACCCGGCGCGCCCGTCGACGACCGTTCGCGACGCCGCCCGCCACATCGCCGCCGTGGCGACGCTGGGCGCCGCCGTCATCCACTTCGCCTTCGCCCCGGCCCACTTCGACGACCAGACCTCGCACGGCGCCTTCTTCGTCGTCGTCGGCTGGGCCCAGCTGCTCGGGGCCGCGGCCCTCGGCTTCCGGTGGCGGCCGCAGCGGCGCTGGCTGCTGGGTACGGCGGCGCTGAACCTCGCCGTCGCCGCGCTGTGGCTGCTCACCCGGACGGCCGGCCTGCCGGACGAGCCGGCCGAGCCCGTCGGCTTCCCCGACGCGCTGGCCAGCGCCCTCGAGGTCGTCGCGGCCACGGCGGCCGTCGCCGTCGCCCTCGGCTGGCTGGTCGACCGCACGGTGCGGCGCCCGTCGCTGGCGATCACCGGCCTGCCGACGATCGCCGTCGTCGCGGTCGTCACGGCGTCGGTCGTGCCGTCGGTGGGCGGCGGGCACAGCCACGGCGACGACGGCCACGACCACGGCACGGGCGTCGCCGAGGGCGAGTCGGCCGCCGACGGCCACGACCACGGCACGAACGGCGGTGACGAGGACTTCGACGCCCGCCGCCTGGCCGCCCTCACCGGCTACCTGCCCGACGAGGAGATCGAGCGCGCCCGTGCGGTCAGCAAGGAGTTCCTCGCCGAGCAGCTGCGGGCCCGGTCCGACCTGCTGGCCGAGCTCCCCGAGGACGAGCGCGAGCGGCGGATCGCCGAGTTCGTCGACTGGTCGGTCGACCACGCCCTCGACGCCGAGGCCCCGCCGGAGGAGGGCGAGGCCACCATGCACGTGCACGGCGAGTCGAGCTGGAAGGACCTCACCTCGGCCGAGGAGGTCGCCCTCCTGCAGGAGCAGCTGCGGATCGCCGGCACGGTCCCGGCCAAGTACCCGACGGCCGCCGACGCCATGGCCGACGGCTACTTCATGGTGACGCCCTACGTGCCGGGCATCGGCGCCCACTACCTGAACGTCGAGCTGCTGACCCGCGACGGCTTCGATCCGGCGGCGCCGGAGATGCTGCTCTACAACGGCAACAAGCCGACCTCCGAGCTCGTCGGCCTCAGCTACGCCACCCTCGGCGACGAGCCGCCCGAGGGCTTCGCCGGCGAGAACGACGAGTGGCACCGGCACCCCTCGCTCTGCATCGTCGGCGGGCTGGTCGTCGGGCCCGACAGCACGCCGGAGGAGTTGTGCGACTCGGTCGGCGGCCGCACGGGCATGCCGTGGGGCAAGCCGATGTGGATGGGCCACCTCTGGCAGATCGAGGGCTGGGAGTCGCCGTGGGGGCTGTTCAGCGGCGAGAACCCGCTCCTCAACCTGGCCAACGCCGACCTCTGAGGCCACCGGTCGGTGGCGTGACCCGCACGCCCGGTGACCGGGGCGGGACGCACCCGCGCCCGTCCCGGTTACCGTCGCGGTCGTGAGCGACGCGGACGATCTGCAGACCGGCGACGCACCGGACGACGCCGACGCGCCCGAGCGCGAGGCGCCCGCGGAGGACGCGCCACGGGATGGCGCGCCCGAGGGCGGGCAGCCGTACCGCTCGGGGTTCGTGTCGATCGTGGGCCGGCCGAACGTCGGCAAGTCCACGCTGCTCAACCGCATCCTCGGCCGGAAGGTGGCGATCGTCTCCGACAAACCGCAGACCACCCGCCACCGCATCCAGGGCGTGCTCACCCGCCCCGACGTGCAGATCGTGTTCGTCGACACCCCCGGCATCCACAAGCCCCGCACCCCGCTGGGCGAGCGCCTGAACGTCACGGCCCAGTCGGCCATCCCCGATGTCGACGTCGTCGTGTTCATGATCGACGCCACCCAGCCGATGGGCCGGGGCGATCGGTGGGTCGCGGAGCGGGTGCCGAAGGACGCCGTGCTCGTCGTCAACAAGATCGACGCCGTCAAGCCCGAGCAGGTGCTCCGCCAGCTGGCGGCGGCCGCCGAGCTGGAGCTGTCGGAGTACTTCCCGGTGTCGGCCAAGACCGGCGAGGGCGTCGGCGAGCTGGTCGAGCACCTGGTGTCCCGCATGCCCGAGGGCCCGCAGTACTTCCCGCCCGACATGGTCACCGACGTGCCCGAGGCGTTCTGGGTGGCCGAGCTGGTCCGGGAGCAGCTGCTGGCGGTCACCCGCGAGGAGCTGCCCCACTCGATCGCGACACGGGTGACGGAGTGGGAGTGGCCCTACATCCGCTGCGAGATCCTCGTCGAGCGGGAGTCGCAGAAGGGCATCGTCATCGGCAGGAAGGGGTCGGTCCTCAAGCAGGTGGGCATGCGGGTGCGGGAGCAGCTGCCGCCCGGCGCCTACCTCGACCTCCACGTGAAGGTCGACAAGGACTGGCAGCGCCGCCCCGCGGCGCTCGACCGGCTGGGCTTCTGACCGCGGGCCGCCGCCGGCGCGGCGCTCAGGCGCCGGCCACGGCCCGACCCGCCGCCCCGGGCGCACCGCGGCCGTCGGCGGCGCCGGCGGCCCCCAGCAGCTCGCGCAGGAACGCCTCGATCTCGGCCCGGTCGCGGGTGCGCCGCATCGGCGGCAGCGTGGCGACGATCTTCGGCCCGTAGCGGGCGGTGGCGAGGCGGGGGTCGAGCACGGCCACCGCGCCCCGGTCGGTCGCCGTGCGGATGAGGCGGCCGATGCCCTGGGCCAGCATGGTCGCGGCCCGGGGGACGTCGATGGCCAGGAACGCGCCCGGCCCCGCCCGCTCGCGCCGGGCCTGGAGCAGCGGGTCGTCGGGCCGGGGGAAGGGGAGGCGGTCGATGGTCACCAGCGACAGCGACGGTCCCGGCACGTCGATGCCCTGCCAGAAGCTGGTGGTGGCGAACAGGCACGTCTCCGGCTCGCGGGCGAACCGCTCGACGAGGGCGGGCTTGGGCTGCTCGCCCTGCACGACGATCGGGTGGGGCAGGCGCTCCCGCAGCACCTCCGCCGCCCGGTGCATGGCCTTGTAGCTGGTGAACAGGGCGAGCGTCCGGCCGCCCGCGGCCTCGACGAGCGCGCCGATCTCGTCGATCGCCGCGTCGGCCCAGCGGGGGTCGGTGGGGCGGGGGAGGTGGGCCGCGCAGTAGATGAGGCCGTTGCTGCGGTAGTCGAAGGGGCTGCCGACGTCCAGCAGCTCGTCAGCTCGCTGGGGGAGGCCCAGGCGGGGGCCGATGCCCGGCGGCAGGGTGGCGCTGGTGAGCACCGCCGTGCGCTGCGACCACAGCCGCTCGCGCAGCAGCCCGGTGACGTCCAGGGGCGCCAGGCGCAGCACCGGGGCGTGGTCGGGGCCGGTGACGAACAGGACGTCGGCGTCGGTGGGCGCCGCCACGGCGTCGAGGTCGTCGAGCAGGCTCGTCGCCGCCTGGCGGGCCCGGATCGCCCGGGCGCTGACGTCGTCGGCGGCGTCGTCGGGGATGTTGCGCAGCGCTGCCTGCGCCACCTCGACCCGGCGGCGGACCGCGGCGAGCGCGCCCGCCAGGCCGTCCGGCAGCGGGGCGGTCAGGCGCTGGTCGCGGTGGGGGCGGAGCGCGCCGGCGAGCACGCCGCCGGCGTCGACCACGCCGGTGACGGTGTCGCCCGCCTCGGCGAGGAGGCCGCGCAGCATGCCGGCCAGGTGGGTGAAGCGACCGGCGCCGATCTCGACGCCGGTCGTGGCCGAGACGACGTCCTCGAGCACGTGGGCCTCGTCGATGACGACGACGTCGTGCTCGGGGAGGATCGCCCCGCCGCTGGCGAGGTCGAGGCCGTAGAGGTGGAGGTTGACCACCACGACGTCGGCCTCGGCCGCCCGGGCCCGGGCCGCCTCGGCGAAGCACCGGTCGCCCCGCGGGCACCGGGCCGCGCCGGGGCAGTCGCGGGAGGTGGTGCTGACCGCGGCCCAGGTCGCCTCGCCGGGCTCGACCTCGAGCTCGGACCGGTCGCCGGTGCGGGTGGTCGCCGCCCACGCGGCGATGGCGGCGAGCTCCTCCGCGTCGGCTCGCTCGGCGAGGCCGTCGAGGCGGAGCTGGTCGCCGGGGCGGGGACCACGTCCCGGGCGCCGGGGCGCCGCCACCGGCGTGCCGTCGGGGCCGTCGTCGCCGGTGGCGGGCTGCAGCTCGGCGAGCCGCTGGACGCACACGTAGTTGGCCCGGCCCTTCAGCAGCGCCCACCGGAACCGCCGGCCGAGGTGGCGCTCGAGGAAGGGCAGGTCCTTGGTGGCGAGCTGGTCCTGCAGCGCCCGGGTGGCCGTGGCCACCACGACCCGCTTGCCGGCGAGGATCGTGGGGACGAGGTAGCCGAGGGTCTTGCCGGTGCCGGTCCCCGCCCGGACGACCAGGTGCCGCCCGGAGGCGACCGCCTCGGCCACGGCCTCGGCCATCCGGACCTGGCCCGGCCGGGCCTCGCCGCCGCCGGGCAGCGCCGCCACCACGCGGGCCAGCGCGTCGGCGACGGCGGAGCGGGTCACGCCGGGCGACCGTAGCCCGCCGGCCGGGGCGGCCGGTGGTGCCTCGACGGCCGGTGGGCGGTCGGGCGTTCGGGCGGCGGTCACGTGACGACGAGGGTGTCGTCGCCCTCGGCGGCGCGGCGCCGGACCTCGTCGACCGCCGCGGCCAGGTCGGGCAGGCGCCGCTCGACCGGGCCGGCCGGCGTGAGGAAGACGAACACCACCTCGGCGACCGGTTCGCCGGTGGCCTGGCCGACCGCCAGCGCGTAGGACGCGCCCTGCAGCCGGTAGCGGGCCACGAGGGGATCGAGGTCGACGTCGGGCCCGGTGGGGCCGGTCTTGTAGTCGACGACGACGAGGCCGTCGGGCCGGCGGTAGACGAGGTCGACGTAGCCCTCCAGCGTCCGGCCGCCCGGCAGCGGCACCCCGACGTAGAGCTCCCGCCAGTGGGGGCTGGCCGCGGCCTCGACGACCGTGGGCGCCGCCAGCGCGGCCCGCACCAGCGCAGCGATGTGGTCCTCGTGGCCCAGGACGCCCTCGGCGGCGGCCTGGGCGGCCACGGCGGCGTCGATCGCGGCGTCGGGCGCGCTCCCCAGGTCGACGGTCTGGAGGACGCCGTGGACGGCCCGGCCGATCGCGGACCCGTAGCGGCCCTTCTGCCAGGCGGGCAGGTCGAGGTCGCGGGGCCGCTTGTGGAGGCCGGGGTCGGCGACGGCATCGGGCCGGCCGTCGTCGGTGAGGGCGGTGGCCGCGAGCGTGCGGGGCCGTGCGCCGGCGGCGATGGCGGTGTCCCGCTGGCGCCGCCACTCCTCGAACGGCGGCAGGTCGGCCGGGTCCGGTGCGGCCGGACCGGGCGCGGGTGTCGGGGTCCCGTCGTCCCCGGGCGCGCCGCCGGTCGCTGCGGCGCCATCGTCGTCGGTCCGGTCGGTGGGCGCGCCGATGGCGGGCAGCGCCTCGATCCGGTCCGCCAGCGCCCGGGCCAGCAGCTCGGCGATGGTGAGCTTGGCGGCCGCGTCGGGCTCGCTCTTGCGGGCCTTGCGGTGGAGCGAGAGGACCAGGTGGTCCTGGGCCCGGGTGCAGGCCACGTAGAGCAGGCGGACCCGCTCGTCGTGGGACATCTGCTCGTCGATGGGCTTCCAGTCCTCGAACGCGGCGGTCTTCACCGCTCGGCCCACCCGGATGACGCACTCCTGACCGGGCGGCCACGCGACCTCGACGCCGGCCGACCGGCGCTGGGGCTGGGTGGAGAGGCCCGAGACGATCGTGATGGGGAACTGCAGGCCCTTGGCCGCGTGGATCGTCATGATCCGGACGGCGTCGTCGTCGGTCTCGGGCAGCACCGCCTCGGACACCCGGCTGCCCTCGGCCGTCTGCTGGCGCACCCAGGCGAGGTACTGGCGCAGCGTGCCGTGGGTGGCGTCGGTCCACGCCCGGGCCTGGTCGACCACGAACCGCACCCGCCGCCACAGGTCGCGGGGGCGGCCGTCGGCCCACCCCAGCTCGAGCACCCGCCGGTCGCGCACGACCCGGTCGACCAGCTCGCTCGGCGCGAGCCACCGGCGCGCCCGGTGCATCTCGTGGAGGTAGGCGAGGCCCGCGCACACCGGGTCGTCGGCCGGGGCGCCGGCGGGGAGGGGGAGCGAGTGGTCGAACCGGCCGCCGAGCTCGTGGCGGAAGCGGAACAGGTCGTCGTCGCCGCAGGCGAACAGCGGCGAGCGCAGGGCGGAGACGGTGGCCAGCTCGTCGCTGGGGTCGTCGATGGCCTGGAGGGTCAGCAGCAGGTCGCGCACCAGCCGGCTGGCGTAGACGAGGGAGGCCGACTCGGTGCGGTAGGAGATGCCGGCCTCGGTGAGGGCGTCCTCCAGGGCCGGCAGCGACGTGCGGGTGGGGACGAGGATCGTGATGTCGCCGGCCCGGGCCGGTTGCCAGTCGGGGACCGGTCCGCCGTTGCTCCGGTCGACGAGCCACCCCTCCTCGAGCGCGGTGCGCACCACCGCGGCGACGTCGGCGGCCTCCCGCCGCCGGACCTCGTCGGCGCTGGGGTCGTCCTCGTGGCAGGCGACGCCGAGCAGCGCCACCGGCGGCCCGGCCGGGGCGTCGCCCCGCACCGCCGCGAACGGCTCGTACGCCGGCTGCGACGGCACGCCGTCGTGCCGCTGCTCGACCATGAGGGTCCCGAAGACCTCGTTGACGAGCTCGACGATCGATCGGCCGGTCCGGAAGTTGGTGGTCAGCGAGACGCGCCGGCCGCCGTCGCCGAACCGCTCGGCCGCCCGCAGGAACAGCGAGATGTCGGCCCGCCGGAACCGGTAGATCGACTGCTTGGGGTCGCCGACGAAGAACAGGTGGCCCTCGCGCGTGGCGACCTCGTGCCACTGGGCGCCGGGCTCGACGTGGTCGGTGCTGGCGATCAGGACGGCGAGGTCGACCTGGATGGGGTCGGTGTCCTGGAACTCGTCGATGAGGAGGTGGCGGTAGCGGCGGTGGAGGGCGCGGCGGACCGCGGGGCCGTGGGTGGGGTCGCGCAGCACGTGGCGGGCGAGCACCAGCAGGTCGTGGAACTCGAGCTCGCCGGCGTCGCGCCGCTCGGCGGCGGCCTCGAGGGTGAACCGGCGCAGCTCGACCGCCAACCGGCGCACGGCCTCGTGGGCGATGCGGTCGCGCAGCGCGTCGAGCTTCGCCTGCAGGTCGGTGTAGCGCTGCTTCAGCTCGCCGAGCTCGCAGGTGGGCCAGTTGCCCTTCTGCCCGTTGGGCTTGCGCCTCGGTCGCCCGGCCTCCTCGCGGAGGAGCGCGAGGCGGGCGACGTCGTCGGGGGCCTGCCGCACCCGCCGGGCCCACACCTCGAACCGGCCGAGCTGGTCGTAGAACCTGTCGCTCTCGTCGACGCAGTGGTCGCGCATGGCGACCAGGGCGTCGACCTCGTCGAGCAGCGCGGCCAGCTCGTGGTCCCACGGCGCGACGTCGACGGGCACCGCCGGGGCGTGGTCCTCGACGAGGTCCCAGTTGTCGTTGAAGGCCTGGGCGACGAGCCGCAGGTGGTCGACGCGCACCCCGGCGGCGGTGGCGTGGAGCAGGGCCCGCTCGACCGACCGGTCGTCGAGCAGGCGGTCGAGGAAGCGGCTCCAGCGCTCGTCGAAGGCGACGGCGGACGCGACCTCGTCCAGCACCTCGATGCGGGGCGGCAGCCCGGCCTCGACCGGGTGCTCGGTGAGGATGCGCTGGGCGAAGCTGTGCAGCGTGCCGATCGCCGCGCTGTCGAGGTCGGCGAGCGCCGTGCGGCACCGGGCGGCGCGCCCGCCGTCGCCGGCGCGGACGGCGTCGTCCAGCTCGTCCTCGAGCCGCCGCCGGACGCGGTCCCGCAGCTCGGTCGCGGCCTTCTCGGTGAAGGTGATGGCGGCGATGGCGTCGAGGCCCGCGGTGCCCGTCGTGACCAGCCGCACGATGCGGTCGACGAGCGCGCGGGTCTTGCCGGCGCCGGCGCCCGCCTGGACGAACAGCGTCCGGTCGAGCTCGCCGACGATGCGGTCGCGGGCCGCCTGGTCGGGCGGCGGGGCGGGGGCCGTGGTGGCGGTCACGCCGCCTCCTCGTCGGTGCGGGGCTCGGCCAGCTCCGCGTAGAGCGCGACCGCCGGGTCGTCGCGCTTGCGCTCCCAGGCGCGGCGCAGGTCGGCCACACCCATGCCGTCGGGGTCGCAGTAGGCGCAGGCCATCGAGCGCAGCCAGGTCTCGACCGGGTGGTGGGGGAACACGCCCCGCTCGATGCCGGTGACCACCGTGCCGATCGTGCGGGTGACCCGGGCGAGCACGTCGTCGTCCACCGGGTAGCCGACCCGGGCGAACCCGGCGCGGTCGGACACGAACCAGTACTCGGCGGTGACCGGCACGTCGGGGCGGCCGGTCATCGCCCGGGCGGCCAGCGCGTAGACCGGCAGCTGCAGGCGGGTGCCGCCGCTGTCGGGGTCGTCGGCCGAGAGGCCCTGGTAGTCGCGGGCGCTGCCCGTCTTGTAGTCGAGGACGACGAGGCGGCCGTCGGCGCCCTCGTCGACGCGGTCGATCGAGCCCCGGAAGCGGAGGACCCGGCCGTCGTCGAGGGGCAGCTCGACCGGGGGCGCCCCGTCGTCGAAGCCGAACTCGTGCTCGGCGGCCAGCGGCCGGGCGCCGGCCTCCCGCCGGCGGACGTCGTCCTCGGCGAGGAAGCGGTCGGCGAGGGCGACGACGGCGGCCCGGTCCCGCCGCCAGAAGACGGGCCGGCCGGTGAGGCCCCGGGCCTCGTACTCGTCGCACACCTCCTCGGCGATCTCGCGGATGCGGGCGTGGTCGGCGGCCGACCACGGCTCACCGGGCCCGGGCCGCCGCTCGGGCGGCCGGGCCAGCACCTCGCGCACGAAGCGCTCGAGGATCTCGTGGACGAGGCTGCCCCGCACGAGCGCCGGCATCTCCAGCTGCTGCTCGGGGTCCTCGACCGGGCGCACCTCGAGCAGGCGCTCGGCGAAGTAGGCGAACGGGCACCGGGCCCAGGCCTCGAGCCGGGTGGCGGACACGACGGTGTCGACGGGGGAGGGGACCGCCACGCCGGCGAGGTTGCCGTCGAAGCGGGTGAACGACCGGCCGAGCCGGGCCCGGACGACCTCGGCCCCCGCCCGTGTCCGCTCGTCGGCCACGTCGGGACCCTGCCGGAGCCGGTGCTCCTGGTCGGTGGCGGGGAAGGCGCAGTGGCGCACCCCGTGGGCGAACGACGGGACGTGCTCGATCCACGGGGCCTGCCAGCGGTCGAGCTCGTCGGCGGGGAGGCGCCGCCCGGCGAGCGCCGCGGCGACGTCGCCCAGCCAGCGCGACGGCACCCGTTGGCTGCTGGCCCGCAGGTCGCCCCGGGGCACGCACAGGACGTGGCGGTCGGCGGAGGCCAGGGCCGCGAGCACCCGGCGGTGGTCGCGGCCGACCCGGGCGCGGCGGAGCTCGAGCTGGCCGCCCGCGGCGCGCCGGTCGGCGTCGGCGAGGAGGGCGTCGTCGCGCACCGGCGCCGGCAGCGTGCCCTCGGCCATGCCCAGCACGACGACGAGGTCGAGGTCGAGGCCCACCGCGAACGACAGCGGTCCGACGAAGACACCCTCGCCGAAGCGGCCGACGCGGCCGAGGTCGGCCTCGAGCTCCAGCTCGAGCGTCCGGCGGAACACGTCGAGCGGCGCCGGGTCGGCGATGCGGTCGAGCCCGGCCAGCCGGTCGAGGGCGGCGTCGATCTTCTCGGCCGCCCGCACCTCGTCGGCCGGCCAGCCCTCGCCGTCCCGCCAGTGGCCCGCGAGCCGCTCGACGAGGTCGCGCAGCCACGCCACCCGCTCGGCCCAAGGTGCCGGCCGGGCGCGGGCCTCGGCGAGGCTGTCGACGAGGTCGAGGACGAGCGCCCGCAGCCCCCGGGCGCGCTCGGCCTGCCGCCGGGCCGCGGCGATGGCGGCGGCGTCGCGCTCGTCGGCGCGGGCGGCCAGCTCGTCGGCCTCGCGCTCGTACTCCCGGGCGGCGCGGGCCAGCAGCGTGTCCCACTGGGCGCGGCCCGCGACGACGCCCGCCCGCCGGGAGATGCGCTCCCAGGCGGCGGCGAGGCTGCCGCCGCGGGCGTCGGCGCCGCGGGCCAGCAGGCCGAGCACGTCGGACCGCCGGAAGTCGTGGTCGGGCAGCGCCAGCAGCCCGAGGACGGTCTGGCCCAGCACGCTGGCGGCGAGCGGCCGGACCGCGGCCCCGTTGCGGGGGATGCCGGCCGCGGCGAGGTGCTCGTGGACGAGGCGGGCGTACGGCGTGGGCGAGCCGTAGAGCAGGGCGATGCGCTCGAGCGGCGTGCCGGCCCGCACGGCGTCGACGACCCGGCGGACCGCGGCTCGCACCTCGTCGTCGGCGTCGGAGGCGGTGACGATGCGGGTGCCCTCGACCGACACCGGCAACGGCGGCAGGGTGCCGTCGCCGGTCGCGCCGTTCGCGCCCTCGGGGGCGGGGCGCAGCGGGACGGGCAGCGGGACGCCCATGCGCTGCAGCGAGCGGGCGACGCCGTCGTCGGCGTCGGGCCGGCCCGTGACGCCGACGACGACGGTGGTGGGCAGGTGCGCGGCGAGGGCGGCGAGCAGCTCGGCCTGGCGGCGGAGCAGGTCCTGCGGCAGGTGGACGACGAGCCGGCCGAGCTCGCGCCCCACCTCGTCGCCGTCGGCGGCCACCCGCGCCACCGCCGCGGCGGTGAGGTCGGACTCGTCGTACCAGTCGGTCGCGAGCACCGCCCGGGCCCGGCGGTAGACGCCGACGACCGAGCGGGCCCGCGGGCTGGCGGCCGCCAGCGCGTCGAGGGCGTCGTCGGTGAGGTCGGACAGCTCGGCGAAGGAGGCCACGAGCGCCCGCTCGGTGGCCGGGTGCCCGGCCACCGGGGCGAACATGCCCGGCTCCTCGTCGAGCGCCCGGCGGACGGCCGCGGCGATGACCGGGGTGGACACCGGCCGTCGCCCCTGGGCGGCGAGGACCGGTGCGGCCAGCAGCTCGGCCAGCCGGAAGACGGTGAGGAAGGTGACCGCGGCGACGCCGGTGCCGCCGTCGGTGACCGGGCCGAGCGACCCGGCGGCCAGCAGGCGCCGCGCGGTGACCCCGACGTGGTTGCTGGGCACGACGACCGTGACCGGGGCGAGCGCGTCACCGCCCTTGGCCTGCGCGACGGCCCGCTGCAGGGCCTGGAGGGCCGGGCGGCCGTAGGGGGTGGTGACGACCTCGACGGGCACGTCCGCCAGGCTAGGCAGGCGGTGTGACACCATCGGTGACCCGCCCGGCGGTGGCCGGGACTCCCGCCGCACCCACGACGAGCGGATAGTTTGCCCAGGTGATCCCCGACGGCATCGACCCGCAACGCATCCCCACCCACATCGCCTGCGTGATGGACGGCAACGGGCGCTGGGCCCAGCGCCGTGGCCTGCCCCGCACCGAGGGCCACGCCGCGGGCGAGGCCGCGCTGTTCGACGCGGTCGAGGGCGCCCTCGAGCTGGGCGTCAGCTGGTTGACCGCCTGGGCGTTCTCGACCGAGAACTGGCGGCGGCCCCGCGACGAGGTCCGGTTCCTCATGGGGTTCAACGAGTCGCTGCTGGTGCGGCGGCGGGACGAGCTGCACGAGCGGAACGTCCGCGTGCGGTTCATCGGCCGGCGCGACTGGCGCGTCCCCCGGCGGGTCCTGCGGCGCATGGACGAGACCGTCGAGCTCACGCAGCACAACACCGGCATGACGCTGACGATGGCGTTCAACTACGGCGGCCGGGCCGAGCTCGTCGACGCCATCAAGAAGATGGTCGCCGCCGGCGTCCCGCCGGAGAAGATCACCGAGCGCCGGGTGCGCGACTTCCTCTACGCGCCCGACATGCCCGACCCCGACCTCGTCGTGCGGACCTCGGGCGAGTACCGCATCTCGAACTTCATGCTGTGGGAGCTCGCCTACAGCGAGCTGGTGTTCACCGACGTGCTGTGGCCCGACTTCCGCCGGGAGCACTTGTTCGACGCGGTCCGCGAGTACCAGCGCCGGGAACGCCGCTTCGGTGGCGTGACGGCGGTGCAGGGGACGGGGGCGGAGACGGGGACGGGGTGAGGCGCGCGTGGCGCTGTACCGCGACCGCGGGGTGGTGCTGCGCACCTACCGGCTCGGCGAGGCCGATCGGATCGTCGTGCTGCTCACCCGCGGTCACGGGAAGGTGCGGGCGGTGGCCAAGGGCGTGCGCCGCACCAAGAGCCGCTTCGGCGCCCGCCTCGAGCCGCCCGGGCACGTCGAGCTCCTCCTCTACGAGGGGCGGGGCGAGCTCGACGTCGTGTCGCAGGCCGAGTCGGTCGACCACCTGCGCCCGCTGCGCGAGGACCTCGACCGCCTGAGCCGGGCCATGGCCGTGCTCGAGGCCGCCGACCAGCTGGCGCTGGAGCGCGAGCCCAACCCCCGGCTCTACGAGATGCTCGTCGGCGCGCTGCGCACGCTGGCCGACACCGACGCCCCGCTGGTCGTGGCCGGCTTCCTGCTGAAGGCGCTGGCGCTGGAGGGGTTCCGGCCCCAGGTCGAGTCGTGCGTCGTGTGCGGCGCGAGCGAGCCCCTCGTGTCCTGGGTGATGGAGGAGGGCGGCCTGCGCTGCAGCGCCCACCGTCAGGGGACGGCGGTGAGCCCCGAGGCGGTGGGCGTGCTGCAGGACGTGCTGGGCGGCCGGCTCGGCGCCGCGCTCGGCGAGCGCCGGGGCCCCGTGGTGTCGGAGGTCGACCACCTGGCCGTGCGAGCCTTCGAGCACCACGTCGAGCGGCGCCTGCGGTCGATCAGCGCCCTCCACCGCGCCTGACCGGCCGCTGCGGCCCCGGCCGGGTGCCGCGGCTCAGAGGGGCTTCCACTCCTTGGTGCGCTCGTCCCAGCCCAGCCACTGCCCGCGGTTGGGGTCCCAGACGATGTAGGTGCCGCGGGCCGCGTCCCACTGCGGGTTGTACTGCGTCGGCGCCTGGCCGGCGGCCGAGGGACCCGTGGCCTGCCCGCCGGGCGCCCCCGCCTGGCCGCCCGGCGGCGGTGTCGACGGCTGGGCCTCGCCCGTGGCCGTCCCCTCGGCCGGTGCGGTCGCCGATCCGGCCGGCGTCCCGGGGGTGCCGGTCCCGCCGCCCGGCGGCGGGGTCGAGGGCTGCGACTCCTCGCCGGCGGGGCGCGCCCCGGCCGGATCCGCACCGCCCGCGCCGGACGGGGCGCCGGGCGACGTCGTCCCCGGGGTCGCCTGCGGCTGCGGACGGCCGCCGGGCTCGGGGGAGGGGGCCGCGGGACCCGGGCCACCGGCGCCCTCCGGGGTCGTCTCCGCCGGGGT
>PKRH01000044.1 GCA_017577565.1 Thermoanaerobacterales bacterium | reverse complement strand
AGGTGGGGATGTCCTCGGCGTACCCGCCGATCGCCTCGTAGAGCGAGCGCCGGACGGCGAACGTGCCGGCGAGGAACAGCGCCGTCACCCCGCCGAACGCCTCGGGCATCTGCCGGGGGAGCTGCACCTCGACGCTGCCGTCGGGGCCGTGCATCCAGGCGCCGCAGGTGACGACGCCGGTCGTGTCGTCGAGGGCGCCGGCGAGCGTGCGCAGCCAGTCGGGGTCGGCCCAGTCGTCGTCGTCGAGGTAGACGACGAACTGCCCCCGTGCTTCGCGCAGGCCGGTGTTGCGGGCGGCGGAGAGCCCGCCGTTGGGGCGCCAGACGTAGCGCAGGTTGGCGGCGTCGTGGCTCCGCACGACCGCCGCGGTGTCGTCGGTCGACCCGTCGTCGACCACGACCAGCTCGAAGTCCGCCGCCTCCTGCGCCAGCACCGACCCCAGGGAGCGCCGCAGGCGCGACGCCCCGTTGTGGGTGCACACCACCACGCTGAACTGCACGTCCGCCTCCGCCCGCCGTCGGACCTGTCCTGCCGGGGCACGACGCTAGCAGCTGATGGCCGCACCGCGTGCTCGGAGCGGGGTCGGGCAACCGCCCGTGGCGGTCGGCTAACGTCCCGGGCCGCTGGACGGGCGGACGTGCGCCCGGGCGGGACCGGAGGTGGAAGGTGCGGGGATCGCGATCGGACGGGCGGTGGTCGCGGGCGGGACGGCTCGTGGCCGTGGCGGCGACCGCCTCCGTGGTGGCCGGGGCGGTGGCGCTCCCGGCCTCGGCCCAGGGCACGGCCCCGGCCATCGACGTCTGGTACGGCGACGTGCAGCACGTCGGGGCCACCGGCCACACCCAGCAGTGGGCCAACGTGCTCGGGCGGGTCACCGACCCGGACGGTGACGTCGCCTCGCTGACCTGGTCGCTGAACGGCGGCCCCGAGCAGCCGCTCACCATCGGCGACGACCACCCCCGCCTGCTGCAGCCGGGCGACTTCAACGTCGAGATCGACCGGGGCGACCTCGTGGCCGGCGAGAACGAGGTCGTCATCACGGCCACCGACCGGGCCGGCAACGAGGCGCAGCGCACGGTGACGCTGGTCCACCACCCGGGCACGACCTGGCCGCTGCCCACCCGGGTCGAGTGGGCGGGCGCCACGCGCCCGACCGACGTCGTCGACGTCGTCGACGGCCGCTGGTCGGTCACCCCGGAGGGCGTGCGCAACGACGTCTCCGGCTACGACCGCCTGCTCGCGGTCGGCGACGTGACCTGGACCGACTACGAGATCGAGGTCCCGGTCACGGTCCACAGCCTCTACGCCAACGACGGCGCGGTCGGCTTCTTCCTCCGCTGGACCGGCCACACCGAGGCGCCGCCGCACCAGCCGGGGATGCAGCCCCGGGCGGGGTGGCGCCCGAGCGGCGCCCTCGCCTGGTACCGGGGCCTCTACGGCCACCCGCCCCGGGTCGAGATCTCCAGCGCCGACGAGGACGTGCTGGCCGCCGACCAGAGCGGCTTCAGCCTGACCCCGGGGCAGACCTATCTCTTCCGGGCCAGCGTCCAGCGCACCGCCCAGGGCGACCGCTACCGCATGACGGTCGTCCCGGCCGGCCAGCCGGAGGGCGCCGGCGTCACGGTCGAGGCCCTCGACACGACCTTCGCCAAGGCCAACGGCTCGGCGCTGCTCATCGCCCACCGGGCGCAGGTCACCTTCGGCGACGTCGTGGTGACCGAGGTCGGCGGCGAGGCGCCGCCCCCGCCGGCGAACCGGCCCCCGATCGTCGTCGACGACGTGGCGGCCACGACGGCCGGCACGCCGGTGGTCATCGACGTCCTGGCCAACGACAGCGACCCCGACGGCGCGCTCGTGCCCTCGTCGGTCACGGTCGTGACCGGGCCGGACCACGGCTCGACGACCGTCGACCCGGCGACCGGCGCCGTGACCTACACGCCCGAGGACGGCTTCACCGGCGAGGACGCCTTCGCCTACACGGTGGCCGACGACGACGGCGCGGTGGCCGGGCCGGCGACCGTGACCGTGTCGGTCGACAACGACCCCGAGCCGCCGCCGTCGGGTGGTGGGTTGGTGTCGGACGAGTTCTCCTCGGCGTCGTTGGGTTCGTGGTGGTCGTGGTTCGATCCGGTGGGTGACGGCTCGGTGGTGGCGACGGGGTCGCACGTGGAGCTGTCGGTGCCGGCGGGGGTGTCCCACGACCTGTGGACGGGGGCGTTGCGGGCGCCGCGGCTGTTGCAGGCGGCGGAGGACACGGACTTCACCGTGGAGGTGAAGGTGGACTCGGCGGTGTCCTCGGCGTACCAGATGCAGGGTCTGGTGGTGCAGGAGGACGCGCAGAACCTGATCCGGTTCGAGGTGCACCACGACGGTGGGTCGCCGCGGTTCTTCGTGGCGACGATCGACGGTGGGTCGGCCTCGGCGCGGGCGAACCGGGCGGCGCCGGCGGGGGCGCCGTACTGGTTGCGCATCGCCCGGGAGGGTGACGTGTGGACCCTGTCGGGTTCGGGTGACGGGGTGTCCTGGACGCAGGTGGCGTCGTTCTCGTTCGACCTGTCGGTGGCGCAGGTGGGCCTGTTCGTGGGCAACCACACGCCCTCGCCGGCGCACACCGCCCGCTTCGACCACTTCCGGGTGAGCTGAGCCCCAGGTGGCGCCGTGGCCCCGACCACACGGAGCGCGGCCGCGGCGTCACCTGCTAACGTCGCTCACAGTGACACGGCGGGCGGTCCGGCGGCGGTGACGGCGGACCACGGACAACGGGCGGGGCGCGCATGCGTGTGATGGTGACCGGCAGCGACGGGTACATCGGCACGGTGCTGGTCCCGATGCTGCTCGAGGCGGGGCACGACGTGGTGGGCGTCGACTCGATGCTCTTCCACGACTGCGGCATCGGGCCGGAGCGGGCGACGGCCGAGACCGTTCGCAAGGACATACGAGACCTCACGGTCGGCGACATGGAGGGCGTCGACGCCGTCGTCCACCTGGCGGGCATCTCCAACGACCCCCTCGGCGACCTGCACCCGCGGACGACCTACGACATCAACCACCTGGCGACCGTGCACGTCGCCAAGGTGGCCAAGGACGCCGGCGTCGAGCGGTTCGTGTTCTCGTCGTCGTGCAGCCTCTACGGCGCCCACGGCGACGACATGCTCGACGAGTCGGCCGAGTTCCACCCGGTGACGCCCTACGGCGAGTCCAAGGTGCTCTCCGAGCGCGACCTCCACGCCCTCGCCGACGACGACTTCAGCCCCACGTACCTGCGCAACGCCACCGTCTACGGCATGTCGCCGCGGCTGCGGGGCGACCTGGTCGTCAACAACCTCACCGGGTTCGCGGCCACCACCGGGCGGGTGTTCATGAAGAGCGACGGCACGCCCTGGCGGCCGCTGGTGCACGTCGAGGACGTCGCCCGGGCCTTCCTCGCCGTGCTGGAGGCACCTCGGGAGCTCGTCCACGACGAGGCCTTCAACGTCGGCCGGACCTCGGAGAACTACCAGATCCGCGACGTCGCGGCGATCGTCGAGGAGGTCGTCGAGGGCAGCACGATCACCCTCGCCGACACCGCCGGCCCGGACCTGCGCAACTACCGGGTGAACTGCGACAAGATCGCCGACGTCCTGCCCGCCTTCCGGCCCACCTGGACGGTGCGGGCGGGCGTCGAGGAGCTCCACGACGCCTACCGGCGCGAGGCGCTCGTGCTCGACGACCTGGAGGGGGAGCGGCTCATGCGCATCCGCACGATCCAGCGGCTGCAGCGCGAGGGGCGGCTCGGCCCCGACCTCCGGTGGGCGGGCGCGGACGTGCCCGAGGCGGCCCGATGACGGCGGTCACCGCCTGCCGCTCGTGCGGCGGCACCGACCTGCAGCGGTTCCTCGACCTGGGCACGACCCCGCTGCCCGACGCGCTGGTCGACCCCGGCGCCGACCTGTCGCAGGAGGAGCGCTTCCCCCTCGGCGTCGCCTTCTGCCCGAGCTGCTCGCTGGTGCAGCTCACCGAGGAGGTGTCGGCGGAGAAGATGTTCGTCGACAACTACCACTACTACTCCTCGTTCTCCGACCACCTGCTGAAGCACAGCCGCGAGCACGCCCTCGGCCTCCTCCGGTCCCGGGGGCTGGGACCCGACAGCCTCGTCGTCGAGGTGGCCAGCAACGACGGCTACCTGCTGCGCAACTTCGTCGAGGCCGGCGTGCCGGTCCTCGGCGTCGACCCGTCGCCGGGGCCGGCGGCCGCCGCCGTCGAGGCCGGCGTGCCGACCCTGCGGGAGTTCTTCGGCATCGACCTCGCCCGGCGCCTGGTCACCGAGGGGAAGCGGGCCGACGTCATCATCGCCAACAACGTCATGGCCCACGTGCCCGACCTCAACGGGTTCGTGGCCGGCATGAAGCACCTGCTGGCCGACGACGGCCTCATCACGGTCGAGAACCCCTACGTCCGCGACCTCGTCGACCACTGCGAGTTCGACACCATCTACCACGAGCACTTCTGCTACTTCTCGTGCACGGCGGTCGACGCGCTCGCCCGCCGGCACGGGCTGTGGCTCAACGACGTCGAGTACTTCCCCGACCTGCACGGCGGCACCCTCCGCTGGCACCTCGGCCACCACGACCGCCGCACCGACACCGTTCGCGCCTACCTGCGCGAGGAGGCCGAGCGGGGCCTGACCGAGCTGTCGGCCTACGCCGACTTCGCCGACCGGGTGCGGCGGGTCTGCACCGACCTGGCGACGCTGATCCGCGAGCGGCGGGCCGCGGGGCGGACGGTCGCCGCCTACGGCGCCGCCGCCAAGGGGGCCATGCTCCTCAACCACGCGGGGCTCGGCACCGACCTCGTCGAGTACGTCGTCGACCGCAACCCCCACAAGCAGGGCAAGCTCATGCCGGGCACCCACCAGCCGGTGCGGCCGCCCGAGGTCCTGCTCGAGGAGCAGCCCGACGACGTGCTGCTGCTCGCCTGGAACTTCCGCGACGAGATCCTGGCCCAGCAGGCCGAGTACATCGCCCGCGGCGGCCGCTTCATCGTGCCCGTGCCGTCGCCGGAGGTCGTGCCGTGAGCACCCCGTCCACCCACACCTGCCCGGCCTGCGGGGCCGGCGCCGTCTCGGTGTTCCACCGCCAGCGGGGCATCCCCACCAACAGCTGCCTGCTGCTCGACGTCGAGGAGGCGGTCGCCTACCCCCGCGGCGACATGGAGCTCGGCTTCTGCTCGGCGTGCGGGTTCCTCACCAACGTGGCCTTCGACCCGGGCCTGGCCGAGTACTCCTCCCGCTACGAGGAGACCCAGGGCTACTCCCGCAAGTTCGTCGAGTTCGCCACCGGGCTGGCCCGCCACTGGGTCGAGAAGTACGACCTGGCCGGCGGCACGGCCATCGAGATCGGCTGCGGCAAGGGCGAGTTCCTCGAGTACCTGGTCGAGGCCGGCATGGCGCGGGTCGTCGGCATCGACCCCGGGCTGCACCCCGAGCGGCTGCGGCCCGAGCTGGCCGACCGCATCGAGGCCCGCACCGAGTTCTACGACGAGCGCTTCGGGCCGCTGGAGGCCGACGCGGTCGTCTGCCGGCACACGCTCGAGCACATCCCCGACGTGGCCCGGTTCGTGCGGGTGATCCGCGACGGCATCGGCGACCGGCTCGACACGGTCGTGCTGTTCGAGCTGCCCGACGTCCAGCGCATCCTCGACGAGTGCGCGTTCTGGGACGTCTACTACGAGCACTGCTCGTACTTCAGCGCCGGGTCGCTGGCCCGCCTCTTCCGGGCCTGCGGGTTCGAGGTGCTGCACGTCGAGCGGGCCTACGACGACCAGTACCTGCTGCTCGAGGCCCGGCCGTCGACGACGCCGGGCGCCGGCGAGCCCCTCCCCCTCGAGGACGACCTCGACCTGCTGGCCAAGGGCACGCAGCTGTTCGAGGAGCGCTTCGACCGCACCCTGGCCGCCTGGCGCGAGCGGCTCGGCGCCCTCGAGGCGGCCGGCGGCACCGCGGTCATCTGGGGCTCGGGCAGCAAGGGCGTGTCCTTCCTCACCAACCTGGCCATGGACGACGCCGTGGCGTGCGCGGTCGACATCAACCCCCACCGCCAGGGCAAGGCGATGATCGGCACCGGGCACCGCATCGTCGGCCCGGACGACCTGGTGGAGATCCGCCCCGACCTCGTCGTGGCGATGAACCCGATCTACCTCGACGAGATCCGGGGCGACCTGGCCCGCCGCGGCCTGTCCCCGGAGCTCGTCGCGGTGTGAGGGCGATGGCCGCCCCCGCCTGCCCCGCCTGCACCTCGACCGCCCTCGAGGGCTTCTACGCCCACGACGACCTGCCCGCCCTGTGCAACGCCCTGTGGCCCGACCGGGACGCGGCGCTCGCCGCGCCCCGCGGCGACGTGCGCCTGGCCGTGTGCACGGCCTGCGGGATGATGACCAACACCGCCTTCGACCCCGCGGTGTTCGGCTACTCGCCCCAGTACGAGAACTCCCTGCACTTCTCGCCGGCGTTCCAGCGCTACGCGACCGGCGTCGCCCGCCGGCTCGTCGACGAGCACGGCCTGCGGGACGTCGACGTCGTCGAGATCGGCCCCGGCAGCGGCGACTTCCTGTCGCTGCTGTGCCGGCTGGGCGGCAACCGGGGCCGGGGCTACGACCCCAGCCACGACCCGGCCCGGGCGACCGACCTCGACCCCCGGGTGACCATCGAGGCCCGGGAGTTCCCCACCGACGGCTCGTTCCGGGGCCGGCTCGTGTGCGCCCGCCACGTCCTCGAGCACGTCCCCGACCCGACCGAGCTCGTCGGGGCCGTGGCCCGGGGCCTCGAGCCGGGCGGCGTCGCCTACCTCGAGGTGCCCGACGGCTGGTACCTCGTCGACCGGGTCGCGCTCTGGGACGTCATCTACGAGCACGTCCACCACGTCACCGCCCCGGCCCTGCGGCGCCTGGCCGCGGACGCCGGGCTGCGCCTCCTGCGGGCCGGCACGGCGTTCGGCGACCAGTTCCTGTGGGCCGACGCGGTCCGGGCCGACGACCCCCGGGCGGCCGGCCTGCCCGCCGCCGACCCCGGCGACGGCGCCCGCGTCGAGGCGATCGTCGCCGCCGCCCGGCGCTTCGGCGAGCAGGCCCGGCTGCTGCTGGAGGCGGCCGCCGAGCTGGTGGCCGAGGCCGCCGCGCGGGGACCGGTCGTGCTGTGGGGCGCCGGCTCGAAGGGGGTGACGTTCCTGACCACCGTCGAGGGGACGGACCGGATCCGGGCGGCCGTCGACATCAACCCCCACAAGCGGGGCCGCCACGTCCCCGTGTCGGGCCACCCGGTGGTGGCCCCGGCCGACCTGGTCGCCGACCCGCCCGCCACGGCGATCGTCCTCAACCCGGTCTACGTCGACGAGATCGGGGCCCAGCTGGCCGAGCTCGGCCTGCCGACACAGGTCCGCTCGCCGATGCACCTCGTCCATCCGACCGCCACCTCCGGCGCCCCGGGTGCCGGACGGCCAGGGAGGTTCCCATGAAGGTAGGCATCCTCGCCGGCGGGCTCGGGACCCGGCTCGCCGAGGAGACGGTCGAGAAGCCGAAGCCGATGGTCGAGATCGGCGGCAAGCCGATCCTGTGGCACATCATGCGCTACTACGAGCACTTCGGCTTCGAGGACTTCGTCATCGCCCTCGGCTACAAGGGCGAGTACATCAAGCGCTGGTTCGTCGACTACGCGTCGCTGACCACCGACATCACCGTCGACATGCGGACCGGGTCGGTCACGCCCATGCACGGCGACACCGGCCCCAACTGGCGGGTCGACCTGGTGGACACCGGCATGTACACGGCGACCGGCGGCCGCATCAAGCGCCTCAAGCCCTACCTGGGTGACGGCACGTTCATGATCACCTGGGGCGACGGCGTGTCGACGGTCGACCTCCACAAGCTCGTCGAGTTCCACCGCTCGCACGGCAAGCTCGCCACCCTGACGGCCACCCGGCCCCCCGCCCGCTTCGGTCACCTCGAGCTCGACGGCGACCAGATCGTCGAGTTCAACGAGAAGCCCCAGACGGGCGAGGGCTGGATCAACGGCGCCTTCTTCGTGCTGGAGCCGGGCGTGTTCGACTACATCGCCGGCGACGACACCCAGTTCGAGCGCGAGCCGCTCGAGCAGCTGGCCAAGGACGGGCAGCTCATGGCCTACCGGCACGAGGGGTTCTGGCAGTGCATGGACACGCTGCGCGACAAGAAGCGCCTCGAGGAGCTGTGGGAGGCCGGCGCCCCCTGGCGGGTCTGGGACTGAGCCCCGTGCGCCGGTGGCCGCCCGGCGCCACCGTGGTCGTCCGCCAGCACCGCGGCGGCCGGTTCCGGGCGGTCACGCCGATGGTCGTCGTCGAGGACCGGCCCGACCGCACCGTCCTCTACGTGCCGGCGGGCACCCGCTTCCTCGCCCCCGCGGACGCCGCCGGGCGGGTCACCCGGTCGATCCGCGACGAGGTCGGCCTGGCCCCCGACCGCTGGCGCGACCGGGCGGCCCTCCACGTCGTGCCGGCCGGTGCCGGGTTCTCGGTCATGCTCCGCTGGGGGCGGTCGTTCGACGACTTCCGGGGGTGGTACGTCAACGTGCAGGAGCCGCTGCGCCGCACCGCCGTCGGCTTCGACTCGATGGACCAGACGCTCGACGTCGTCATCGGCCCCGACCGGCGGCGGGTCGAGGTGAAGGACGACGACGAGCTGCGCCGGGCGGCGTCCGACGGGTTCTTCGGGCCGGAGGAGGTGGCCGCCATCCGGGACGCGGCCCGCACCGCGACGGCGATGGTGCTCGAGGGCGCCCCGCCCTTCGACGAGCCCTGGCACCGGTGGCGTCCCGACCCGGCGTGGACCGTCCCCGAGCTGCCGGCCGGGTGGGAGGCCGAGCCGCTCACCCCGTCGCCGTGGGCGCCGGCGGCCGGCGCGGCGGCCCGACCTGGCCAGGTGGGGCGGTGACCCGTACCATGCGCGACGGCCGGGCGACCCCCGCCCGGGCCACGGCGGCACGAGGGGCGGAGCGATGATCGAACCGCAGCGCGGTGACCGGACCACCGGCCGCGGGCACGGCCCCCGGCGGCGCGGCGGCGACGGCCCGGTGCTCATCACCCGCCGGGCGCTGCTGGCCGGCGGCGCGGCCGCCGCCCTGCTCGCCGCCTGCAGCCGCGGGGGCGACGACGCCGCCGGGCGGGGGAAGCGGCCGACGACGACCGGCCACCACCACCACGAGCCGCCGGCCCCGCCGGCCCCCACGACCGGCGAGGCCGAGGCGACGGCGGCGGTCGACCGGGTGCTGGAGGACGGCGAGCACTTCCCCGACGGGTTCACGGTGCCGGCGGGGGAGACGTGGGCGCTGGCCGACGGGGCGCAGGTGACCACGGCCGGCAACGTCGTCGTGGAGGGCACCCTGCGGCTCCACCAGCCGGACCCGGCCCGCACGATGCGGCTCACCTTCGTCGACGTCGACGAGGCGGCCTTCGTCGGCGGCGGCACCCACGAGGTGCTCGACACCGACGTCGGGCTGTGGGTGGTGGGCGCCGGGCGGCTCGACGCCCGGGGCGCGCCGAAGACGGCCTGGACCCGCCTGACCGCGCCGGCCGCCGCCGGCGACCGGCGCATCACGGTCGAGGACGCCACCGGCTGGCGGCCCGGCGACGAGGTCGTCGTCACGCCCACCGCGCCCCGCTCCGACGAGGACCACCACACCCGCTTCGACCGGGTGACCGTCGCCGCGGTGGAGGGCACGACCGTCGAGCTGGAGGCGCCGCTGGAGCACGACCACCCGGTCGTCGCCGACCGGTGGCACGCCGAGGTGATCAACCTCACCCGGTCGGTCGTCATCGAGGGCACGCCAGACCACCGGGCGCACGTCATCCACCTGCACCAGGAGATGCACGCGCCGGCCGACTTCCGGGCGGCGTCCATCGCCTGGGTCGAGCTGCGGCACCTCGGCCCCAACCAGCCCAACGACCGGGACGAGCCCACCAGCGTCGAGGGCCGCTACGCCCTCCACTGGCACCACGGCGGCCGCACGACCGAGGGCGTCGTCGTCGAGGGCGTCGTCGTGCACGACTGCGGCGCCCACGCCTTCGTGCCCCACTCCTCGAACGGCATCACCTTCCGGGCCTGCGCCAGCCACGCCACCCGGGGCGACGCCTACTGGTGGGACCTGGGGGACTCGTCGGACTACGTCGTCTACGAGGGCTGCATCGCCTCCGACGTCCACGTCGACGGCCGGGACCGCTACTCGACCAACGGGTTCTTCGCCGCCCAGAGCGACGAGCCGCTGTCGTGCGCCATGCGGGGCTGCGTCGCCACCGGCGTCCACGGCCCCGACTCGGCCGGGTTCTTCTGGACCAACGACTCGGTCGGCGTGTGGGCCTTCGAGGACTGCCTCGCCCACAACAACGAGGTCAACGGCATCCGGGTGTGGCAGAACACCTCGCTCACCCACCCGATCGACCGGTTCACGGCCTACCGGTGCCACACCGGCATCGCCCACGGGGCCTACGCCAACGCCTACCAGTACCACGGCGTCGAGCTGCACGACTGCGACACGGCGATCCGGCTCACCGCGGTCACGGCGTCCGACGACGGCGCGCTGCTCGAGTTCCACGACGTGGCCGTGACCGAGGCGGCGACCGACCTCGTCCTGGCGGACGCCCCGGTCGACCCGTCGGGCCCGGTGGACTTCCGCCGGTGCACGTTCGACAGCGTCGTCGTCGAGGCCACCCACGACGAGCACGCCAAGCACTGGGACCTCGTCGACTGCGGGGTGACGCCCGAGCAGATCGACGTGCAGAGCGTCGCCGGCGACACGACGCTGCGGGTGCGGGACGGCGACCGGGCCTGGCAGCTCGTCGGCCAGGACTGGGAGCCGATCGCGCCGTTCTGAGGCTCTGAGGCGTCCCGGGGCGGGCCGGCGGCCCTCAGGGCGCCGGGTCGGCGAGGGCGGCGGCGAGGTCGTCCAGGCCCTTGCGGGCGGCGACCTCGCGGTAGGTGCCCAGCACGATCTCCACGACCCGGCGCTCGTCGAAGTGGGCCAGCGCCCGCTCGACGGCGGCCTTGCCCATGGCCCGGCGCCGCTCCTCGTCCTCGCCGAGGGCCCGGATGGCGGCGGCCAGCGCCACCGGGTCGCGGACCGGGACGAGCAGGCCGGTGACGCCGTCGTCGACCACCTGCCGGCAGCCCCGCACGTCGGTGGCGATCACCGGCAGGCCCGAGGCGGCGGCCTCCATGGCCGCCCGGGGGAAGCCCTCGCGCCACGACGGCAGCACGAACAGGTCCATCGCCCCGTAGAGCCGGTCGACGTCCTCGCGCATCCCCAGGAACCGCACGCCCCGGGCCTCGGCGTCCCGGATCGTCGCCCGGTCGAGCGCGTCCGGCTTCTCGGGGTCGTCGGGGCCGGCCACGACGACGAGGTAGCGGTCGTCGAGCAGCCGGGCCGCCTCGAACAGCTCGAGCAGGCCCTTCTCGGCCACCAGCCGGCCCACCATGCCGACGACGACCTGGTCGTCGCGGGCGCCCAGCTCGCGCCGCAGGCGGGCCCGCCCCTCCTCGTCGAGCACGTCGGGGCGGAAGCGCCGCAGGTCGATGCCGTTGCCCAGCAGGCGGGTGCGCCGGGGCGGGTAGGCCCGGGTGCGCACGAGGCGCCGGAGGTCCTCCTCGCTCTGGACCAGCTCGGCGTCCGAGAAGCGGGCGGCGATCCCCTCGAGCACGAGCAGGAGCGTCCGCTTCAGCCAGGGGTCGGCCTCGGTGTAGTAGAGCCCGTGGCAGGTGTTGACGACGACCGGCACGCCGGCCAGCCGGCCGACCACCCGGCCGTAGAGGCCGGGCTTGGGGTTGTGGGTGTGCAGGACGTCGGGGCGCTCCCGGCGCAGGACCCGCCACAGCTCGACCGCCGCCCGCAGGTCGGCCAGCACGTTCATGCTGCGGGTCGACGAGGTGAGCGGCACGTGGTCGATGCCCTCGGCCTGCAGGCGCGCCGCGTCGGGCCCCGGGGCGCTGATGCCGAGCGCCCGCCCGCCCCGGTCGCGCACGGCCGTGAGCTGCGGGTGGAGCAGGAAGCGCAGGCTGGAGTCGACGGTGGTCAGGTGGGCGACGGTGACCCGGCCGCCGCCCGGGCGCTCGGCGGTCACGGCGCCGCCCGCCGCGCCGGGGCGGGCGCCGGCCCGAGCGCGGCGTCGAGCTCGGCCAGCGTCGTGATCTCGACGTCGACGTCGTCGCCGCTCGGCACCCTGGCGTGCAGGCCCTCGGGCCGGCGGACCCGGACGGTGCGCCAGCCCAGCCGGCGGGGGGCGACGAAGTCCTTGGCCGGGTTGTCGGCGACGTACGCGCAGCAGGGGCCGGCGAGGCCGAGCTCCCGCTCCAGCCGCTCGAAGGCGGCCGGGTGCGGCTTGCCCCGCCCCGGGCCCAGCTCGGCGGTGAACACGATCGTGGCCACCCAGCGGCGCAGGTCGAGGGCCTCGGCCTTGGCCCGCTGGCTGGCGAGGGGGCCGTCGGTCACGGCGGCCACGACGACGTCGTCGGGCACGGCGTCGAGCCAGGCCCGGGCGTCGTCGAGCAGGGCGATGTCGGGCCGGTGGGTGCGGTACACCTCGACCATCCGCCCGACCAGCTCGGGCGTCGGCTCCAGGCCCGCGGCGGCGAGCACCTCGTCGAAGATCGTGCGCCGCACGCCGGCCTCGAACGCCGCCCACGCCCGCTCGCCGAGCCCGTCGACGCCGAGCTCGTCGCGGGCCCAGGCGCCGACGGCGGCGAACCCGCTGCGGACGTAGTCGCGCTCGGGGTAGAGCGTGTCGTCGATGTCGACGACGACGAGGCGGCGGGGGCCGCTCACGACGGCGCCTCGCCCTCGTCGACGAAGACCGCGGCGTCGTAGCGCAGCATGACGAGGCCGGCGCGCCAGCCGTCGGGGGTGGCGGTCGAGGGCAACCCCAGCAGCTCCTCGAGCTGCCAGCGGGGGAAGTCGGCGCCGGCCTCGAGGGCCAGCGGGAACCCGCCGCCGTAGCGGGCGTTGATCTCGATGACCGCCACCGTCGCCGCCGGGTCGTCGGGCGCGCCGTCGAGGAACGCCTGCACGGTGATGGTGCCGTAGGCGCCGGGCAGCGCCTCGCACAGCTCGCAGGCCAGCCGCTGCAGGAGCGGCGACCGGACGGTCACGCCCTTGCTCACCTCGCCGGCCCGCACCTCGATGCGCCGCCGGGGCACGGCGCACACGGCCCGGCCCCGCCGGTCGACGAGCACGTCGATGGTGTGCTCGGCGCCGCGGGCGAGGGTCTGCACGACGACGTCGCCGGTGGCCCGGCGGGCGGCCGCGGCCAGCTCGTCGGGGTCCCGCACGACCTCGACGCCGATGCCGGCGCTGCCGAAGCGGGGCTTGACGACCAGCGGGAACGGCCAGTCCCCCGGCCGGGCGAGCACCTCGTCGGGCGCGGCCTGGTGCACGGTGGGGAAGCCGTGGCCCACCAGCCAGTCGTGGGTGCGCTGCTTGTCGCCGGCGATGGCCACGACCTCGGGCGACGACAGCGACAGCGTCGTGCCGACCTCCTCCAGCCGGGGACGGGCCTCGTTCCAGGCCCGCATCTCGGTGTCGATGGTGGGGACGACGAGGTCGACCCCCTGCTTCTCGCACAGCTCGACGACCGTGGGCACGAAGGCCGGGTCGCCGAGCCGGGGGACGAGGAAGCCCTCGTCCGCCTCGTGGAGCGCGCTCGCGTACCACGAGGCGTCGGTGGCGATCACCCGCCCCTCGACGCCCAGCGCCGCCAGCGCCCGCCGGAAGCCGCGCAGCAGCTCGACCCGCCGGCCGGCGGAGGAGACGAGGACCGTGACGGGCCGGCCCGGCGGGCGGGCGGGGTGGCTCACTCGACCAGCGTCGCGCCCTCGAGGCCCGACCCGGGGAACTCCGGCCGGGTCGCGTGGCCCTCGTGGCTGATGCCCTCGCGGCGGGCGACGCTGGCCACGGTCGCGGCCAGGATGCGCAGGTCGAGCGCCAGCGACCGGTTGTCGACGTACCAGACGTCCATGTCGAGCTGCTCGTCCCAGCCCAGCGCGTTGCGCCCGTTGGCCTGGGCCCAGCCGGTGAGGCCGGGGCGCACCTCGTGCCGGCGGGCGTGGTGCGCCGAGTAGCGGGGCAGGTAGCGCACCGGCAGCGGCCGGGGGCCGACCAGGCTCATCTCGCCCCGGAGGACGTTCACCAGCGACGGCAGCTCGTCGAGGCTGGTCGAGCGCAGCGTGCGCCCGAGCCGGGTCAGGCGGCGCTCGTCGCTGTCGGGGCCGTCGTCCTCGCCCGGCGCCGGGTGCCGCATGGTGCGGAACTTGACCATCTCGAAGGGCTCGCCACCCCGGCCCGCCCGCGGCTGGCGGAACAGCACGGGGGAGCCCATCGTCAGCCGGATCGCGAGGGCGATGACGCCCATGAGCGGCGCCGTCACCACGAGCACGACGCCCGCGACCACGACGTCGAGCGCCCTCGAAGCTGCGTCGGACAACGCTGTCCCGCGTCTGCTCGTGCCCACCGGGGGTGCAGTCTCTCGCATCCGGGCGCCGCGCGCCACCCCCGGGCGCGCACCGGCCCCGCGGCCGGGCCGCGGGGCCGGTGGTCGGGCGTCGCGCCGGGGCCGGCCGGGTCAGGTCTGGCCGGCCAGCTTGCGGTTCTTGAGCTGCGCCTTCACGAAGTCCCGGTTCATGTAGGCGATGAAGTCGACGGAGATCTCCTTCGGGCAGGCCTCCTGGCACTCGCCGTGCATCGTGCACGACCCGAAGTACTCCTCCATCGCCTCGACCATGGCGACCGTCCGCTGGTAGCGCTCGGCCTGGCCCTGGGGCAGCAGGTTGAGGTGCTGCAGCTTGGCCGCCGTGAACAGGTGGGCGGCGTTGTTGGGGCAGGCGGCCACGCACGCGCCGCAGGCGATGCAGGCGGCGGCGTCCATGGCGGCGTCCGCCGCCTCCTTGGGGACCGGGATGAGGTTGGCGTCCGGCGCCGAGCCGGTCGGCGCGGTGATGTAGCCGCCGGCCTCGATGATGCGGTCGAACGCGCTGCGGTCGACGATCAGGTCGCGCAGCACCGGGAAGGCCCGGGCCCGCCACGGCTCGACGTAGATCTCGTCGCCGTCGCGGAACTCCCGCATGTGCAGCTGGCACGTCGCCGTGCCCTTCTGCGGGCCGTGCGGCTGGCCGTTGATCATCATCCCGCACGAGCCGCAGATGCCCTCGCGGCAGTCGTGCTCGAAGGCGATGGGCTCCTCGCCCTTGGCGATCAGCCGCTCGTTGACGACGTCGAGCATCTCGAGGAAGGACATGTCGGGGCTGATGCCCTTGGCCTCCTCGGTGTAGGTGACCATCCTCCCCTCGCCGCCGGGCGGCTGCCGCCAGACGTGGAGGACGACGTCGATGGTCTCGTTGCTTGCGCCGCTCACTTGTAGGACCTCTGGGTCGGGGTGACGTACTCGAACTTGAGGGGCTCGCGGTGCAGCACGGGCTCGTTGCCCTTGCCCGTCCACTCCCAGGCGGCGACGTAGGCGAAGTTCTCGTCGTCGCGCAGCGCCTCGCCGTCCTCGGTCTGGTGCTCCTCGCGGAAGTGGCCGCCGCAGGACTCCTCGCGGTGCAGGGCGTCGCGCACCATCAGCTCGCCCAGCTCGAAGAAGTCGGCGACCCGGGTGGCCTTCTCGAGCGACTGGTTGAGGGCCGCGCCGCCGAGGACGCGCACGTCCTTCCAGAACTCCTCGCGCAGCGCCGGGATCTCCGACAGCGCCTTCTCGAGGCCGGCCTTGTTGCGGGCCATGCCGCAGTGGTCCCACATGATCTTGCCCAGCTCGCGGTGGAAGTGGTCGACCGAGCGGGTGCCCTTGATCGACAGCAGGCGGGCGACGGTGTCGCCCACCGAGCGCTCCGCGTCCGCGAACACCGGGTCGTCGGTGGGGACCGGGTCGGTGCCGAGCAGGCCGGCGAGGTAGTCGGCCAGCGTGTAGCTGATGATGAAGTAGCCGTCGGCCAGGCCCTGCATGAGCGCCGAGGCGCCCAGGCGGTTGGCCCCGTGGTCGCTGAAGTTGGCCTCGCCCAGCACGAACAGGCCGGGGACGTTGGACATCAGGTTGTAGTCCACCCAGAGGCCGCCCATCGTGTAGTGGACGGCCGGGTAGATGCGCATCGGGACCTCGTAGGGGTTCTCGTCCGTGATGCGCTCGTACATGTCGAACAGGTTCCCGTAGCGCTCACGGATCTTCTCGACGCCGATGCGCTCGATGGCCGACGAGAAGTCGAGGTAGACGCCGTTCTTCAGCGGGCCGACACCCCGGCCCTGGTCGACCACCGCCTTGGCGTTGCGGGACGCCACGTCGCGGGGGACGAGGTTGCCGAAGCTCGGGTACTTCCGCTCGAGGAAGTAGTCCCGCTCCGACTCGGGGATCTGGTCCGGCGGCCGGGTGTCGTCCGGGTCCACCGGCACCCAGATGCGCCCGTCGTTGCGGAGCGACTCCGACATCAGCGTGAGCTTCGACTGGAACTCGTCGCTGGCCGGGATGCAGGTCGGGTGGATCTGGGTGAAGCAGGGGTTGGCGAACAGCGCCCCCCGGCGGTGCGCCCGCCAGATCGCCGTCGCGTTGGAGTACTTGGCGTTGGTCGACAGGTAGAAGACGTTGCCGTACCCGCCGGTGCACAGCAGCACGGCGTGCGCCGAGTGCGAGGTCACCTGGCCGGTCACCAGGTCGCGCACGACGATGCCGCAGGCCACGCCGTCCTTGACGACGAGGTCGAGCATCTCGGTGCGGGTGTAGAGCTTCACCGTGCCCTGGCGGACCTGCCGCATCATCTGCTGGTAGGCGCCGAGCAGCAGTTGCTGGCCCGTCTGGCCCCGGGCGTAGAAGGTGCGGGACACCTGGGCGCCGCCGAAGCTGCGGTTGTCCAGCAGGCCGCCGTACTCCCGGGCGAAGGGCACGCCCTGGGCGACCGCCTGGTCGATGATGTTCACCGACTCCTCGGCCAGCCGGTAGACGTTCGACTCCCGGCTGCGGAAGTCGCCGCCCTTGATCGTGTCGTAGAAGAGGCGGAAGACCGAGTCGCCGTCGCTCTTGTAGTTCTTGGCGGCGTTGATGCCGCCCTGCGCGGCGATCGAGTGCGCCCGGCGGGGCGTGTCGTGGTACGTGAAGACCTTGACGTTGTAGCCCTGCTCGCCGAGCGTGGCGGCCGCCGACGCCCCGGCCAGGCCGGTGCCGACGATGATGACCTGGAACTTGCGGCGGTTGTTCGGCGCCACCAGCCGCAGGTCGAACTTGTGGTTGGTCCAGCGGTCCTCGATGGGACCGGACGGGACCTTGCTGTTCAGCTCGCCGATCATCAGCCCTCACCCTCTCCGGCGTAGAGCTCGCAGGTCTCGATGACGCCGTCGACGACCCGGCAGTCGGGGTTGTCGTCGGCGCTGATGACACCCGTGAGCACGGCGATCGGGAAGCTGAGGTTCCCGACCATGACGATGCCGGCGAAGCCGGCGGCGAAGCCCCGGCGCACCGAGTTCCAGCGCGGGTTGTTCAGGCCGAGGCTCTGGAACATCGACCAGGCCCCGTGGAAGAGGTGGAGGCCCAGGGCGATGTTGGCGACGATGTAGATGAGCGAGACCACCGGCCGCTCGAAGCTGGCCACGACGTTGCGGTAGACGTCGCCCCGCACGAAGTCGGGGTTGGCCGTGCCCCAGGTGAGGTCGGCCAGGTGCCAGAGCACGAAGAGCAGGATGACGACGCCGGTCATCCGCATCGAGCGGCTGGCGATGGTGGCGGCCTGGTAGTCGCGCTTGGAGATGTAGCCGCCCTCGGCGCGGGCCCGGCGGTTGATGCGGGTCAGCCGGTAGGCGGAGTGGACGTGGAAGAAGAAGGCCAGGATCAGGCCGATCCGCAGCAGCCACAGCGTGACCGTGCGGGGGAAGATCGGCACCAGCAGGTCGCGCAGGAACTCGCCGTAGTGGTTGATGTCGTCGGCGCCCATGTAGAGCTTCAGGTTCCCCAGCATGTGGAGGAACACGTAGCCCATGAGGAAGATGCCGCTGACCGCCATCACCCACTTCATCCCGACCGTCGAGCGGTAGAACTCGACGGGCCAGGGAGCGGGGCGGCGGGGGCGGGGGTGCACCGGGGCGACGCGCTGTCGCTCCATCGTCTGCATCGCTCGTTCAGCCTCCCGGAACGGGGCTCGTCATCCGTCCTGGCGCAGACGGTAGTCCTCCCGCTCCGCGGGCCAGGAAATCAGCCCAGGTCGGCGCGCCGGGCCCACCAGCGGTCGCGCTCGACGCGCCAGACGCGCCGGATCCCGCTCTCCCCGGGGGCCTCGGGGACGTGCGGCACCTCCCGGACCGGGGTGAAGCCGAGCTTGGCCGGGACCCGGCCGCTGGCCACGTTGGCGACGTCGTGCTGGATCTCGACCCGGGCGATCCCCGGCATGGTGAAGGCCATGTCGGTGAGCGTGCGGGCGGCCGCCGTGGCGTAGCCCCGGCCGGTCTCGCCGGCCCGCACCCAGTAGCCGATCTCCCGGCCGGTCGGGCCGATGCGGTCGTGCAGCCCGGCGCAGCCGACCACCCGGTCGCCGACGAACAGGCCGCAGAGGCGGTCGCCCGTCTCCCACGACGCGATCCAGCCGGCCACGAGCTGCCGCCGCTCCTCCAGGCCGAGCGGCTCCTTCGCGATCCACGGCATCCAGGGCCGCAGGTGCTCGATGCTGTCGAGGACGGCCTCGTGGAGCGCGGGGACGTCGTCGGGCTCCCAGCGCCGGACGACGAGCTGCTGCGTGGCGGGCGCGCTCACCGCGCCCATTGTGGCCGGGCCCGCACGGTCGCGCCGGGGAATTCAGGTGAGGCGGGCCTCGTAGCGGTTGGTGACGAGCTCGCCGCCGGGCAGGCGGAGCCGCAGGTCGAGGGCGAGCGTGCCGGCGGTCGACTCGTCGAGCGCGGGGGCCACCGCCTGGACGGTGCCGACCCGCACGCACTCGTCGGGGCCGACGTCGCCGGCCCAGTGCCAGGCGTGGCGGCCCCCGGGCCAGGACAGCTCGGCCGTCACCCGGGCGCCCTCGATCGGCACCCGCAGGTCGGACACGACGTGGACGTCGAGGGCCAGCGGGGTGCCCGCCGGCACGGTGGCCGGCAGGCGGTCGGCGACGACGATGACCGGGCGGCAGGCGTCGCGCAGCGCCTCGTAGGCCGCCTTCGGGCGGCGGTGGTGGTCGAGCAGGGCGGGGGAGACCGCCGGGCGGGCGTCGGCCAGCAGCCCGACGGCGAACCCGCCCGTCGGCCGGTACTTCAGGCGCCGCAGCTCCTCGACATGCCGGCGCACGACGGTGGCCTGGTAGCGCTGGGTGGCGTCCCGCCAGCCGTCGAAGGTGGCGTAGCCGTCGGGCGGGACCCGCCGGGCGAGCAGGGCGCGGTGCAGGCCGTGGCGCCGCTCCAGGCCCTCCCAGTCGAGGTCGGGCCACCGCTCGGGTGCGGCGAAGCCGGCGCTGTCGCCGGAGGGCAGGGACTCGGGGCCGGGCTCGGTCACGAACCGCACGAGCCGGGGCAGCCGGCGGGCGAGGTCGGGCAGGTCGCGCTCGTCGCCCACGAGCCAGCCGAGCGACAGGTGGGTGTCGGTGCCCTCGAGCTGGGGGAGGTGGGGGGCGACGCCCGAGTGGGGCACGACCGGGCGGGAGCCGTCGGCCTTGTGCAGCGCCCGGCGGACCGAGCCGTCGAGCACCGTGCGGTTCCAGGTCGGCAGCTGCTGGCCCGCCAGCCGGCGGAGGGCGTCGGCCCCGGCGCCGGTGGGTTCGTCGGGCACCGCGGCCGGGTCGGCGGTGGGGGCGTCGTGCCCGCACCAGAGCGCGATCGAGGGGTGGTGGCCCAGCAGGTCGACCATGGCCCGGGCCTGGCGGGCGGCCTGCCGGCGGATGCCCCGCAGGTAGGGCCCGACGAGCGGCATGTCCTGCCACAGCAGCAGCCCGCGCTCGTCCGCCGCCTCGTACAGCTCGGGCCGGGCGACGTGCCCGTGGACCCGCAGCAGGTCGAGGCCGGCGTCGACGGCCCGCTCGACGTCGCGCCGCACCTCGTCGCCCGGCGCCTCGCCGAGGGCCTGGCGGGTGGGGCCGAGGAGGGCGCCCTTGAGGAACAGCCGCTCGCCGTTGACCCGGGCGACCCAGCGCCGCAGCTGCACCGAGCGCAGGCCGGTGCGCAGGCGCCGCTCGTCGCTGACGACCGCTGCCCGGGCGCCGCCGGGGCCGGCGGCCTCGTCGGGCGCCCCGTCGCCGGGGCCGTCGCCGGGCGCCAGGAGCACGGCGACCCGCACGTCGTGGAGGGCGGGGTCGCCCAGGGCCCGGGGCCACCACAGCACCGGCCGCTCGATGGTCACCGTCCAGCGCACCTCGTTGTCCCCGGCGGCCAGCGGCTGGTCGACCTCGTGGTCGACGCCGCCGACCTCGGTGCGCAGCCGCACCCGCCGGGCGTCGTCGCTGTCGAGCACGGCGTGCCACCGGAGCACGGCCCGCTCGCTCGTCGCCTCGGCGCACACGACCCGCAGGGCGGCGATGCGGACCGGCCCGGTCTCGTGCAGCCGGACGGGTCGCCAGATGCCCCCGGGGTTCCAGGCCGGGTCGAGCCAGGGGGCGGCCTGGAAGGCGCCGGTGAGGGCCCGGCGGGGCGCGGCCGGCTGGGCCGGGCAGGTGACCTCGACGGCGAGCGCGTGCTCCGACCGGGCCCGGAGGGCGTCGGTGACCTCGAAGGTGTGGGGGACGAAGTAGCCCTCGGTGTCGCCCAGGTAGCCGCCGTCGAGCCAGACGTCGCCCTGGTAGAAGATGCCCTCGAAGGTCAGCCAGGCCCGCCGGCCGGCCGGGGGCGGCGGCGCCTCGAAGCGGCACCGGTGCAGGACCGGGCCGTCGGAGCCGGCGAAGGCGGGCGACGAGCGCCAGTGCCCGGGCACCCGGACCTCCTGCCAGTCGTCGTCGTCGAAGTCGTGGTCGGTGTACGACCGCCGGAGGTGCTCGTCGGCCTCGGCCGCACGCCAGCCGTCGGCCAGGTCGCGCTGCGTTCCGGGCGCCGCGTCCATGGTGCCGGGCAGGCTAGTGCCGCCCCGGGCGGGGGCACGCGTCGCGGCAGGGGTCCGGTAGGTTGGCGCGCATGTCGGACGCACCACGGCCTGCCACCCTGGGCGAGCTCCGGGCCTCGGGCTGGACCTCCGTCCCGGTGAAGGAGGAGATCCGCCGCAACGCCGTCGCCCGCATCGCCGCCGGGGAGCAGCTCATCCCGTCGGTGCTCGGCTACGAGGACACGGTCCTGCCCCAGCTCGAGAACGCCCTGCTCGCCGGGCACGACATCATCTTCCTGGGCGAGCGGGGGCAGGCGAAGACCCGCATGATCCGCGCCCTCGTCGGCCTGCTCGACGAGTGGATGCCGATCGTCGCCGGCAGCGAGATCAACGACGACCCCTTCAACCCGGTGTCGCGCTACGCCCGCGACCTCGTGGCCGCCGAGGGGGACGACACGCCCATCGCCTGGGTCCACCGCGAGCAGCGGTTCGGCGAGAAGCTGGCCACGCCGGACACCTCGATCGCCGACCTCATCGGCGAGGTCGACCCCATCCGGGTGGCCGAGGGCCGCTACCTGTCCGACGAGCTGACCATCCACTACGGCCTCGTGCCCCGGACGAACCGGGGGATCTTCGCCATCAACGAGCTGCCCGACCTCGCCGAGCGCATCCAGGTCGGCCTGCTCAACGTGCTCGAGGAGCGCGACGTCCAGGTGCGGGGCTACAAGATCCGCCTGCCCCTCGACGTGCTGCTCGTCGCCTCGGCCAACCCCGAGGACTACACGAACCGGGGCCGGATCATCACCCCGCTGAAGGACCGCTTCGGCAGCCAGATCCGCACCCACTACCCGCTCGACGTCGACACCGAGGTGGCGATCGCCCTCCAGGAGTCCCGCCCGTTCGACGTCGAGGGCGTGCGGGTCACCGTGCCCGACCACATGACCCGCATCGTGGCCACGCTCAGCCAGCTGGCCCGCGAGAGCCCGCACATCAACCAGCGCTCGGGGGTGTCGGTGCGGCTGACCGTGGCCAACCACGAGGTCATGGTGGCCAACGCCATCCGCCGGGCCCTGCGCCACGGCGAGCGCGACGTCAGCCCCCGGGTGTCCGACCTCGAGGCGCTCACCGCCTCGACGATGGGCAAGGTCGAGATCGAGGCGCTCGACGACGGCCGCGAGGAGCAGATCGCCGAGCACCTGCTGCGCTCGGCGGTGCTCACCGTGTTCAAGGAGGCCGTCGACCTCGGCGCCCTCCGCCCGGTCGTCGCCGCCTTCGACGACGGGCGGGTCGTGCACACCGGCGAGGACGTCACCTCGCCCGAGCTGGCCCGCCTCGTCGAGGAGGTGCCGGAGCTGCGGGACGTCGTCCGCCCGCTGTGCGACGGGGACGAGAGCCCGGCGGCGGTGGCCAGCGCCGTCGAGCTGGTCCTCGAGGGCCTGCACCTGAGCAAGCGCCTCAACAAGGACGCGGTCGACGGCCGGGCGACCTACCGGTCCCGGTCCTGACCGGCCGAGCCGCTCGTCGCCGGCGACCCCCGCTCCACCGGCAGCACCTCCAGCGCCGGGCGGGGCTCGCGGTCGCGGTCGAACAGCCCGAGCCTGGCGGCGAAGCCGCGGTGCCACTCGTAGCCGTCGATCGCCGGCTGGTGCCAGGCGCCGACGACGCGCAGGCCACCGGCGACCGCGTCGTCGACGGCCTCGACGGCCCGCTGCAGCCGCTCGGCGCGCCGCTCCTCGGCCTCGGGCCGCGCGCCCTCTCCCTCCTCGTCCTCCTCCTCGACCTGCTCCTCGCCGGGGCCGGCCCCGTCCCTCTCCGCCCCGGGCGGGGCGCCGGCCGCCTCCCCGGCCGCCGGGTCGCCGGTCAGGACGAGGAACCGGGCGTCCTCGGCGACCTCGGCCGCCCGCTCCAGCGCCCGGGCGAGCTCGTCGACGGGCGCGGCGACGACGAGCAGGTCGTCGCCGTGGCGCTCGACGCCGGGGCGGGCGGTGACGGCCACCGGTGCCGGACCGCTGCGGAGCAGCCGGGCCGCCTCGGCCTCGGCGGCCAGCAGGGCGGTGCGGGCCGTGCGCTCGTCGTCCTCGTCGCGCCGGCCCGGCGGGAACAGCCCCTCGCCGTAGCCGAGGCGGGCGGTCAGCTCGGGCTCGTGGATCGGCACCCAGCCGGCGACCAGGTCGCCGATCGCCTCGGCCACCCGGTCGACGTGGCGGGCCCACCGCAGCACGGCCCGGTCGTCGAGCCACCCCCGCTCGTCGTCGGTGAACCAGCCGGGGGCGGTGCCGTGCAGCAGGCACACCCAGACCTCGACGCCGGCGTCGCGGGCGGCGGTGAGGACCCGGCGCAGGTGGGTGACCTCGTCCTCGTGCCAGCGGCCGGGGTGGGGCTCGAGCCGGGCCCACTCGACGGTCAGGCGGTGGTGGCGGAGCCCGTGGCCGGCGAGGAGGGCGAGGTCGTCCTCGAAGCGGGTGCGGAAGCCGTTGCCGTCCCCGGAGGCGGGGACGCGGCCCTCGGCCTCCCACCGCGCCCAGTCCGAGCGGGGCGCCGCGCCCTCGCACTGGGTGGCCGCCGCCGCGGTCCCCCACCAGGGGCGTCCGGTCGTCGTGTCGGGATCGGTGCCGGTGCGCGCCATCCCCTGCGTCCTACGCCGTGCAGGCGCCGTCCGCACACCCGTCGTCGTCCTCCGGGGCCGGGGCGGCGACGAGCCGCTCGCGCGCCCGGCGCAGCACAGCCAGGAAGGTCTCGACGTCCTGGGCGCCGGGGATCGTCCACCGCCCCTCGACGACGAAGGTCGGCACGGCGTGGATCCCCGCCTCGCGGGCCCGCTGCTCGTCGGCGCGCACGGCGTCGGCGCCGGCCCCGGTGGCCAGCGCCTCGGCCGCCCGGTCGCGGTCGAGGCCGACCTCGGCGGCCAGCCCGGCGAGCACCCCGTGGTCGGCGACGTCCGCGCCGTCGGTGAAGTAGGCGCGGAACAGGGCCTGGTGCAGCGCGGCCTGGACCTCGGGCCCGGCGACCTCGAGCGCCCAGGCGCCCAAGCGGTGGGCGTCGAAGGTGTTGACCCGGCGCTTGCCCTCCCAGCGGAACTCGATGCCGACCTCGGCGCCGATGTGGGCGAGCCGGCGGTGGGCGGCCGCCACCCGCTCCCGCCCGCCGAGCTTCCGGGCCAGGTGCTCGGCGAGGTCGGTGCCCTCGGGCGGCACGTGGGGGTCGAGCTCGAAGGCGCGGTGGACGAGCTCGACGTCCCCGCCGCCGTCGTCCCGGAACCGCTCGACCGCCTGCTCGAAGCGCCGGGTGCCGACGTAGCACCACGGGCACACGACGTCTGACCAGACCTCGACGCGCATCGCGGGGTGCAACGGCGCCGCCCCCGCGGACATTCCGGCGTGCCCGCCGCCGATCGGCGTCCGGTCGTGCTCCCCGTCCGAGAGCCGCCGGGGCGGGAAACCTGGCGGAGGGAGGGGCACGCCCAGGTTCCCTACAAGCCCCTGGATCGGCACCAAGCCCGG
>PKRH01000043.1 GCA_017577565.1 Thermoanaerobacterales bacterium | reverse complement strand
CGGTCACGCCCTCGGGCGCCGCGGCCGGCGGCGCGGCGGCCGGCACCGCCGCCTCCGGCGCGGCGGTGGGCGGCGGCGCCTCGCTGGCGGGGGTCGGCCTCGGCATCGGGGCCAAGGTCCTGGCCGCCGTCGCCGCGGTGGCGTTGGGGGTCGCGGCGGTCGACGCCACCGTCGACCTGGGCCACGGCCGGGGTGGCGCCACCGTCGAGGTCGCCGGCGAGTCGGTCGCCGACCGGGGGACGACGACCGAGGCGACGACGACCGAGGCGACGACGGGCGCGCCCGGCACCACCGCCGCGCGGCCGGCGGGCGCCGGCTCGACGGCGACCACCGGCGCCCCGGGCACCACGGAGGTCGGGTCCGACCCCACCGCGCCCCCGTCGACCGGCCCGGGCGTCGGCCTCGACGTCACGGCCGGCGTCGGCGAGGGCGGGGTCGGCCTGGGCGTGGGCGCGGACGTCGACACCGGCCGCGTCGGCCTGGACGTCGGCGCGGACGTCGACGTCGCCGCCGGGCGGGACGGGCTCGGCGTGGGGGCCGACGTGTCCGTCGGCCTCGGCGAGGGCGCCGGCGTCGACGTGGGAGCCGACGTGGGCGTCGGGCCGCAGCAGGGCGTGACCCTCGACGCCCGGTGGCGGGCCGGGCTCCTGGGGTCCGGCACCCTCGACGTCGACGTCGCGAACGCGGGCACGGGGACGCTCGCCGGCGCCCAGCTCGTCGTCGAGCTGTCGCCGGGCGCGCACGCCGTGTCGCTGTCCGGGACGTCCTGCGGCCCGACCGACCCGACGCTGGTCGGCGTCGTGGTGAACCTGCTCCGGTCGCTCACCTGCACGCTGGGGCGGATCACCGGCACGACCGAGCTGCGCCTCGGGCTGCTCGTCGCCGCGCCCGACCAGTCGGCGACCGTGCGGCTCGAGCACCAGGGCCGGGTCCTGGCCAGCACCACGGTGGCCCTGGGCCGCTGAGCCGCGGGCGGCGTCAGCCGAAGCGGTCGGCGATCAGCTCCGCCGCCTCGCGGACCTCGCCCTCGACCCAGGCGATGTCGCCCATGCCGTTGGCCCACGAGATCGTCGCCGACCACCACACGTGGCCGAGCACCTTGGCGGCCGCGGCCTCGACGTCGGGGTCGACGCCGGCCGGGAACGCGGCCCGCAGGATGCGGGCGATGGCGCGGGTGACCTCCTCGATGGCGCTGACGCTCGCCGGGTCGCCCGCGGTCATGGCGGCGATGACGGCCGTCGTCAGCCGGGGCTGGCGGTCCATGGTGCGCAGGGCCCGGCCGATGACGTCCATGATCCGCTCGACGGTCGTCGAGCCCGTCGGCGGGCGGCGGGTGACCCGGCGCTCCAGCTCGCCGAGCCACTCGACCATGACGGCGAGCAGCAGCGCGTCCTTCGAGGGGAAGTAGCGGTAGATCGTGCCGAGCGCGACGCCGGCCCGGGCGGCGACGTCGCGCATCTGCACGGCGTCGTAGCCGCCCTCGGCGCCGAGCTCGAGCGCGGCCCGCACGACCCGCTCGCGCCGGGCCGCCTGGCTCTTGGTGAGCGCGGGCGGGGGTGCGGGTGCCTCGGCCATCGTGCGGCGACGTTACCGGACGCCCCGGGCCAGCTCGCGGTAGGGCACGTCCTTGTCGGGGCGGGGCTCGGGCGGCAGGCCGAGAGCCCGCTCCCCCAGGATGTTGGCCTGCACCTGGTCGCTGCCCCCGGCGATGCGCAGCGACGGCGCGTGGAGGAAGCGCCGCACCCAGATGCCCTCGTCGCCCACCTCCTCGCTGGCCAGCATGCCGTGCGGCCCGCCGACCTCGATCGCCGTCTCGGTCAGGGCCTTCATGTAGCGGGCGAAGGCCAGCTTCATGATCGAGGCCTCGTTGCCGGGCGTCCGGCCCTGGCTCAGCGCCGTCTGCATGCGGTAGCCGAGGAACCGCAGCACCTCGAAGCGGATGTGGGCGTCGGCGATGCGCTGGCGCACGACCGGGTGGTTGGCGACGCCGTGGCGGCGGGCGTGGCGGATCAGCATCTCCGGCGTCATGTTGCGGCCGCCGCCGATCGAGCCCCGCTCGGCGGCCAGGGTGGTCTGGGCGATCCGCCAGCCGTCGCCGGGGGCGCCGAGCAGGTTCTCGTCCGGCACCCGCACCCCGTCGAGGAAGACCTCCGAGAAGTGCGCCTCGCCGGTCATCTGGCGCAGGGGCCGCACCTCGATCCCCGGCGACCGCATGTCGAGCAGGAAGTAGCTGATGCCCTTGTGCTTGGGCACGTCGGGGTCGGTGCGGGCGAGCAGCATGCCCCACGTGGCCCGCTCCGGCGACGACGTCCACAGCTTCTGGCCGGTGACGACCCAGCCGTCGCCGTCGCGCACGGCCCGGGTGGAGAGGTTGGCCAGGTCGGAGCCGGCGCCGGGCTCGCTGAAGAGCTGGCACCACAGCTCGTCGCCCCGCAGCATCGGGACGAGGAACCGCTGCTTCTGCTCCTCGGTCCCGTGGGCGAGGATCGTCGGGCCCGCCATCCCGATGGAGATCATGAAGGCGCCGTTGGAGACGCCGTAGCGGGACTGCTCCTGGTTGAAGATCACCTGGTGGATCGGCTTCAGGCCCCGGCCGCCGTACTCCTTGGGCCAGGTGATGCCGGCCCAGCCGCCCTCGAAGAGGGTCCGCTGCCACTGCCGGCAGCGCTCGATGTAGGTGTCCTCGTCGTAGGCGGTGCTCCAGAGCCCGTCGGAGAAGTCGTCGGGGTGCCCCTTGGGGATGGCGTGGGCGTCCAGCCACGCCCGCGCCTCGGCCCGGAACGCCGCCTCCTCCGGGGTGTCGTCGAAGTCCACGGCGCTACGTTAGAACGTGTTCTAGTCATGTGCGACAGGCCCGACGACACCGCTGCGCCCACCGGCGTGGGAGGCCCCGGCCGGGACCTGGTCGGTGGCCCACCTGCCGGCCCACCTAGGGTGACGCCCCATGGCCGATCTGCACGGGAAGGTCGCGGTGGTCACCGGCGGCAACGGCGGGATCGGGCTCGGCATGGCCGAGGGGCTCGTCGCCGCGGGCGCGGACGTCGCGATCTGGGGGCGCGACGAGGGGAAGAACGCCGACGCCGCGGCGCACCTGCGCGAGCTCGCACCCGACCGCCGGGTGGTCGCGCTGCGCTGCGACGTCGCCGACGAGCAGCAGGTGGTCGACGCGACCACGCAGACCGTGGACGCGCTGGGTCGCATCGACGCCTGCATCGCCAACGCCGGTGTCAGCCACGCGGCGCCGATCACCGAGATGTCACTCGCCGACTGGCGGCGGGTCATGGCGGTGAACCTCGACGGCGCGTTCCTCACGATGCGCGAGGTCGCCAAGCGCATGATCGCCCAGGGCGACGGCGGCGCGATGGTGGCGGTCTCGTCGACCTCGGCGATCCACGGCGCGCCGGTGACCTCGGGCTACGCGGCGAGCAAGGCAGGGCTGCTGGCCTTCGTCCGGTCGTGCGCGGTGGCGTGGGCCCGCCACGGCATCCGGGTGAACGCGGTGCTCCCCGGCTGGACGCGCACCGACATGACCGAGCTCGGCTACCAGGACGACCGGTTCCGGGAGGCGACGACGCGCCGCACGCCGGTGCGCCGGTGGGGCGAGCCCGCCGACTTCCGCGAGGTGGCGGTGTTCCTGTGCGACCCCTCGCAGACGTTCCACACCGGCGACACGCTCGTGGTCGACGGGGGCTACACGGTCTTCTGAGGCGGCGCGAGCGCGGTGCGCCGGCCACGGGCGACCCGGGCGACGCCGCCGCGGCACCGGCCCGGCGTGGGAGGCTGCCGCGGTGACCTCGCCGCACGGCGGTCCCGACCCCACCGGCCCCGTCCGGGCGCCCGGCGCGCCCCCGCCCGAGGCGCCCGACCTCCTGCGGCTCGGCCCGCCCGAGCTGCTGCGGGGCGTCGAGATCTGGGTGACGCTCGCCGTCGTGGTCCTGCGGGCGGTGGTCGTCCACCTCGCCCGCCACCCCAGCCACGTCGTCGGGCTCCTGCGGCGGGACCCGGAGGCCCGGCGGGCGCTGGCCGACGCCGCCGGCACCGGGCTGGTCGAGGCGTTCATGGCGCTCGGCCCGACGTTCGTGAAGCTCGGCCAGCTCATCGCCTCGTCGCCGGGCATGTTCCCGACCTGGCTCGCCGACGCCTGCCTGCGGACGCTCTCGGACGTCCCCCCGTTCCCCGCCGAGACCGCCCTCGCCATCGTCGAGGAGGACCTGGGCGCGCCGGCCGCCGAGCTGTTCGCCGAGTTCGACCCCCGGCCGCTGTCGGCCGCCTCGATCGCCCAGGTGCACGCCTGCGTGCTGCGGGACGGGCGGCACGCGGTGGTCAAGGTCCAGCGCCCGGCGATCGCCGACCGCATGAACCGCGACCTGCGGATCATGTACCGCCTCGCCCGTCTGATCGACCGGACCCGCACCGGGCACCTGGTCAACGCCCCCGGCGTGGTCGAGGACCTCCACCGCACGACCAACGAGGAGCTGGACTTCGTCCTCGAGGCCGACCGCCAGGCGCGGTTCCGGGCCGCGATCGGCCACTTCGGCGACAACGCCTGGATCACCGCCCCCGAGGTCTACCGGGACCTCTGCGGGCCGCGGGTCATCTGCATGGAGCGGCTGTTCGGCACGCCGCTGGACCGCTTCGAGGAGGTGCGGGCCCGGGGCATCGACGGCGAGCTGGTGCTGCGGCGGGGCCTCAAGGTGTGGATGGAGGCGGCGCTCGTGCACGGGCCGTTCCACGGCGACGTCCACGCCGGCAACATCTGGGTCCTCGACGACGGGCGGATCGCGTACCTCGACTTCGGCATCATGGGCGAGCTGCCGGCCCCCCACCGGGACGCGCTGCGGGACGCCCTCTACACCGTGATGATCGACGGGGACTACACCCGGGTGGTCCGGGCCTGGCAGCGCATCGGCATCCTCGGCCCCGACGTCGGGCCGGTCGAGGAGGTCGCCGCCCGCCTCCAGGTCGTCCTCGACCCCATGTTCGACATGACGCTCGGGGAGGCCAGCCTGGCCGAGATCCTCCGCCGCCAGATCGAGCTGCAGCAGGAGTACAGCGCCCGGGCCGTGCGCGAGCTCGTGCTCGTGAGCAAGCAGCTCATGTACTTCGAGCGCTACGCCCGCGAGCTGGCCCCCGACTACAACATGGCCCGCGACCTGTTCCTGGTGTCCAACATCTTCCCCGAGGAGGTCGCGCGGGCGTGCGCGGCGCGCGGCATCACGCTGCCCGGCGACGACGTGCCCAACGTGCGGCCGCCCGGCCGGGCGGTCCCCCCGGCCCCGCGCCGGGGCTAGCCGGTGCGGCTCGCGTCCTTGTCGCCGGCCGCCGTCTCGGCCTCGGCGGGGGCCCGGCCGTCGGACGCCGCGGCGGCCGCCGCCTCCGCGGCCTCCGGCGACGTCCGGCCGGTGAGCGCGGCCGCCAGCCGGTCGGCCTGGGCGCCCTGCTCGTAGCAGAGGCGGGCCATCCAGAACCGCAGGAACCCGGCCATCGCCCCCTTGACGAACAGCGCCCCGCCCACGACGGCCAGCGTGACGCCGATGAGCCCGACGACGATGGCGTCCCGCTGCTGCAGCGGGTTGCGGGTGCCGTGGGCGATGAACCAGGCCGCGATGCTGAAGCACGGGCCGGCGACGAGCCCGGCGACGCCCAGCCGGACGAGGAGCCGGTCGAGGCCCGTCGCCGGGTCGCGCAGGTGCATGGCCGCCACCTCCGCCTTGAACCTCTCGACGCGCTCGGTGTTGTCGTTGTCGCTCATCTCTGCTCAACCACCCAGGTATGCCGCGGACAGCTTCGACTCGATCTCGTCGGGCGCCCCGACGTCGGTGACACGGCCGCCGAGCATGATCGCCGCCCGGTCGGCGACCCCCAGGACGACGCGGGCGAACTGCTCGACGACCAGGATCGACACCCCCCGCCGGGCCAGCTCGGCGACCTGGCCGTAGAGCTCCTCCACGACCAGCGGGGCCAGCCCCATCGACAGCTCGTCGAGGACGAGCACGGCAGGGTCGGTGGCCAGCCCCCGGGCCAGCGCCAGCATCTGCTGCTCGCCGCCCGAGAGCGTGCCGGCGAGCTGGCGGCGGCGCTGGGCCAGGCGGGGGAACCGCTCGTAGGCGGCCTCCTCGACCGCGCGGGGGTCGTGGCCGGCGTGGGCCGCCATGCGCAGGTTCTCGCGCACGGTCAGGTTGGGGAAGATGCCCCGCCCCTCGGGCACGAGGCACAGCCCCACCCGGGCCAGGTCCGCGGCGGACGCCCCGTTGGTCCGGCGGCCGGCGACGAAGACGTCGCCGCCGCTCAACGGGTGCAGCCCGGCGAGCACGTTGAGCATCGTCGTCTTGCCCGCGCCGTTCGGGCCGAGCACGGCCAGGACCTCGCCCGGCATGAGGCTCAGGTCGACGCCGTGCAGGACCTCGATCGTGCCGTAGGCGGCGCGCACGCCCCGCAGCTCGACGAGCGGCGGCGCCGGCACCGGGTCGCCGGCGGGCGGGGCCGGCGCGGGCGCCGGACCGAGGGCGGTCACGCCGGCACCCCCGGGGCCGCGCCGAGGTAGGCCTCGATGACCGCCTCGTTCCCCCGGATCTCCTCCGGCGTCCCGGCTGCCAGCACCCGCCCGAAGTCGAGCACGTGGACCTGCGAGCAGGTGCGCATCACGAGCTGGACGTCGTGCTCGACGAGCACCACGGCGATCCCCTCCCCCGCCACCGCGAGCAGCACCTCGCGGAACTCCTCGGTCTCCGCCTCGCTCTGACCGGACGCGGGCTCGTCGAGCAGCAGCACCCGCGGCCCGGTGGCCAGCGCCCGGGCCAGCTCGACGAGCCGGGCCTTGCCGGTCGGCAGCTCGTCGGCCCGCACGTCGGCCAGGTCGCGCAGGCCGACCAGCTCCAGCGCCTCGTCCGCGCTGCGCCCGGGCCGGCGCCGCCCCCGCACCGAGGCGGCCAGCTCGACGTTCTCGGCCACCGTCAGCAGGCCGAAGAGCTCGAGGCGCTGGAAGGTGCGGGCCAGCCCCCGCCGGGCCCGGCGGTAGGGGGCCAGGCGGGTCACGTCCCGGCCGTCGAGCAGCACGGTGCCCCGCTGGGGCGCCTGCAGGCCCGTGACGACGTTGAACAGCGTCGTCTTGCCGGCCCCGTTGGGGCCGATCAGCCCGGTGACCTCGCCCGGGCGGGCGGTGAGGCTGACGCGGTCGAGGGCCAGGTGGCCGCCGAAGCGCACGACGACGTCGCGCACCTCGAGGGCGGCGGCGGGGGCGGTGGCCGCGGTCATCGACCCGCCCCCGCCGCCGTGCGGGCCGGCGCGCTGACCCCCGACGGCGCGCCGGCGAGGCTGGGCGTCGGCTCCGGCCGACGCTCGAGCCCGAGCACCCGGTCCATCGTGGCGACCTCCTCGGCCGTGAAGGGGCGGACGATCCCCGCCCACTCGAGCGGCACGTCGTCGGGGCCCTCGGTCGCGGTGGCGCCGGCGGCGCGCCGGGCGGCCAGGACCTGGGCCGCGAGCCCCCCGGCGGCGGGCACGGCGGCCAGCGCGAGCGCGAACGGCGTGCCGGTCAGGACCTCGGCGAGCCGGAGCCCGACGACGGCCGCGACCCCGGCGACCGTGCCGGCGAGCAGCGCCGGCTGGCGGCGTAGCGGGGCCAGCCCCACCCGGATCTGGTGGGCGATGCCGTTGGGGTTCCGGCCGAGGGCGATGCCCATCGTCCCGGGCAGCACCCGGTTGACGTTCTCGAACCAGGGCGCCACCTCGACGAGCAGCGGCAGGCCGCCCACGAGCACGCCGGCCACCAGGGCGCCGGCGGCCGTGCCGATGCCGCCCACGACGGCGAGGAGCAGCAGGGGCAGGCTCTGCGCGAAGGCGAAGTTCTGCGCGCTGACCGCACCCAGCGTGCCGCCGTAGAGGGCGCCGCCGAAGCCGGCCATGGCGGCCGAGAGCGTGAACACCGCCAGCCGGACGAGCATGGTGTTGACGCCGAGCGTCGCGGAGGCCGCCGGGCTGTCCTTGAACGCCAGCAGCCGTTGGCCGAACGTGCTCCGGCGGATGGCCACGACGAGCAGGTAGAGCAGCGCGAAGACGACGGACAGGAAGACGAGGCGGTCGTGCGCGCTGTCCACCCCGGGCACGTCGATCGGGTCGACCGCCACCGACCCGGTGCCGAAGATGCTGATCGACAGCGGGCCGACCTCGAAGTCGCGCAGCCCGAAGATCCAGAGGTCGAGCATCATGGCGAAGGCCGCCGTCGCCAGCGCCAGGTAGATGCCGGCCAGCCGCACGGTCGGCAGGGCGACGAGGGCGCCGACGGCGCCGGCGACCACGGTGGCGAGCAACAGGCCGACCGGGTCGCCGCCGTGGCCGTGGTGGGCCATGACGACGGCGCCGATGCCGGCGAAGCTCATCTGGCACAGCGACAGCTGCCCGGCGAAGCCGACCAGCGGGACGAGCGACAGGGCGATGATCGCCACCGCCACGATCTTCTGGACCGCCACGGCGTCGGGCGCCGAGGTGATCTGCGCGGCGACGACGCCGGCGGCCACGAACAGCGCCGCGGTGGCCAGCGACCCCGACCACCCCGGCCGGGGCACGACCTCGCGGGTCGACCGGGCGGCGTGGCCCCGCAGCCGGTCCTGGCGCAGGACGAGCAGCACCGCGAACAGCAGGATGACCGGGATCGCGAAGCGGAACTGCGCCAGCAGGATGCTGTCGGTCGGCAGGTAGGTCAGGGCGTAGGCGTCGAGCAGCCCGAGCGCCACCGCCCCCGCGAACGTCATCGGCAGGTTGCGCAGCCGGCCGATCATCGCCGCCGCGTAGGCGTTGACGATCATCAGGGTGAGGTTGACGTGCATCAACCCGATCGCCGGCGAGATCAGGATCCCGGCCAGCGCCGCGCAGGTGCAGCCGATGGCCCAGGCGAGCACGGCCGAGCGGTGGGGCCGGGCGCCGTTGAGCATCGACAGCGCCCGGTCGTCGACGGCCGCCCGCATCGCCAGCCCGGCCCGGGTGCCGTAGAGCAGGGCCCGCAGCCCGAGGGCCAGGCCGGCGGCGACGAGGATGGCCACGACCTCGTGCCAGGTGAGCCGGACGCCGAGGACCGAGATGTGCTCGTTGCCCCAGAAGCGGGTGAGCGGCCGGGCGACGTCGGTCGGCCACACCCACAGCCCGAGGCCGAGCAGCGCCGCGAGCAGGCCGACGCTGACGACGACCCGGGCCGCCTCGGGCGCGTCGTGCAGGCCCCGCATGACCACGAGCTCGATGGCCACGCCGAGCAGCGGCGCCAGGACGCCCAGCACGACGAGCAGGGCCACCGGCGCCGGCCAGCCCCAGTCGAAGCGGAGCTGCCAGTAGGCGAAGGCGCCGAGCATCCCGATCGCCCCGTGGGCGAAGTTGAAGATGCCGGTCGTCGTGTAGGTGAGCACCAGGCCGCTGGCCGCCACCGCGAGGATGGCGGCCGTCGCGATCCCGGTGATCGTGGCCTGGAGGAACTGGTCCATCGTCGGCCGCCCCCGGCGTCAGCGCTCGGGCCGCGGGACGCCGTAGTCGCCGGTCAGCTCGAGGACGTCGTCCGGCTCGCAGTGGTAGATGCCCTCGTTGGGGTCGGTCATCTCCTCGTCGTAGGCGAAGCCGTCGGGCGTGACCCGGATGGCGAGCCGGCAGGGCGAGGCCTCGAGGTTGCCCGGCGTCTGGGGCGAGTGGAGGCCGCCGGCCGTCCAGCCCTCCTGGGCGGCGGCCTGCTCGATGACGCACGCCCGGGTCAGGTCGTCGCCGCACGCCTTGGCGGCGGTGGCGAACAGCAGGAAGGCCGACAGCGACTGCATGCCGAGCATCGCGACCTTGCCGTCGGGGTTGTAGCGCTCGATGAGCTCGAGGTAGTCGGCCATCGCCGGGACCTCGTCGGCCATGTCGAAGGTCGGGAACACCGACGCCATGTAGGTGGCCTCGCTCACCGAGGACCCGCCCTCGGCCACGAACCGCTCGTCGAAGAAGTTGGTCTGCAGGTGCGTGGCGACCGGGTACCAGCCCTCGGTCTGCATGGCCTGCTGCAGGGCGACCATGTTCTCGGGCTCGCCGATCATCTCGAAGACCTCGACGCCCTGGTCGCGCATCTTCTGCACGTAGCCCCGCCAGCCGGTCTCGCCGATCGGCCGGTACTGCTCGTCGAAGACGACGTCGAAGCCGAGGGACTCGACCACCTCGACGACCTGGTCGTGGACGGTGGCCGGGCCGTCGAGGTTGACCCACAGGATGCCGAAGCGGTCGGCGTCGGGGTGGGCCTCCTGGATCCAGCGGTAGCCGGAGGTCGCCATCGAGTAGACGGGGTTGGGCACCGGCTGGACCTGCAGCTCGGCGGCGCGGGCCTGGGGCGTCACGGCGTAGCCGGGGATGTTGATCAGGCCGCAGTCGACCCGGGCGCCGTTGTCCTGCGAGTCGAAGACGGCACCGCCGCCGACGAGGGCGAAGTCCTGCTGGCAGGCCTCGGCGACCCGCTGGCCGTACTCGAACAGCTTGGCGTCGAGGTCGTCGATGACGACCTGCCGCCCGCCGATGCCGCCGTGCTCGTTGCACCAGGCGGCGAACGCGACGGCGGCGTCGTACATCTCCTGGTTCAGGCCGGGGCGCTCGGCGGAGCCCCGGTCGGTCACGATGCCGAGGCGGACCTCCTCGGGGGTCAGCCCGACCTCGGTGGACTCCCCGGGCTCGCCGTCCCAGCAGACCTCCTCGAGCTCGCCGAAGCCCCCGCGGTCGAGCCGGCTGCCGCCCTCGTCGCCCCCGCCGGCCGACGTCCCGGTGGCGGCGTCGGGCGCCGGTTCGGGCGACGATGCGGCACCGACCTCGGTCTCCCCCTCCGCCCGTGTGCAGGCGCCGGCGAGCAGCGCCAGCGCCGCGAGAGCGGCCAGGCCGCGACGAGTGATCACAGAGCCCCCCTCCGTGGATCGATCTTGCGTGCGCACGGGTGGCCGCCTCCACCGCGCGCCGTAGAACAGGTTCTAAATCTAACGGATCGTCAGGATCCGTGTCGACACGCGGGACAGTAGCGGTCCGGCGGCGTGTCGGCAGGCGCGGTACGAATGGACCGTGCGGATCACGGCGAAGGTGGACTACGCGGTGCGGGCCGTCGCCGAGCTGGCGGCCTCGCCCGAGCCGGTCGTCAAGGGCGAGCTGCTGGCCGAGCGCCAGTCCATCCCGCCGAAGTTCCTCGAGAACATCCTCGCCGACCTGCGCCGGGCCGGGATCGTGGGCAGCCAGCGGGGGGCGGACGGCGGCTACCGGCTCGCCCGGCCTGCCGACGCCGTGTCGATCGCCGACGTCATCCGGGCGGTCGAGGGCCCGCTGGCCGACGTCCACGGGACCCCGCCCGAGGACGCGACCTACCACGGGGCTGCCGAGCACCTGCAGCGGGTCTGGGTGGCGACGCGGGCGGCGCTGCGGTCGATCCTCGAGGAGGTCAGCATCGCCGACCTCGTCGCCGGGCGCCTGCCCGAGGAGGCCGAGCGCCACCTGGCGGCGCCGGACGCCTGGTCACGGCGGTGAGCGCCCGCCCGGGGTGACACCAGCCACACCCGGGTCGTGCCGCTCGGCTGGGAGTCGCCGGGGCGTCTCGCGCTAGCGTTGGTCACCTATGTCCCGCCGGATCGAGATCGAGCTCACCAGCGTTCGCGAGGACGGGTCCTGGACCTGGCGAGCCGCAGGTGCCCGCGAGCCCAGGGGCACCGTCGAGGGTTCGATCCTCCCCAGCGACGCCCACGTGGGCCAGGTGCTGCGCGCCGAGGTGGAGGGCCACCTCGACGGCCTGACCGTCGTGTCGGTGGCGCCGCCGCGCACGCCGAAGCCCAAGGAGAACGTGCTCGAGCTCAAGCCGGTGGGATCCGACCAGCCGCTCGTCACCACCACCCTGACGACCCGCCGGTCCGAGCGCCGGCGGGGCCGGGAGGGACGCCGGGGCGACCGGCGCCGAGAGCGCCAGCAGGCGCGGGAGCCCCGGCACGAGCGGCCGCAGCGGCCGCCCCGCCCGAAGGTCGAGGAGAAGCCGAAGCCCAAGCGCCTCCGCGCCGGCCGCGCCCACCGGACGGCCCTGCTCGAGTCGGTGCCGGCCGAGCAGCGCCCGATCGTCGAGCAGCTGCTGGCGGGCGGCCTCCCCGCCGTGCGGAAGGCGCTCGACAAGCAGAACGAGGAGCTCCGGGCGGCGGGCAAGCCCGAGGTCAAGGCCGACGAGCTGCTGCGCGTGGCCGAGGAGCTGCGCCCCAAGGCCCTGGCCGCGGTCTGGCGCGACCGGGCCGAGGCGGCCATCGCCATCATCGACGAGATCGACCTGCGCGACCTGCGCTCGGTCGTCAACGCCGCCGACGACGCCGGCCGCGACGAGGAGGCCCGGGCCCTGGCGGCCCAGCTGCGCGAGGCCCTGGCCAACCGGGTCGAGAAGGAGCACGCCGCCTGGCTGGCCGAGCTGGCCGAGACCGTCAAGGCGGGCCGGGTCGTCCGCGCCCTGCGGCTCAGCTCCCGGCCGCCCAAGGCCGGCGCGCCCATCCCGGGCGACATCGCCACGCAGCTCGTCGAGGCGACGTCGGCCGCGCTCAGCGCGGAGGCCAGCCCCGAGCGGTGGGCGACGGTGCTGGACGCCCTCGCCTACTCGCCGGTGCGGCGACGGGTCATCCCCCAGTCGCTGCCGCCCCGGCTGACGCCCGAGCTGCGGGCCACGATCGCCCGCCTGGCCACCCGCCTGCCCGAGATCGCCCACATCTTCGACATCGAGCCCGACCCGAACGCCGGCCGGCCGGAGCGCACGTCCTCCCGCCGCCGCGGGCGCAAGGGCGAGGGTCGCAAGGGCGACAAGGCCGACAAGGGCGAGAAGGCCGAGAAGGCGGCCGAGGCCGGCAAGGCCGGCGAGCCGGACAGCGCAGGCCGGGCGACGGCCGAGGCCGGCCCGTCCGGGACGGGCGAGGACGCCGGTGTGGCCGGCGAGGAGGAGGACGCCCCCGAGCCCGCCCCCGTCGAGGCGGCCAGCTCGCCGGGCGAGAACGGCACGCACGCGGGCGACGACGCTGCGCCCGGCGACACGGCCTCGGACGAGCCGGCGCCGGCGGCGGTCGCCGGCGAGGAGGCGGCCGGGAGCGCCGACGCGTCGTCGGGGCCGGCCGCCTGAGGCCCGCCCGCCGGGGTCGGACCGCCTGCCCCCGGTCGGCTCGGATCAGACGTCGCGCGGCGCCAGCACGGACTCGCCGCACCCCCGCCCGCGGTAGCGGCCGGTGGAGACGTCCTCGTCCCAGCGCGAGCCGCACGCCTGGCACGTGCAGGCGTCGATCCGCAGCGAACCGATGAACAGCCGATCGACCTCGTACGCCCCGCAGAAGGGGCATTGCAAGTGGCCGGTTGTGCCGTCGCTCATGTGTGCCAATCGTCCCCTTGTCGGAACCGGGCCGGTGCCCCGAGCCCACCCACGTACGGTTCCGACCCGGTCACCCTAGCTCAGGTTTCCCCGCATCCTGCCGCCGACGGCCCGCGGGAGGGGTGGATGGTCGGGTTCTTTGCACGACCAGTGCCATGACTAGGGTGTCGCCATGGCTGTCGACTTCGACCAGAAGGGACCGTTCGCGGTCGTCAAGATCAACCGCCCCGATGCTCGCAACGCCGTGAACGGCGAGGTCGCCCGAGGCATCGAGGAGGCCGTCGACAGGATCGAGGCCGACGACAGCATCTGGGTGGGCATCCTCACGGGCGAGCCGCCCGTGTTCTGCGCCGGCGCCGACCTGAAGGAGATCAACGCCGGCAACGCGGCCGCGCTGAACACCGAGCGGGGCGGCTTCGCGGGCTTCGTGCAGCGCGAGCGCACCAAGCCGTTCATCGCCGCCGTCGACGGTCCCGCCCTGGCCGGCGGCACCGAGATCGTCCTGGCCTGCGACCTGGTCGTCGCGTCGACGAACGCCACCTTCGGCATCCCCGAGGTCAAGCGGTCGCTGGTGGCCGCGGCGGGTGGCCTGTTCCGGCTGCCGCGCAAGATCCCCTTCAACATCGCCATGGAGCTGGCCCTCACCGGCGACCCCATCTCGGCCGAGCTCGCCCACCACCACGGCCTGGTCAACCGCCTGTGCGAGCCGGGCAAGGCGCTCGAGACCGCCACCGAGCTGGCCGAGCAGATCTGCGCCAACGCCCCCGTGGCGGTGCGGGAGTCCCGCAAGGTCCTGCTCGAGGCCACCCACGCCCCCGACGAGGTCGGCTGGCGGATGTCGATCGAGGGCATGGCCAAGGCCATGTCCAGCGAGGACTTCAAGGAGGGGCTGACCGCCTTCATCGAGAAGCGGCCGCCCCAGTGGAAGGGCCGCTGAGGCCCGCCCGGCCGGCGCGGGGGCACGGGCCGGCGGACCGCCGCCGGGGGCGCCCCCTCAGGGCGGCGGGATGACCCCGTGGTCCGCGAGGAACCCGGCGAGCCCCGGCACCAGCCCGTGCCCCGCCACCTCGGCCAGCGGGACCCAGGCGACGGCCGCCGCGTCGTCGCCGGCCACCGCCGCGCCCGGCGGGTCGAGCGGCGCGACGGCGAAGCAGAGGATCACGTAGTGGTCGGCCGGCCCGATCCGCTCGGCCCAACCGACGAAGCCCTCGACCCGCCCCCGCAGGCCGGTCTCCTCCCGCAGCTCGCGCCGCGCCGCGTCGGCCGCCCGCTCCCCCGCCCGCACCTTCCCGCCCGGCAGCGCCCAGGTGCCGGCGTCGGGGCCGCCCCGGCGGACGAGCAGCAGGCGGCCCTCCGCCCGGACGAGCGCGCTCGCCGCCAGGACCGGTCCGGCCGGCGAGCCGGTCACGACAGCCGGCGGTGGACGACGATGGCCCGCGCCACCAGCCCGAACGACTCGAAGAAGTTCTTCGTCGCCCGGTCGCCCGGCAGGGCCAGGCTGTCGACCCCCTCGCACCCCCGGGCCCGGCACCAGTCGAGCAGGTGCGCCATGAGCGCCTCGCCCACGCCGACCTCCCGGGCCCCGGGATCGACGTAGATGTCGTCGATGACGCCCAGGCGCCCGCCGTCCGCCAACCGCTCGACCCGGACGACGCCGTAGCCGACGACGGTGCCGTCGAGGGTGCCCACGGCCAGCTCGTGGTCCTCGGCCGCCAGCACCGCCTTGAGGTCGGTGTCGACAGGGCGGTGGCGCCGGTCCCGCCGGGCCCACAGCTCGCCGCCCTTCTGGGCGCGCTTCTCGGCGGTGGCCGCGGCGACCAGCTCGACGACCGCCGGGAGGTCGGCGTCCGTGGCGGTGCGGGCCGCCTCCTCCGGCGGGCGGTGGGCGCTCACGCCTGCAGCTGGGCGACCTTGTTGAGGATCGTCTTGCGACCCCGGTGCGCCAGCTCGTAGGCCCGGACCGCCTCGAGCTCCTCGGGCGTCAGCCCCTCGAGCCGGGTCACCACCTGGGACGCCGAGAGGCTGTCGTAGTCGGTGATGGCCAGGTCCTCGGCCGACGGGCCCGGCTCGGCCTGGCCGTTGCCCGACGGCGCCGGCGCGGCCGGCGGCTCCGCCGCCCGCGCCTGTGCCGGGGCCGGACCGGGCGGCTCGGGCTCCTCCGGCAGGACGCCGAGCAGGCGCAGCACCCCGACGGCCTGCTTCTCGAGGTCGCCGACCCGCCGGCGGAGCTCGTCCCGGCCGTGGCGGACGGCGAACCGGCCGAACAGGCGGGCGTTGTCGGTGCGGACCCGTCCCTGCTCGGCCAGCTTGGCGACGATCGAGGGCCCCTCGAAGAACAGGCCGATGGGCGCGTAGACGAACAGGTCGGCGGCCTGGGAGACCAGGTTCTCCCGGCGGGGCGTGTCGTCGTCGGCAGCCGTCACGGGGACGTCATCCTAGATGCAGTCGACGCAGATCATGTGCTCCTCGTCGGCCAGCTGCTGGCGGTGCTTGACCAGGAAGCAGGACTGGCAGACGAACTCGTCGGCCTTCTTGGGCTGGATGCGGCCGGCGCCGTCGCCCCGGTCGTCGGGCTCGGGCGTCTCGTCCTCGTCCTCGTCGTCCTGGGCGGCGATGCGGTCCTTGAGGATCTCGTCGAGGTCGGCCTCGACGTCGTCGGGGTCGAGCTCCTCCTCGTCGTCCTCCTCGTCCTCGTCCTCGGCGACCTTGCGGGCCTTCGTGGTCGCCGGGGGCGCGACGTCGTCCTCCTCCTCGTCGTCGACGATGTCGTCGAACACCTCGTCGTCGGTCGCGAGGTCGGCGTCGAGGTCGCCCGGCTCGTCGAACACCTCGTCGTCGACGAGGGGGTCGTCCTCGAAGATCTCGTCGGGGGTCTCGTCGTCAGCCATCGGGTCCCTTCGCGGGGGTCGGCCATGGGGCGGCCGGGATCATAGGCACGCGCCCACCGGGAGGCGACACCCGGCGGAGCAGGGTTTCGGCGTGGCCCGGCCCCTGGCGCGCCGGCCACCCGGGGTGCGCGGGCGGTCAGGGTAGCGACCCGGTGACGGCAACGTGACGTGACACGGAACACGCCGAGGGTGGTCGGCTCCGGGTCAGCGCGACAGGCGGCGCTGCTCGGCCCGCCGCTCGGCGGGCAGCCGCTCGAGCTCGGGCTCGGGCGAGTGGTCGGCGAAGCGCATCGCCTCGGCGATGGCCCGGTGGCCGGCCTTCTCGGCGATGAGCCGGTGCATCTGCTGCGCCACCGAGCGGTAGGCGGGGTGCCCCTGGGGCGAGGACCGCAGCTCGATGACGTGCATGGCCTCGCGGGCGTTCATCTGCATGACGAACCGGACCCGGTAGGCCAGGGCGACGGCGTAGGGGGCCTGGGCCGGGAACCGCTCGGCCAGGGCCTCGTAGAGGTCGCGGGACCGGGCCATGGTCTCGTCGAACAGGTCGCCGCACCCGGCGTCCACGACGGCCTGGGGGCGGGTGTAGCCGTGGCGGGGCGACAGCGGCTGCCACTCGATGGTGAGCATGCGGTGGCGCTGCAGGTCGCGGAACGCGCCGTAGTCGGCCAGCACGTCGAAGCGGTAGCTCGGCCGCTCGAAGGCCCGGCCGGGCCGGTGGCGGCGGTTGCGGCGGTCGCCCACGTACGCCCGGACCACCGCGAGCCGCTCGTCGACGGTCATCTCCCGCACCCGGGCCTCGATCTCGGCCTCGCTGCGGTCGGTGTACGGGTAGAGCATGGCCGTGACCAGGTGGACCTCGGCGTCGGGGTCGAAGTCCACCAGCTCGACGTGCGGCTCGGTGCCGGGCTCGGCCTCCTGCGACGGGAAGAGGCGGGCGGCGATCTCCTCCATCGCGGCCCGGTTGGTGGCCATGTAGGCGCTGGTGGCGACGCCCCGGTCGGCGACGTCGACCCGGGTCAGGAAGCTGGGGATGACCTTGCGCAGCTCGGTGAGCATGAGGTCGGCGTAGGTGCGGGCCTCGGGCAGCGGGTGGGCCCGCATGCGCAGCAGCAACGCCTCGTAGGCCTGCCCGGTCCCGTAGATGCCGACGTTCGACAGCGCGGCGGCCGGCAGCGCGCCCCGGACCGTGTCGAGCGCCTTGGCCTTGACGGCCTGGCGGTGGACGAAGTCGCTGTCGCCCGGCTGCTTCGGGTAGCGCTCGCGGAAGTGGTCGAGCATGACCGCCGCCATCTCCGCGTAGGCGTCGAACATGCGGTCGAGGTCGGCGATGTAGCGCAGGCCCAGCGGGCTGCCGAGCACCTCCGGGTCGCGGTAGTAGCGGTACCGCCCGCCGAGCCGGGTGTCGTAGCTGATGTAGCGGGTCGACTGCTCGAGGTAGGACATCAGCCGGCCCCACTCGAGCACCTTGGTCAGCAGGTTCGAGGCCTGCTCGCAGGCGAGGTGCACACCCCCGAGCTGGGCGACCGAGTCGTCGCCGTACTCGTAGAAGACCCGGTCGTAGAGCTCCTCGGCCCGGCGCAGGCCGACGGTCGCGTCGAAGGTCACGTCGCCGGCCATGTCGAGGTCGCCGACGAACTCGTCGAGGAAGAGGCGACGCAGGCTCTTCGGGGAGCGGGAGTAGCGGGCGAACAGCGCCCCCTTCACCACCTCGGGGAGGTTGACGAGGGCGAAGACCGGTCCGTCGAGGTTGGTGAAGTACCGCCGGAGGATGTCGGCCTCGGCCGGGGTGAACTCCTCGCTGACGTAGACCGTCATAGGGGCCCCGATCGTAGGGCTCGGGCTGCGCCACCCCGGGGATGGTCCGGCGCCGCCCGTCGTGTGCTCACGCTGCGTGACCAGCGGTGCGAGCGCCGCGGGCGGCCTGCCACTCCTCGCGGGCGCGCTCCCGCAGCGCGGCGTCGAGCCACAGGTCGGCGACGGTCCAGGCGAGGATCTTCGCCCCGTCGAGCGCGGCCCGGTCGCCCTCCGGGCCGCCGGCCCAGGTGGCGAACTCCGGCGTGTGGATGGCGACCCCCGGCGGCGCGACCCGGATCATCGGGTGGATGGACGGCGTCACGTAGCTGACGTTGCCCATGTCGGTGCTCCCCACCACCCGGGCCTCGGGCGACGGGTCGCGGACCTCGCGGCCCAGCGCCCGGGCGTTGGCCCGGTAGCGCTCGACGATGGCCGCGTTGTCGATCATGTCGGCGTAGACGGGGTCGACCCAGGCGACCTCCATCTCGCAGCCGGCCGCGGCCGCGCCCGCCTCCAGGCAGGCGAGGAACCGGGCCTTGAGCGCCTCGAGCTTGGCGACCGTCGTCGACCGCACGATCCACTCGGCCCGGGCCCGGCGGGGCACGACGTTCGCCCGCTCGCCGCCCTCGGTGATGATGCCGTGGATGCGCTCGCCGGCCTCGATGTGCTGACGGAGCGCGGCGACGTTGACGTAGCCCAGCACGGCGGCATCGAGGGCGTTGCGGCCCAGGTGGGGCGCCGCGGCCGCGTGGGCGGCCTCGCCGTGGTAGGTGACGTGCGCCTGGTGCAGCGCCACGACGTCCATGGCCGTCAGGTCGGCGTCGGCCGGGTGCACCATCAGCGCCGCGTCGACGCCGTCGAAGGTGCCGGCCTCGATCAGCGGCACCTTCCCGCCCCCGCCCTCCTCGGCCGGCGTGCCCACCACGAGGACCCGGCCGCCGAGCTCGTCGGCCAGCGCCGCGGCCGCCAGCCCGGCACCCAGCCCGGCGGCGGCGATGACGTTGTGGCCGCAGGCGTGGCCGATCCCCGGCAGGGCGTCGTACTCGCAGATGACGGCGACGGTCGGGCCGTCGTGCCCGGCGACCGCCTCGAAGGCGGTGGCCACCCCCCGGGCCGACCGGGTGACGGACAGGCCCGCCTCCTCGAGCACGCCGGTCAGCAGGTCGTGGGCGTAGTGCTCCTCGTAGTTGAGCTCGGGGTGGGCGTGGATGCGGCGGGACACGTCGACCAGCAGGTCGGCCCGGCGGTCGACCTCGGCGGCCAGCCGGGACTTGGCCTCGCGGAGGCGGGACGGCTCCATGGGCCGCCACGCTACCGGGGCCGGCCGGGGCGCCCCCGGCCCGACCTCAGCCGTCGTGGCGCAGCACGACCTTGCCGAGCTGCTCGCCCCGCCGCAGCCGCTCCAGCGCGGCCGGGTACTCGGACCGGTCGAAGACGGCGTCGACCTGGACCGGCAGGCCGGCGGCGACGAGCCGGGTCACGTGGTCGAACTCGGGGTACGAGCCCATGGTCGAGCCGATGATCTCGATCTGCTTGAAGAACAGGCGGGGCAGGTTCAGCTCGACCGTGGGGCCGGAGGTGCCGCCGCACACGACCAGCCGGCCCCCGGGCCGCAGCGCCCGGATCGAGCGCTCCCAGGTGGCCGGCCCGACGCTCTCGACCACGACGTCGACGGTGACCGGCCAGTCCTCCGCCGAGTCGAAGGCGTCGGTCGCCCCGGCCTCGATCGCCCGCCGGCGCTTGGCCTCGTGGCGGGAGGTGACGTAGACGGTGGCGCCCGCCCGCAGCGCGAGGGCGAGCGCCGCCGCGCTGACGCCGCCGCCGATGCCGGTGATGAGCACCGACTCCCCCGCCATCAGGCGGGCCCGACGCAGCATCCGCCACGCGGTCAGCGTGGCCAGCGGGTAGGCCGCGCACTCCTCCCAGCTCCGGCCCGCGGGCCGGGGGACGACGTTGCGGGCCGGCACGACGACGAGGTCGGCGTGGCCGCCCCAGCGGTGCTCGCCGACGATCTGGAAGCCGCGGCCGAGGGGGGCGTCGATGCCGTGGGCGACCACGGCGTCGAGCGGGGCAACGGCCGGGTTGACGACCACCTCGTCACCCACGGCGACGCCCTCGACCCCCTCCCCCACGGCCTCGACGACGCCGGCCACGTCGCAGCCCGGCACGTGCGGCAGCGGCGGCTTCGGCAGGCCCCGGGTCAGCCACAGGTCCATGTGGTTGAGCGCCGAGGCCACCGGCCGGACCCGCACGTCACCGGGGCCCACCGGCGGGTCGTCGACCTCGCCGTCGCGGTAGCTGCCGGGGGACTCGTCGAGGATCCAGGCGCGCACGGGCGATGACGCTAACGGCAGGGCGCCGCCCGGGGCACCCCGCCCGGCGCGCCGGTCAGACGACGCAGACCAGCGCGTCGGGCTCGACCCGCACGGCGAGGTGGCGGGCCTCGCCCACCCGCTCGCCGTCCAGCCACACCGGGGTCGGCCGGCCGAGGTCGATCTGGAGCGCCCGGCGCCGGCTGACGGCGATGTCCGGGTGCGGCACGTGGGCCCCGCTCGGCAGCCGGCCCCGGGCCCGCCACCGGTCGAGCAGCGGCATCGAGGGCGACACGTCGGCGACGTCGAGCACGCCGTCGCCGGGGTGGGCGCGCGGCGCCACGTCCCAGTCGCCCAGGAACTGCGCGTTCATGATCGCGACGACGCGGCCCCGCCACCACGACCGCCGGGCCACGAGGTGGGCGACGAACCAGTGCTGGACGCCGTCGAGGAGGACGGCGCCGAGGTCGGTCGGCAGGCGCACGCCCGCCGGGGACCGGACCCGGTCGACGTCGCCCCGCCCGCCGAGCGTCCGGCAGAGGTCGCCGCCGACGAGCCCGAGGGGCGGGACCGGCTCGCCGGCCCGCCGGGCCTCGGTGACGACGCGCCGGGCCTCGGCGTCGCTGGCCACCAGCACGCCGTCGGGCGGCAGCCCGCCGGGCTCGCCCCACTCCTCGCCCTTGCGGATCGTCACGGCACGTCCCGGGGCACGCGACCGGTGCCGTCGGCGGCGTCGGCCCCGACCACCTCGTCGAGGGTCGAGGAGATCGACACGACGCCCCGGTGCAGCGCCTCGGCGGCCGCGCGGGCGGTGCGCGCGGTCGCCCGGTCGGGGACGACGTCGCCGATCTGGCGCACCAGGTCGATGAGTGTCTTGACGTTGCGGACGAAGTCGCCGCCGGAGAGCTCGTCGTCGCCGAGCACCTCCCCCAGCGGCTCGCCGGCGGCCCAGGCGTGGGCCAGCGCCGCGAACCCCGGGTCGGGCGGCCGGGTGGGGGGCAGGCCGGCGGCCTCCTCGTCGGCCCGCAGCTCGGCGGCCAGCTGCTCGACGTGGCCCCACCGCTCCCGCAGGCGCCGGGTCGGGAACCACGGCGCGGGCGCCGGCCCCGGGCCCCGCTGCTCGTAGGTGAAGCACGAGACCAGGCCGGCGAGCTCGGGCGCGTCGAGGCCGTCGAGCAGGCCCGAGGCCATCGCCTCGGCGACGAGGAGGTCGCACTCGTGGTAGGTGCGGGCCAGCAGCTCGCCCCGGGGGGTCAGGGCCCAGCCGTCGAGGTACCCCCAGGCCTCCAGCAGCCGCAGCACCCGGTCGAACCGCCGGGCCAGCGACTCGGTGCGCGACCGCACGTCGCGGCGCAGCCGCTCGAGGTCGCGCCGGGTGCGCTCGGCCTGGGCGAGGGCCCGCAGGTGGCGGTCGCGGTCGGGGCAGGCGTGGACGGGGTGCTCGGCCACGGCGCGGGCCGTCGCCGACGGCGGCGCCGGCTCCGGGGTGGCGTCGCCGCCCGCGCCGGCGAGGCCCCGCAGCTCGGCGGCCACCCGGTGCTGGAAGGCCCGGTTGTTCGGCTGGTACGGCCGGGGGAGGTCGATGTGGCCCACCCGCTCCGGCGGGGCCAGCAGGTCGTCGGGGTGGACCGTGACCAGCTCGCCGGCGGTGTCGACGCCCCGGAGCCGCAGCGTGCCGCCCTTCCGCTGGGCGACCGAGAGGACGGCCAGCCGGTGGCGGCCGGCGTCGACGACGTCGCCGGGCAGCAGCCGGGCGATGGCGAACTCGATGGCGCTGCGCACCGCCGGGGTCGGGGCCGACTCCTCGCGCTCGGCCTCGCGCAGCCGCCGGTACTCCCGGACGTCGCCCCGGTCGCAGCGGGCCTCCCGCTCGAGCAGGTCGAGGCGCTCCTCCTGCTGCTCGATGCGGGCCTCCAGCCGCACGACGGCCTGGTCGGCCTGGAACTGGGCGAAGGACAGGTTGAGCAGGTGGTGGGCGTCCGCCGGCGGGCACCGGCGCACCAGGTTGGCCGCCATGTTGTAGGTGGGCCGGAACGCCGAGCGCAGCGCGTAGGTGCGGCTGGAGACGAGCGCCGCCACCTGCTCGAAGGGCACGAACGGCGACCACAGGACGATGCCGTAGCCGACGTCGTCGATCCCCCGCCGGCCGGCCCGGCCCGTGAGCTGGGCGTACTCCCCCGGCGTGAGGAAGGTCCGCGCGTCGCCGGTGAACTTCGTCAGCCGCTCGATGACCACCGACCGCGCCGGCATGTTGATGCCGAGGGCCAGCGTCTCGGTGGCGAAGACGGCCTTGACCAGCCCCTCGACGAAGCAGGCCTCGACCGTCTCCTTGAACGGCGGCACCATCCCGGCGTGGTGGGCGGCCAGCCCCTGCTCGAGCGCGGTCGACCAGCGGTCGAAGCCCAGCACGTCGAGGTCGTCGTCGGTCAGCGCCGCGGTGCGCTCGGCGACGATCTCCCGGATGCGGGCCCGCTCCTGGTGGGTGGTGAGGCGCAGCCCGGCGCCGAGGCAGGCCTCGACCGCGTCCTCGCAGCCGGCCCGGCTGAAGATGAAGTAGAGCGCCGGCAGCATGTCCCGCTCGCGCAGCAGCTCGATGACCTCCGGCCGGCGGGGCGTGTAGAGCCGGCGGCGGGGGCGGCGGTGGGCGTTGCGCCGGAACCCCCGGGTGGGAGCCGCCTCGTGGTCGAGCCGGGCGGCCTCCTCGTTGGGGCGGCCGTCGACCAGCGTCGGGAGCAGGCGGGGCCGCTCGCTCTGCCGGTCGCCGACGAGGTAGAGGTGCTCCAGCTCGACCGGCCGTCGCTCCTCCAGGATCAGCCGGGTGTCGCCCCGCACGGTCGTCAGCCACTCGGCGACCTCCTCGGCGTTGGAGACGGTGGCCGAGAGGCACACGAGGGCGACCGACGGCGGCAGGTGGATGATCACCTCCTCCCACACCGGCCCCCGGTACTCGTCCTGCAGGTAGTGGACCTCGTCCAGGACGACGAACCGCAGGCCCTCCAGGGCCGGCGACGCCGCGTAGATCATGTTGCGCAGCACCTCGGTGGTCATCACCACCACCGGGGCGTCGCCGTTGATGCTGTTGTCGCCGGTGAGCAGGCCGACCCGGTGCGTCCCGTGGCGGCGGGCCAGGTCGGCGAACTTCTGGTTCGACAGCGCCTTGATCGGCGTCGTGTAGAAGGCCTTGCCCCCCTCGGCGAGCGCCCGGTCGACGGCGTGCTCGGCGACGACGGTCTTGCCGGCGCCCGTCGGGGCGGCCACCAGCACCGACGCGCCCTCGTCGATGGCCGCGATCGCCCGCCGCTGGAACTCGTCCAGCTCGAACGGGTGGCCGTGGCCGCCCGCCCCGACGCCGTCGGACCGGGGCGTGGCCGCGCTCACCCGCCCGCCTTCGCCGCCTGCCGCTTGAGGAGCACCACGCCGATCAGGATGGCGGCCTCGTAGAACAGGACCATCGGCGCCGAGAGCATCAGCATGCTGATCGGGTCGCCCGAGGGCGTGATGACGGCGACGAGGATGCAGATGCCGACGATCGCGTAGCGCCGGACGCGGCGCAGGGTCGCGGGCTCCACGATGCCGGCGAGCTGCAGGAAGATCAGCACGATCGGGAACTCGAACCCGACGCCGAACGCCAGCATCATGTAGGTCACCATCTGGAAGTACTTCCCCGGCGAGAAGGCGGTGACCAGGTCGTCGCCCCCGATGTCGACGAGGAAGTCCAGCGCCCGGGGCAGCGTGAAGTAGGCGAGGGTGGCGCCGAGCACGAACAGGACCAGCGCCGAGGTGACGAACGGGACCGCGTAGCGGCGCTCGTGCTCGTAGAGGCCGGGGGTGACGAACCGCCAGATCTGCCAGAGGATGACCGGCATGGCCAGGGCGACCCCGGCGTAGGCCGAGGTCTTCATGCGCACGGCGAAGCCCTCCAGCGGGTCTGTCTGGAGCAGGTTCTCGCCGATGGCGCCCGCCGACGGGTCGCCGCGGACGACGTCCTTGTAGGGGGCGAGCAGGAAGTCGAAGATCCAGTCGTAGAGGACGAACCCGACGACCATGCCGACGCCGACGGCGACGACGCAGACGATCAGGCGGTGGCGCAGCTCCGCCAAGTGCTCGACCAGCGTCATGCCGGTCTCGGGTGAGGGCTGGGCGCTCATCGGCGGGCGGCCCCGGGGCGGGCGGGGTCAGGAGGCCGCACGCTCGTCGCCGGCGTCCTCGTCCGCGCCGGCGGGTGGGGC
>PKRH01000216.1 GCA_017577565.1 Thermoanaerobacterales bacterium | reverse complement strand
CCCCGGTGCCGAGGGCCCGCCGCCGCGGCAGCGCCCCGGCCGCCTGCCCGGCGACCCCGGGGTCCGGCCCGGCGCCGACGGCCCGGGGCGCAGCGTGCGCCCCCAGCCCGACCGCGGCCCGGCCCGGCCCACGGCGCCGCGGCCGCCGCGCGGGCCGGCACGCGACCACCCGGACCTGGACTGGGACGACCCCCGCTGGCGCTGACCGGCGGCCCGCCGGCGTGCGGCCCGCGGGCGACCGTCCGTTACCGTGCACCGCATGGGTGACACGCTCGACGTCGAGGCGATGATCCAGCGCTTCCGGGACCGGGCGCAGGCGGTCCGGAACCGCCCCCTGCCGCCGGTGGCGGGGGAGGAGCGCTTGCAGTTCATCCGCCAGGCGGAGATCGACTACATGGACTTCGCCATCATCGGCGACGCCGAGGGGTCGCTGGAGGACGGGATCCTCACCCTGCGGGTCGACCTCCGCCCGCCGGAGAAGCGGGGCACGCCGCCGAAGAGCTGACGGTCGTCGGGCCGGCGCGATCCGAACACAGGTTCGTGTCGACCACGGGGTGCGGTATCGTGGGCGCGTGCCGCTCACGTGGCAGCCCTCGCTCCTCGCCGGCGAGCAGCCCGGCTTCGACCCGGCGTTCGACGCCCTCGAGCACCACGAGCTGGGCTCGGGCGCCTGGTACGACCTCGTGCCCGGGTGGGTGACGGGGGCGGACGAGCTGTTCGCCCGCCTCCACGAGGCGGCGCCGTGGACCTCGCGCGAGCGGCCGATGTACGACCGCACCGTCGTCGAGCCCCGGCTGACGACCGGGGCGTGGGACGACCCGCCCGACCCGGTGCCGGCGATGGCCGAGGCGCTGTCGGCCCGCTACGGCCTCGACCTGCGGGTCGTGTCCGCCAACCTCTACCGCGACGGGCGCGACAGCGTCGCCTGGCACGGCGACCGGGTGGGCCGCCGCCGGGCCGAGACCGTGGTGGCGATCGTCTCGCTGGGGGCACCCCGCCGGTTCCTCCTGCGCCCGAAGACCGGCGGCCGCTCGCTGCGGCTGACCCCGGCCGCCGGCGATCTGCTCGTCCTCGGCGGCACCTGCCAGCGGACGTGGGAGCACAGCATCCCGAAGTGCGCCTCGGCCGGCCCCCGCATCAGCCTGATGTTCCGCGAGGAGTACTGACGGGCCCGGCGCCCGGCCGCCGTCCGCGCCCACCGCCGCTGCCGTCCTGGCGCCTCTCACGTGCTGTTGCGGTGGTGAGGGACGCCGGAGACCGCGCTCGGACGGTCTGCGGGCGCGGCCGGCGGGTGCGCGAGCCTGAGGGCCATGACCGAGACGTCCGCCGGGCCGGACCGCCTCGCCGCCGTGCTCGCCGCCATCGACGAGGCCAACCGCGACGACCCGCACACGATCGTCGTCGACGGGGTCGAGCGGCCGAAGGAGCTGACCCACGCCGAGATGATGACCCGCTGGGTGCGCCGCCTCGATCCCGACTGCAGCGAGGCCCAGCTCATCGCCGCCCGGGCCCACCACCTGCGGCGGTGGGCGATCCCGCGGGACAGCTACCCGCCGGGTCGGGCCGGGTACCTGCGCTGGCGCACGGCGCTGAAGAAGCAGCACGCCGAGGACGTCGGCCGCATCATGCGCGACGCCGGCTACGGCGCCGAGGAGATCGAGCGGGTGCAGGCGATCGTGACCAAGCGGGGGCTCGGCACGGACCCGGAGGTGCAGGTCCACGAGGACGCCCTGTGCCTCGTGTTCCTGGAGACGCAGCTCGACGACCTGATCGCCCGGTTCGACGAGGACAAGGTCGTCGACATCCTGCGCAAGACGGCCCGCAAGATGAGCCCCGCCGGGCTGGCCGCGGCGGCGTCGCTGCGGCTGTCGCCCGCCGGGGCCGCGCTGGTCGAGCGGGCGCTGGCCGAGGAGGGCGGCCGTGACGACATGCCCAGCCCGCCGGCGATGTAGCGTGACCGGTCCGTTGACCGAGCCAGGAGCGGGAGAGGGCCAGCCTTGGTGAGCGATGACGAACAGAGTCGAGAGGTCGGCGCGCCGATCCCTCCGCCTGCCGTGCCGCCGCCGCCCGACGGCTGGCCCGGCGCCGCGCCGCCGCCCGGTCCCGTGGTGCCACCCCCGCCGCCGATGCCCCCGTCCCCGGTCGAGCACCGGCCCCCGCCGCCGGTGACCCCGGCGGGGGGGGGGGGTGACCCCGCCGCCTCGCCGGCGCCGAGCGTCGGGTCGGGCACCGCCGAGTCCGACCCGGCCGAGCAGCCGCCGGCAGGCGGGGCGTCGGGAGCGACCGGCACCGAGCCGGGGGCCGGAGACACGC
>PKRH01000042.1 GCA_017577565.1 Thermoanaerobacterales bacterium | reverse complement strand
CTCAGCGGCGGCCCTCGGGGCTTGTGGGGGCCCCCGCGCCCCCCGTGCCCCCTGTTGGGCCCCCCCCCCCCCCTGGCCCCCCCCCGGGGGGCCCCGCCCCCCGCCCCCCTCGACCCCTTCCCCGACCCGCCCGCCGCCGTGCAGGCCGTGCACGACGCCGACGGCAGCGTGCCGGCCGCCCGCTTCCGCCCGCCGGTGCACGTCACGCTCTGGAGCTGAGCCGGCGCCCGCCGGGCACGTCAGGCCAGGTGGGCGGAGATGCGGCGGGCGGCCTCGACGACGGCCGGCCCGTAGCGCTCGCCCGGGTGGCGGCCGACCCGCTCGATCGGGCCGCTCACGCTGACCGCGGCGACGACCCGGCCCGAGGGGTCGGTCACCGGTGCGCTGACCGAGGCCACGCCCGGCTCCCGCTCGGCGACGCTCTCGACCCAGCCGGGCCCCGGGTCCTCGGGGCCCGGCGCCCGGTCGGCGGCGAGGACCCGGCCCCCGGAGCCGCGGTCGAGCGGCAGCCGGGCGCCGACCGGCACGATCGTGCGCAGCTCGTGGGGCGCCTCCAGCGACTCGACGCAGACGCGCCGGTCGCCGTCCCGGACGTAGAGCTGCACCGACTCGCCGGTCCGGTCCCGGAGCCAGGCCAGCGCGGGCCGGGCGTCGAGCCAGCCGGGCACGGCCGCCGCCGCGGCGTGCCCGAGGCCGATGAGCCGCAGCCCGAGCGAGAAGCGCCCGGCGGCGTCCCGGCGGACCAGGCCGTGGGCCTCGAGCGCGGTCGCCAGCCGGTGGGCCGTGGCCCGGGACAGGCCCGTGGCCGCGACCAGCTCGGCGAGCGTGCGCGGCTGGGACTCCAGCGCGCCGAGCACGGCCATCGCCTTGTCGAGGACGCCGACACCGCTTAGGCTGTTCACCACGTGGGAACCCTATCCCACATCGTGAGATCACGGACAGTGATCACCCCTCACACCGACCGCCAGCTCCCGTAGGTGACGCCATGGGCACACCCCGCACGCTCAGCCAGAAGGTCTGGGACCGCCACGTCGTCGTGCCGGGCGACGGCGGGCCGGACCTCCTCTACATCGACCTCCACCTCGTGCACGAGGTCACCTCGCCCCAGGCCTTCGACGGGCTGCGGCTCGCCTGCCGCCGGGTGCGCCGGCCCGACCTCACGGTGGCGACGATGGACCACAACGTCCCCACCACGGGCCTCGGCCAGCCGGTCACCGACCCCATCTCGGCCAAGCAGATGCAGGTGCTGGCGGCCAACTGCGAGGAGTTCGGCATCACCTGCTACCCGATGGGCGACCCGGGCCAGGGCATCGTCCACATCATCGGGCCCGAGCAGGGCCTGACCCTCCCGGGCATGACCATCGTCTGCGGCGACAGCCACACCTCCACCCACGGCGCCTTCGGCGCGCTGGCCTTCGGCATCGGCACCAGCGAGGTCGAGCACGTGCTGGCCACGCAGACCCTGCCCCAGCAGCGGCCCGGCACCATGGCCGTCACCGTCGAGGGCGAGCTGCCCGCCGGGGCGACCGCCAAGGACGTCATCCTCGCCGTCATCGGCCGCATCGGCACCGGCGGCGGGGTCGGCTCGATCATCGAGTACCGGGGCTCGACCATCCGCAGCCTCTCGATGGAGGGCCGCATGACGGTCTGCAACATGTCCATCGAGGCCGGGGCCAAGGCGGGGATGATCGCCCCCGACGACACGACCTTCGCCTACCTCGAGGGCCGCCCCCACGCGCCCACCGGCGCGGCCTGGGAGCGGGCGCTCGACGACTGGCGCAGCCTGGTCACCGACGAGGGCGCGACCTTCGACAAGGAGGTCCACGTCGACGCCGCCGACATCGTCCCCCACGTCACGTGGGGCACGAACCCCTCGCAGGTGGCGCCGATCACCGGCGTCGTGCCCCACCCCGACTCCTTCGCCGACGCCGCCGAGCGCAACGCCGCCGCCCGGGCCCTCGAGTACATGGGCCTCGAGCCCGGCACCCCGCTGCGGGAGATCCCCGTCGACACCGTGTTCATCGGCTCGTGCACCAACGGCCGCATCGAGGACCTGCGGGCCGTCGCCGAGGTCGCCCGGGGCCGCAAGGTCGCCCCCGGGGTCCGCACGCTCGTCGTGCCGGGCAGCCACGCCGTCAAGGCCCAGGCCGAGGCCGAGGGCATCGACCGGGTGCTGCGCGACGCCGGGTTCGACTGGCGCGAGCCCGGGTGCTCGATGTGCCTGGCCATGAACCCCGACAAGCTGTCCCCCGGCGAGCGCTGCGCCTCGACCAGCAACCGCAACTTCGAGGGGCGGCAGGGCCGCGGCGGCCGCACCCACCTCGTCTCGCCCGCCGTCGCCGCCGCCACCGCCGTCGCCGGCACGCTCGCCACGCCCGCCGACCTCGACTGAGCACGAAGGACGAGAGCCATGGAACCAGTCCGCGTCGTCCAGGGGACCGCCGTCCCGCTCGACCGCAGCGACGTCGACACCGACCAGATCATCCCCGCCGAGTGGCTCAAGCGGGTCGAGCGCACGGGGTTCGGCCGCGGCCTGTTCGCCACCTGGCGCGACGAGCCCGGCTTCGTGCTCAACGACGAGCGCTACGCCGGCGCCACCATCCTCGTCGCGGGCCCCAACTTCGGCACCGGCTCGTCGCGCGAGCACGCCGTGTGGGCCATCACCGACTACGGCTTCAAGGCGGTCGTCAGCCCCCGGTTCGGCGACATCTTCCGCAACAACGCGACGAAGAACGGCCTGGTGCCGGTCGTCGTGCCGCCGGAGGTCGGCGAGCGGCTGATGCGGGCGGTCGAGGCCGACCCGGCGCTGGAGGTCACCATCGACATCGAGCGCCGCACCCTCGCCGCGCCGGCCGCCGGCATCGAGTGCGAGTTCCCGCTCGACGACGCGACCCGCGAGCGGTTCCTCGAGGGCCTCGACGACATCGGCATCACGCTGCGGCACACCGCCGCCATCGACGCCTACGAGGCCCGACGCCCCGCCTGGATGCCCTCGACCGCCCGCTGAGGGGCGCCGGCGGGTCAGGCCCCGGCGACGAGCTCCTGGCCGGCGGCGGGGTCGAGCAGCGACTGCGTCAGCACGACGGTCGTGCCGTGGGGGCCGCTCGCCACCTCGACGTCGTCGACCATCGCCTGCATGAGCGGCAGCCCGCGGCGCCCGGTCGCGAACGGCGGCGGCATGGCCGGGTCGGGTGGCGGGGTGAAGCCGGGGCCGCGGTCGGACACGGTGACCCGGGCCCGGCCCCCGGCGACCTCGATGGCCACCGTGAACGTCTCGCCCTCGCCGTGGACGACGGCGTTGTTGCACGCCTCGGCGACGGCCAGCTCCAGCCGCTCGACGGCGTCGGTCGCCTGCGCGTCCACGCCGAGCGCGTAGCGTAGGAAGGCGCGCGCTGCGGGCACGGCCGCGGGCACACGGCGGAACGTCGTGCTCACGGCCTGGTCCATCGCGGCAGGCCCTACCCCGGCCGCGCGGCCGACAAACGTCACCGACCACCCCCCTGAGGGAGACTCCACGCCATGGAAGGGTCCCGGCAGATCCAGTTGATCGCCCCGGCCGAGCGGGGCTCGGTCCGGCTCGCCCGCATCCTGGCCGCCGGGGTCGCCGCCGACGCCGGGTTGAGCGTCGACGACACCGAGGACCTGCGCATCGCCGTGAGCGAGCTGGTCGCCCTGCTCGTCGAGGAGCCCGAGGCGGGCGGTCCGTCGATCGAGGTGACCTTCCACCGGTCCGACGGCGAGGTCACCGTCGAGGGGCACCGGCGGGCCGACGCCCCGCCCGCCGGCGACAGCGCGCAGCTGGACGACCTCGTGCTCGGCATCCTCCGGGTGGTCGTCGACGACCACAGCTACGACGTCGGCCGGGACGGCCGTCGCTTCCGCCTGGTCAAGCGGGCGCGCGCGACCGCATGAGCAGCGAGCAGCACGACCACGAGCTCGACGAGCTCTTCGCCACCTACCGCCGCACCGGCGACCGGGCGGTGCGCAACCGGCTCGTCGAGGCCCACCGGGGCCTCGCCGCGTCCATCGCCAACGACTACCGGGGTCGGGGGGTCGAGCTCGACGACCTCGTGCAGATCGCCATGCTGGGCACGCTGAAGGCGGTCGAGCGGTTCGACCCGGCCCGGGGCATCCCCTTCTCGTCGTTCGCCAGCCGCACGATCAACGGCGAGATCAAGCGCTACTTCCGGGACCGCACCTGGGCCGTCCGGCCGCCCCGCAGCGCCCAGGAGCGGCACCTCGACCTGCGGCGCGCCCGGGCGGCGCTGTCGGCCCGCCTGGGCCGGCCGCCAACCGTCGACGAGCTCGCCCGCGAGCTCGACATCTCCGCCGACCAGGTGCTGGACGCGCTGGAGGCCGGCGCCGCCTACCGGGCCACCAGCCTCGACGCCCGGCGGATCGGCGACGACGAGAACCCGCCCCTGGCCGAGCGCCTGCCCGGCGAGGACGTGCCGAGCCACCCGGTCGAGCTGCGGATGCTCGTCGCCCAGCTGCTGGAGAGCCTCCCGGAGCGGGAGGCGACGATCATGCGGCTGCGCTTCTACGAGGACCTGACCCAGAGCGAGATCGCGGCGCGCCTGGGCATCAGCCAGATGCACGTGTCACGGCTCATGCGCCGGTGCCTCGACCAGCTCCGCGAGATGCTCGAGCGCTGAGCGGCGCCCGCCGCCTGGGGCGGCCCGACGGCGCCGGGGTCACTCCCCCTCGATGGCCAGCAGCTCGTCGAGCCGGGTGATCTCGAGCAGCCGGCGCACCCGGGGCGGCACCGAGCGCAGCACCAGCGAGCCGTCGTGCGCCTGGGCCCGGCGGTGGACGGTGACGAGCGCGCCCAGCCCGCTCGAGTCGACGAAGCCGAGCCCGCCGACGTCCAGCGTGACCCGCTCGTGCCCGGCCTCGATCAACGCCGCCAGCTCGGCGGTGATCCGCTCGGCCGTGACGATGTCGAGGTCGCCCGACAGCCGCGCCACGACGCCGTGATCGGACCGGTCGACGACCTCGAGGACGCAGGGATCGCTGGCCACGGGCGACACGCTAACGCCGCTCGTGCGGGCGCCGCCGCGCTCGTCGCGGCGCCTCCTGCAGCCCGCGTCGTGGCACCGGCTCGTCGCGTAGTCTCAACCCGATGCCGATGACGCCGACCGGCACACCCTCCGACCACGGCGCGTCGCAGGGATCCCGCAGCTCCTACGCCAACCGGTACTTCGAGACCCGACTGGCGCCCAACCCGCACCGCCGGGCGGTGTGGCGCCACATCTGCGCCTACCTCGAGCGCTGGATCCCGCCCGACGCCGAGGTGCTCGAGCTCGGCGCCGGGTGGTGCGAGTTCGCCAACAACGTGCGCGCCAAGCGGGTCGTCGCCATGGACATCGACAGCACCGTCGAGCGGGCGGCGGGCGAGGGCGTCACCGCGGTGGTCGGCGACTGCACCGACCTCGGGGGGTTCGCCGACGACAGCTTCGACGTCGTGTTCGCCTCCAACCTGCTCGAGCACCTCGAGCGGCCGGCGGCCACGGCGCTGCTGGCCGGCGCCCGCCGGGTCCTCCGCCCGGGCGGGCGGCTCGTGCTCGTCCAGCCCAACTTCCGCCTCGACCCCGGCCGGTACTTCGACGACTTCACCCACGTCGCCATCTACACCGATCGCTCGCTGCACGACTACCTGGTCTCCGAGGGGTGGGAGGTCACGCACCTCGAGCCCCGCTTCCTGCCCCTCACCATGAAGTCGCGCGCCGCGGCGCTCAGCTTCCTCGTCCCCCTCTACCTGCGGTCGCCGATCCGGCCGCTCGCCGGCCAGATGCTCGTGGTCGCCGAGCCGGCACCGGGGCCGGGGGGAGCGTGATGGCGGTGCCCGCCGACGAGCTCGCGCCCGACGGCGCCCCGGCCGAGGACGCCCGGGCGCGGCCCACCCCCGACGACCACCGGCCAGCCGGCACCGGCACCCGCGCCGCGTGGCGGTGGGCGGCCCTGTTCGCGCTGCCCTACCTGCTGCTCGGCGCCGCCTGGGTCGCCTCCAACCCCCCGTCCGCCGCCCCCGACGAGAACCACCACCTCATCAAGGCCCTCGGCATGGGCCGCCTCGACATCGGCGAGGAGTACGACGAGCCGCTCCCGGCCGGCCCGCCGCTCACCCGGCGCAACCTGTCGATCACCCGGCTCGTCGAGGTCCCGGTCGAGCTCGCGCCGGACGGCTACGCCTGCTTCGCGTTCCGGCCCGCGGTGACGGCCGACTGCCTCCCCGACGGGTCGGTCGCCGAGGACGAGGACGGGGACGGCGAGGTCGTGCGGGACACGCCCATCGGCGCCTACCCGCCGTTCACCTACGTCGGCATGGGCCTCGCCGCCCGCGCCCAGGGCTCGCCCGCGGCCGCCTTCTACGCCGCCCGGGTCGTCGTCCTGGCCTCGTGCCTGGCGCTGATCGTCGCCGGAGCGTGGTACCTCGTGCGCGACCTGGGGCCGGCCGCGCTGGTGGGCGGGTTCGTGGCGCTGACGCCGATGGCCCTGTTCACCAGCGCCACGGTGACGAGCAGCGGCATCGAGATCACCTCGGCCGTCGCCGTGGCGGCGATCGCCGTCGCCTGCCTGCGGCGGCCCGGCGCCCTGTCCCGGCCGGGCGTGCAGCTCGGCCTGGCCGTCACCGGCTCGGTGCTCGTCCTCAGCCGGCAGATGGGCATCGTCACCCTGGCCGTCCTGCTCGGCATCGTGGCGGTCGCCCGCCGGCACGAGCTGTGGGCGCTGGTGCGGTCGCCCCGGCCGGCCTTCGTCGCCTCGGTGCTGATCCTGGCCGCCTCCTCGGCCGCCCTCGTCGCCTGGGAGCTGGCCTACGACCACCCGGTCGACACCGGCTCGCCCGTCGACCCCGCCGCGCTCGACGACTTCCTCGCCCGGGGCGACCTGCTGGTCAAGTCGGCGGTCGGGACGTTCGGGTGGCTCGACACCCCGCTGCCGGTGTGGGCGGTGTGGGCCTGGGGCCTGCTGGCGGTCGTGGTGGTCGGCCTCGGGCTGGTGGTGGGCGACCGCCGCGACCGGGCGGTGCTCGCCACGGGGCTGGCCGCCACCGCGGCCACGGCCTACGGCACCTACGCCGCCGTCTTCCACCCGGTGGGCGCCGACTCCCAGGGCCGGCACATGCTGCCGTTCTTCGTCATCTGCCCGCTCTACGCCGGTGCCGTCGTGGTCGAGCGCGTGCGGGCGGGGAGGGCGCCGGCCGCGCTCCGCCTGCTCCCCGTGGTGGTCGGGCTCGTCGCCGGCGGCGTGCAGCTCGTGGCGCTCTACGCGAACGGCCGGCGCTACGCGGTCGGCCTCGACGGTCCCCTCGCCTTCCTGGGCGACGAGCGGTGGCACCCGCCCCTCGGGGGCTGGGCCGCCTGGCTCACGGTGGGGGGCCTGGGGGCGCTCGCCCTCGTCGCCACGTCCGCCGCTGCCACGCCCGAGGTCGGGGCCGGCGGCACGATCGACGCCGCACCGCCGCAAGGAGGGCACGTCTGACCGTGTGGGACGGCAAGTCGCTGTGCGTCGTGCTGCCGACGTACAACGAGAAGGACAGCATCGCCGAGGTGATCCGGGGCTTCGAGGCCCTCGGCATCGTCGACGACATCCTCGTCGTCAACAACAACGCGGCCCCGGGCACCTCGGAGGAGGTGGCGACGACCTCGGCCCGCGAGGTCCACGAGCCGGTGCAGGGCTACGGGGCGGCCATCATGCGGGGCCTGCGCGAGGCGCGCACCGACCTGGTCTGCGTCTGCGAGCCCGACGGCACCTTCGACCCTTGCGACCTCCTCAAGCTGCTCCCCTACACCCGGGAGTGCGAGCTCGTCGTCGGCTCGCGCACGGTCAGCACCTTCATCTGGGACGGCGCCAACATGGGGCTCTTCCTGCGCTGGGGCAACTGGGCGGTGGCCAAGGTCGTCGAGGTGCTGTTCAACACGGCCTACCTCAGCGACGTCGGCTGCACGTTCCGGGTCGTGTCCCGCGAGCGGGTCGAGAAGATGCTGCCCGAGCTGCGGGTCACCGGCTCGGCCTTCGGCCTGGAGATGCTGATGGCCGCCGTGCGCCAGCGGGCCACGATCGTGCAGGTGCCGGTCAACTACCGGCCCCGGGTCGGCGAGTCCTCGGTGACCGGGGACCTGCGCAAGACCGTGCCGCTGGGCCTCGAGATGCTGGCCATGGTGCTGCGCATGCGGTTCGGGCTCTGGCCCCGGGCCGCCCGGGACCGCCGCTGAGCCCGCTCAGTCGAGCCACTCGTCGAGCGACGGCATCTCCGGGGCCCGCAGCCAGGCGTCGAACAGCTCGTCGAGGTCCTGGCCCGAGACCTCCTCGGCCAGCGCCTCGAAGTCGGCGGTCGAGGCCGACCGCCCCGAGTACCGCTCGTACCAGGTCCGCAGCAGCTCGAAGAAGGCGTCGTCGCCGATCCGGTGGCGCAGGACGTGGAGGGTGAGGGCGCCCCGGTCGTAGACCGAGGCGGTGAACAGGTCGTCGGGCCCCGGATCGCCCGGCGGCGTGGCCAGCATGGCGGCCTGGCCGGCGGCGGACTCGGCGAAGTCGTCGGGCGTGCCCCCACCCCGGTGCTCGCGCCAGAGCAGCTCGGCGTAGGTGGCGAAGCCCTCGTTGAGCCAGATGTCCTGCCAGGTCGCCGGGGTGACCGCGTTGCCGAACCACTGGTGGGCGAGCTCGTGGGCCACGGTCATCTCGCTGTCGGCGGCGTCGGTGCCGAAGATCGAGAGGGTCTGGGTCTCCAGCGCCAGCCCGAGCGGCTCGTCGATCACGACGGCCCCGTAGGCCTCGAACGGGTACGGGCCGAAGAGCTCTTCGAAGAAGGCGAGCATGTCGCCGGTGAGGTCCATCGTGTGGCCCAGCTCGTCGACGACGTCGGCGTCGAACGCGTGGCGCACGACGACCCCGTCGGGGCCGTCGCCCTCGACCAGCACGAGGTCGGCGACGACCACCTGCACCAGGTAGGTGGCCATGGGCTCGGGCACCTCGAACGCCCAGGTCGCGACGCCGTCGCCCGGCTCGGTGGCGACGTGCAGGCCGTTGGCGGCCACGTCCAGCCCCTCGGGCACGGTGATCCGCAGGTCGTAGGAGGCCTTGTCGCTGGGGTGGTCGTTGCCCGGGAAGAGCGTGGCCGCCCCGCTCGGCTCGAAGATGGCGTAGATCTCCTCGCCGTCGGCGTACCACCCGGACTCGACGAGCGAGGTGTCCTGCACCGCGTTGGGCACGGCCGACCACTCGACGTCGACCGTGAAGCCGTCGCCGGCGGCCAGCGGCCGCGCCGGGGTGACGAGGACGTCCCGCTCCCCGACCGGCTCGACGGTCGCCGGCTCGCCGTCGACCGCGAGCGAGGCGATGTCGAGGTCGACCGCGTCGAGGGCGAAGACGTCGAGCGGCTCGGTGGCCGTGGCGGTGATCGTCGCCCGGCCGTCCATGCGGGCGGCGTCGGGGTGCCAGGTGAGGTCGAGCTCGTAGTGCTGGACGTCGTAGCCCCGGTTGCCGGCGTCCGGGTAGTAGGGGTCGCCGAGGCCCGTGACCGCGTCCGCGCCCGGCGGCGGGGCGGCGGGCTCGTCCGGCTCCTCGGGCCGGTCGTCGGGGGGCGTGGTCGTCGCCGGCTCGCCGGCGAGCGGTTCGTCGGCCTCGCGGGCGCCGCCGACCACGACGGCCGCCACGACGAGGAGCGCCACCGCCAGCACGCCGGCCACACCGGCGACGAGCCGGCGCCGGCGGGACGGGCGGGGCGCCGGACCGGCGGGCGGGGCGGCCGCGGCCGGCGCGTCCCCGGGCGATCCGGCGTCCGGCCGCGTCACGTCCGGGTGGGGGGTCGGGTCCGGGTCGGGGGTCGGAGCGCCGGAGGTCATGGCCCCGGCAGGATGGCACACGACCCGGCCGCACTCCCGCCGGGGCGGTGCGAGACCGGCCCCGGCGGGAGGAGACCCGTCACGCACGCCCGGATCGTGCCCAGGGCGTGCGCTCGGCGTTCACTCGGCCGTTCGGCGGGCGCATCGTACCGGTGTGACATCCGTTACACCAGGGGTTCGGCGGGAAGTTCCCGCCCTCGGCGCGCCCGCCGACGCTCTGGGCGGTGGCGCGGTCAGGCGGCACCACCCGCCGCGCGGACGCCGGGCTCGGCCGGCATGGCCCGCACGGGGTCGACCTCCTGCGCGTCCCGCCGGTGGCGGTTGACCGCGGACACGACGGCCTCGAACGACGCCGTCGTGATGCTCGGGTGCCGGCCCACGCCCCAGCGCACGGTGCCGTCCGAGCGCTGGGTCTCGACGTAGGCGACGGCGGTGGCGTCCGACCCGGCACCGATCGCGTGCTCGCTGTAGTCGACCACGTCGATGTCGACGCCGAGGTCGGCCTGGAGGCCGGCGACGAACGCCGCGATGGGCCCGTTGCCCTCGCCCGTGACGGTCCGGTGCTCGCCGTCGACCAGCAGCTGGGCCACGACCCGCGACCCCTCCTCGCCCGTCGTCGACTCGTGGGACAGGAGCTTCACGGGGGCGTCCTCCGGCATGTACTCGCGCACGAAGGCGTCCCACATCTCGGCCGGCGTGATCTCGGTGCCGGTGTCCTCGGTGATCGTCTGGATCGTCTTCGAGAACTCGATCTGCAGCCGGCGGGGCAGGTCGAAGCCGTGCTCGGTCTGCATGATGTAGGCGACGCCGCCCTTGCCCGACTGGCTGTTGACCCGGATCACCGCCTCGTAGGTGCGGCCGACGTGCTTGGGGTCGATGGGCAGGTACGGCACCTCCCAGACCTCGTAGTCCTCGCCGAGGGCGGCGAAGCCCTTCTTGATGGCGTCCTGGTGGCTGCCGGAGAACGCCGTGTACACGAGGTCGCCGACGTACGGGTGGCGGGGGTGCACCGGCAGGCGGTTGCAGTACTCGGCCACCCGGCGGATGGCGTCGATGTCGCTGATGTCCAGCTCGGGGTCCACGCCCTGGCTGAACAGGTTGAGGGCCAGGGTGACGATGTCGACGTTGCCGGTGCGCTCGCCGTTGCCGAACAGCGTGCCCTCCACCCGGTCGGCGCCGGCCATGACGCCGAACTCGGCGGCCGCCACCGCCGTGCCCCGGTCGTTGTGCGGGTGCAGCGACAGCACGACCCGGTCGCGGCGGGGGATGTTGCGGTGGAAGTACTCGATGACGTCGCCGTAGATGTTCGGCGTGTACATCTCCACCGTCGCCGGCAGGTTGAAGATGACCTTCTCGTCGTCGCCGAGGTCGAGCGCCTCGCCCACGGCGTTGCAGATCTCGACGGCGAACTCGATCTCCGTGCCGGTGAAGCTCTCGGGCGAGTACTCGTAGCGGACCTCGGTGCCGGGGACGGTCTCCTCCAGCTTCCGGGCCAGGCGGGCGGCGTCGGTGGCGATCTGCGTGATGCCGTCGTAGCCCAGCCCGAACACGACCCGACGCTGCAGGATCGAGGTCGAGTTGTAGAAGTGCACGATGACCCGGTTGGCGCCCCGGATCGACTCGTAGGTGCGCTCGATCAGCTCGGGCCGGCACTGGGTGAGGACCTGGATGGTGACGTCCTCGGGGACGAGGTCCTCCTCGATCAGCTGGCGTACGAAGTCGAAGTCCGGCTGGCTCGCGCTGGGGAACCCGACCTCGATCTCCTTGAAGCCCATGTTGACGAGCGTCTCGAACATGCGGCGCTTGCGGGCCGGGTCCATCGGGTCGATCAGCGCCTGGTTGCCGTCACGCAGGTCGACCGAGCACCACAGCGGCGCCTTCTCGATCCGCTTGTTGGGCCAGGTCCGGTCCGGGAGCTCGAGCGGGAGCGGCAGGAACGGCCGGTACTTCTCGAAGGGCATCTTCTTCGGTGTCACGGGTTCGGGAGGCATCGCTCGCTCGCTCTCTCGGTCTGGTCGGTCCGGTTGGGTTGGTTGGGTGTCGCTCGGTCAGATGGCCTGCGCGCCGGCCCCCGGCTGCCGCCGGAAAACTCAAAAGCCTCCTGGCCGGAACGGCACAGGAGGCTGGGCGAGCGCCTATGTGGGGCGCTCGCCTCTAGGTAAGGAGAAGGCCGGCGGTCTGCAGGCGCATCGGGGCAATGCTGCCGGAGCCCCGGTGCCGGCGTCAAGGCCGAGCCGACCCGACACGCCCCGGGGCGTTAGCCTCGCACGGCGTGATCCGCCGACTCCTTCGCCGCGTGGGCCTGCTGCTCGTCGTGGTCGGTGCCGTCCAGGTGCTGCTCCGCGTGCTGCGCCGGCCCCCGTCCACCTCGCCCGGCCCCGGCGACACCGCCGGACGGACGTCCACCACCGGCCCGCCGGCCGCACCGGCCACGACGGCCGGGCCGGCCGCCGGGGGCACCGGGGCACCGGCCGAGCCGCCGTCCGCCGAGCCCGCCGCGGGGCCGGCGACCGGCGAGACCCCCGCCGAGCCGCCCGCCGCCGAGCGGGCACCGGCGACGACGGCCACGGCCGAGGAGGCGACGCCGCCGAAGGCCGCCGCCAAGAAGGCCGGGGCCAAGAAGGCGACCACGAGGAAGACCGCCGCCAAGAAGGCGTCGACGACGAAGAAGGCGGCCGAGCGGTCGACGGCGAAGAAGGCCGCGGCCAAGAAGACGGCGGCCAGGAAGACCACCGCCAAGAAGGCGACCACGAAGAGGTCCGCCACCAAGAAGGCGGCCGCGCCGGAGACCAGCGCACCGGAGGCCGCCGGCGAGGGCGGGACGGCACCGGCGGGGTCGACGCCGGCCGGCACCGAGCCGGGTGCGCCGACCGACCGGCCGGCCGCCGGGGACGAGCCGCCCGCCGAGGGCACCGGTCCGGCCGAGGGCTGAGCCCGCCGGGGCGCAGGGCCGAGCCCCGCCGCCGGACCGGCCGCCGGGGGACGCCGCCGCCGTCGGGGTGCGCGGCGGCCCCGCCGCGCACCGCGGCGGGCGCCGGCCCGGTCAGCCGATGGCGTGGACCGACACGATGCCCTCACCGGCCCGGATGCGCTCCTGGACCTCGGGGGGCACCGAGCGGTCGGTGGCGATGACCTGCAGCGCCGCCTCGCCCCGGGCCGAGCGGCCGAGGTGCATGTCGTCGATGTTGACCCCGGCCTCGCTGAGCACGCCGGCGACGTGGGCGATCATGCCCGGCCGGTCCTCGTTGCGGACGACGAGCATGTGCTCGGCAGGCGGCAGGTCGATGGTGTGGCCGTCGAGCTGGACGATGCGGGGATCGCCCCGCAGCCCCACGAGCGTGCCGGCGATGCTGTGCCCGCCGCCGGAGATCGTGATCAGGTTGACGTAGTCGTGGGCGGTGGCCGTCGACGTGTCCCGCACCTCGACGCCCCGCTCGGCCGCGATGCGGGGCGCGTTGACGTAGGACACCGGCTCGTCGGTCACCGCGCCGAACACGCCCTTCAGCACCGACAGGGTGAGGATCCGGGTGTCGGAGTCGGCGATCTGGCCGGCGTACTCGATCTCGAGCACCTTCGGCACCTGCTCGGTGAGCGCCGTGTAGATCTGCCCCAGGCGCTCGGCCAGGGGCAGGAAGTGGCGCACCGTCTCCGACGCCTCGGCGGCGGCGACGTTCACGGCGAACGGCACGAACTCGCCCTCGAGGGCCAGCACGACCTGCTCGGCGATCGTGATGCCGGCCTTGTCCTGCGCCTCACGGGTGCTGGCGCCGAGGTGGGGGGTGACCACGACGTTGGGCAGCTCGAACAGCGGCGACTCGGTCGTCGGCTCCTCGGCGAACACGTCGATCGCCGCGCCCCCGACGTGGCCGACCCGGATGGCCTCGGCCAGCGCCTCCTCGTCGATGACGCCCCCGCGCGACACGTTGATGATGCGGATGCCCGGCTTGGCCCGGGCCAGGAGGTCGCGGTCGATGAGGTTGATCGTCTCGGGCGTCTTCGTGACGTGCAGGGTCAGGAAGTCGCTGATCTCGACCAGCCGCTCGAGGCTGGTCATCTCGATGCCGAGCTGACGGGCCCGCTCGGGGTCGACGAACGGGTCGTGGGCCACGATCCGCATGCCGAACGCGTGGGCCCGCTGGGCGACCAGCTTGCCGATGCGGCCGAGGCCGACGATGCCGAGCGTCTTGTCGGCGAGCTCGACGCCCTCCCACCGCGAGCGCTCCCAGCGCCCGCTGATCAGCGCCGCGTGGGCCTGGGGGATGTTGCGCGCCTGGGCGAGCAGCATCGCCATCGTGTGCTCGGCCGTCGTGAGGATGTTCGACTGCGGCGCGTTGGCGACGATGATCCCCCGCTCGGTCGCCGCCTCGACGTCGACGTTGTCGAGCCCGATGCCGGCCCGACCCACGACGACCAGGTCGGTGCCCGCCTCCAGCACCTCGCGCGTCACCTTCGTGGCCGAGCGGATGACGAGCGCCGCGGCGCCCGGCACGACGCCGATCAGCTCCTCGGGGGACAGCCCCAGGCGGACGTCGACCACGTGGCCGGCGTCGCGGAGCCGCTGGAGCCCGGCGTCGGCGATCTTCTCGGTCACGAGGATGCGAGCCATCGCGTGCCAGTGTGGCCGGGCCCGCCGAACGTCCGCCAGACGGCGCCGCGTGACGTCCGGCGCCCTCACGGGCCGGCGACGCTGGGCAGGTTGCCCACCCGGGCCGCCGCCGTGACGCCCGTCTCAGGGCACACCGCGCAGCGAGGCCGCGGGCGGACCGGCGGCCGCGCCGATCAGCGGGGCGGGAGGTTCTCCACCACGACCGGCTCGATGCCCTCCTCCGGCGGCAGGTCGAACCCGAAGACCTGGGCGTAGAACGACAGCTCGGCGTCGAGGGCCCGGCGGATGTTCTCCGCCCGCCGGAAGCCGTGCTGCTCGCCCTCGAAGGGCACGTAGGCGACCGGCACCCCCTTGGCCCGCAGGGCGTCGACGATCATCTCCGCCTGGTTGGGCGGCACGACCTCGTCCTCGAGCCCCTGCAGGACGATGAGCGGCCGGTCGAAGCCCTCCAGGTGGTGGATGGGCGAGCGCTCGACGTAGAGGTCGCGCCGCTGCGGGTAGGGCCCGATCAGGCTGTCGAGGTAGCGGCTCTCGAACTTGTGGGTCTCGGTGGCCAGCGCCTCGAGGTCGGCCACCCCGTAGTGGCTGGCACCGGCGGCGAACGTGTCGCGGAAGGCGAGCGCCGCCAGGGTCGTGTACCCGCCGGCCGAGCCTCCCCGGATGCAGAGGCGGTCGGGGTCGACCCGGCCCTGCTCGGCCAGCCACCGGGCGGCCGCCTCGCAGTCGTCGACGTCGACGACGCCCCAGGCGCCCCGGAGCTGGTTGCGGTAGGCGCGCCCGTAGCCGGTGGAGCCGCCGTAGTTGACGTCGACGACCGCGAAGCCGCGGCTGGTCCAGTACTGGGTGCGGAGCTGCAGCATCGGGCGGGCGGCGGACGTCGGCCCGCCGTGGATCAGGACGAGCAGCGGCGGCAGCTCGCCCTCGGGCGGCGTCACCTCGGGGTTGGTCGGCGGGTAGAAGAGCCCGTGGGCGGTCCGGCCGCCGCTCGTCGGGAAGTCGATCGGCTCGGGGAACGAGAACCAGGCCGGGTCGAGGCCGAGGTCGCGGGGCGGCCGCAGCACCTCGGGCTCGCCGGCGAGGGCGACGCCGTCCAGCCGCAGGCGCACGACGGCGGGCTCGGCGACGGGCGAGGCACCGACGAACACGACCGCGTCGCCCGCCGCCTCCACCGACGAGATCGCGGTGTAGGGCAGGTCGAGGTCGTGGACGGTGCCGTCCGCCGCCCGCACGGCGAGGTGGTCGAGGCCGTCACGGGTGTAGGCGAAGACGGCCCGGCCGCCGTCGAGGAAGGCGTAGCGGGACTGGCCGAACACCCACTGGGGCACGCCGATCTCGGCCTCCACCTCGACCACCGGTTCGACCCGGCCCTCCCGGGCCGGCGCGCCCGGGGCGGGTGGCACCCAGCGGTAGAGGTTCCACCACCCGGACCGGTCGGAGACGAACCACAGGGAGCCGTCCGGCGCCCAGCGGGGCTGGGCGACCGACTCGCCCCGGCCGTCGCCGCCGGGCGCCGCGTCGGGCCGGCCGGCCACGACGGCGGGGCGGGACAGCCCCGGCCCGACGGGTCCGTCGTGCAGGTCGGCGACGCAGAGCTCGGTGCCGTCCCACGGCATGTCGGGGTGGGACCACTGGACCCAGCACAGCCGCCGGCCGTCGGGCGAGAAGCGGGGGTCGGAGACGAAGTCGGGCCCCCGCACGAGCGACCGGGGCGGGAGCTCGCCGGTGCCGTCGAGCAGGGCGACCTCGTTGACGACGTCCGCCGGCCCGCCCCCGGCCGGGTGGTGCTCGTGCACCACGGCCATCCACCGGCCGCCCGGGTGCACGTCGCCGTCGGCCCACCGGTCGGCCCGGGGCGAGTCCGGCTCCGGGGTGACCGGCTCGGGCTCGCCCCCGTCCGCCAGCCGGCGCAGCCGCTGGTCGGCCCAGTGGACGAACCAGACCACCCCGTCCCGCGCCCACCAGGCACCGCCGCCGTACTCGTGCACCGCCGTGCGGGCGTCGAGGCCCGCCGGCAGGAGGTCGGTCGTCGTCCCGTCCGGGGCGCGCCGCACGAGCTGGGTCCGGCCGCCCTCCTCGGGGCGCTGCTCCGACCAGACGACGGCGTCGCCGTCGAGCACGACCGCACCGAGCCCGGCAGCCGCCCGCACCACGAGCTCGGACGTGATGGGCGTCGGCCACGAACCGTAGGGCGCCATGCGCCGGACCCTACCCGCGGCGCCCGGGCCGCCAGCGCGCCCATGGAGGCTCCGCGATCGTGCATGATCCGCCAGTGACCTGTGCGAGCTGTGGAACGACCAACGCACCCGGCGCGTCGACCTGCGCCGGCTGCGGGCGGCCGCTCGGCGCCGAGACGGCGAGCGAGCCGCCGGCCCCCGAGGGGGGCCCGACGTCCCCCGACACCCCGCCCCCGGCGGGCTCGTACCCGCCGCCCGGCAGCGCTCCGCCGCCGCCACCACCCGGGTCCGGCCCGCCGAAGGCCGGGTCCGGCCCCGCACCCGGTGGCCCGCCGCCCCCGCCCCCGCCGCCCGGCGGCTTCGGTCCGCCCCCGGGGCCGGGTGGCACGGGCGGGTTCCCGCCGCCGGGGCGCCCGCGTGGGAGCGGTCGCAGCACCTTCCTGCTCGTCCTCGCGATCTTCGTCGTCGTCGGCCTGGTCGGCACCGCCGTCTACCTCGTCGCCACCTCCGGCGACGACGGCACCGAGGTCGTGCTCGAGCCGATCGACCGGGTCCAGGAGGACGACTTCGCCGGCAACCTCGACGTCGGCGAGCAGGCCGGCGCCGTCTTCGCCGACCTGGTGGTCACCGACGAGGTCCCCGACCCCCGGGTCGAGCAGGTCGACACCCACCTCGCCGGCTCGGTCGTGACCGGCTCCGACCCCGCCATCTTCGGCGGCAGCCGGGACACCCAGGTCTGCGACGTCGAGCAGCTCATCGACTTCCTCACCGACGAGGCGAACGCGGACAAGGCCGAGGCCTGGGCCGAGGTGCTCGACATCGAGGTCGACGAGATCGAGACCTACGTGCGGGGCCTCACCGCCGTGCGCCTGCGCTGGGACACCCGGGTGACCAACCACGGCTACCGCGACGGCGAGGCCCGGCCGTTCCAGTCGCTGCTGCAGGCGGGCACCGCGGTGCTCGTCGACGACACCGGCGTGCCCCGGGTGAAGTGCAACTGCGGCAACCCGCTGCTGCCGCCCGAGCCGCTGGAGGGCGGGTCGGACGGCGCCCTCGAGGTCGAGGAGGTCGCGCAGAACCCCGACGACGCCTGGCCCGGGCTCGACCCCGCCGAGGCGGTCGCCATCACGCCGGGCGACACCGTCGAGGAGTTCGTCATCGTCGACGTCGACGACGGCGGTCTGATCGAGCGCCCGGTCGGCTCCGACGGCGCCAACATGCGCGACCTCGGCACGGGCGACGTGCAGATCACGCTCGAGTGGAGCTCGACCGCCGACCTCGACCTCCACGTCCACGAGCCGTCCGGCCACGAGATCTACTTCGGTGACCGGGGGCCGTCCCCGAGCGGCGGCGAGCTCGACGTCGACTCGAACGTCAACTGCATGGACGACGGCGTCGACGGCGGCGTGGAGAACGTCTACTGGCCCTCGGGCGAGGCGCCGTCCGGCACCTACACCGTCGAGGTGCACGGCTGGGCCGTCGGCCGCGGGGACTGCGGATCGGGCGAGTACACGCTCACGATCACCGTCGACGGCGAGACGGAGGTGCACACCGGCTCCGTCGTCGAGGACCAGTCCGCCACCTACGACTTCACCGTCGGCTGAGCCGGCCACGGGGCCGGGCGGGGCGCCGGTCCCGCCCGGCCCCGGCGCGCTCGACCGCGTGCGCACGACCGCTCGCCGCCACCCGCGGCCGGGCGGGCGACGGGCCGGGCGATCGGGCCGTCAGGCCGCCTCGGCCAGCAGGTCGGCGATGCGCCGGCAGCCCTCGGCGAGGTCGTCGTCGGCCAGGGCGAACGACATGCGGGCGTAGCCGGGGGCGTCGAACGCCTCGCCCGGCACGATCGCCACCTTCGCCTGCTCCAGCAGCACCTCGCACAGCTCGACCGTCGTGGTCGGCGTCGTCCCCCGGATGTCCCGGCCCAGGTAGGCCGACAGGTTGGGGAACCCGTAGAAGGCGCCCTGGGGCTCGAGGATCGCGACGTCGGGGATCGCCGAGAGCATCTGGTGCATCGTGCGGCCGCGCCGCTCGAACGCCGCCCGCATCTCGGCCACCGCCGAGAGGTCGCCGGTCACCGCGGCCAGGGCCGCGGCCTGGGCCACGTTGGACACGTTCGAGGTGGCGTGCGACTGCAGGTTGGTCGCCGCCCGCACGACGTCGGGGGGGCCGATCATCCAGCCCACCCGCCAGCCGGTCATGGCGTAGGTCTTGGCCACGCCGTTGAGGACGATGCACCGGTCGGCCACCTCGGGCACGAGCGCGGGGAGCGAGTGGAACTCGTGGTCGCCGTAGACGAGGTGCTCGTAGATCTCGTCGGTGACGACCCACAGCCCCCGCTCGGCCGCCCACCGGCCGATGGCCTCGACCTCCTCCCGGGGGTAGACGGCGCCCGTCGGGTTGGAGGGCGACACGAACAGCAGGGCCTTCGTGCGGTCGGTGACGGCGGCGTCGAGCTGGTCGACCGTCACCCGGAAGCCCGTGCTCTCGTCGGTGCGCAGCACGACGGGGACGGCGCCGGCCAACCGGATCGGCTCGGGGTAGGTCGTCCAGTAGGGCGCCGGCAGCAGCACCTCGTCGCCCGGGTCGAGCAGGGTGAGGAAGGCGTTGAACACCGCGTGCTTGCCGCCGTTGGTCACCAGCACCTGGGCGGCCTCAACCTCGTAGCCGGAGTCGCGGGCCGTCTTGGCCGCGATGGCCTCGCGCAGCTCGGGCAGGCCGGCGGCCGGCGTGTACTTGTGCATGCGCGGGTCGCGGCAGGCCGCGGCCGCGGCCTCGACGATGTGGTCCGGGGTGGGGAAGTCGGGCTCGCCCGCCCCGAAGCCGATGACCGGCTCGCCCGCCTCCCGGAGGGCCTTGGCCTTGGCGTCGACGGCGAGCGTCGCCGAGCCGCTGATCGCGGCCACGCGGGCGGAGATGCGGTTCGTGGGGGGCAACGAACTGGCTCCTTGTCTCGACCGGCCGCGATAGTGGCACGCGTGAGCGAGGCGACCGAAGCGATACGGATCCCCGAGGACCTGCTGCCCCGCGACGGGCGCTTCGGCTCCGGCCCGTCCAAGGTCCGCCCCGAGGCGGTCGCCGCGCTGGCCGAGGCCGCCCCCACGTACCTGGGCACGAGCCACCGGGCCGCCACCGTGCGGTTCATGGTGGCGGCGCTGCGCAACGGCGTGTCCGAGCTGCTGTCGCTCCCCGACGGCTACGAGGTCGTGCTCGGCAACGGCGGCACCACCGCGTTCTGGGACGCCGCCACCTTCCACCTCATCGAGCGGCGCAGCCAGCACCTCAGCTTCGGCGAGTTCTCCTCGAAGTTCGCCGCCTGCGCGAAGGCCGCGCCCCACCTCGAGGACCCCGAGGTCATCGAGTCGCCCCCGGGCACGGCGCCCGAGGCCAAGGCGACCCCGGACGTCGACGCCTACTGCCTGACCCACAACGAGACCTCGACGGGTGTGGCGGTCACGCCCCGCCGCCCCGAGGGTGCCGAGGGGCTCGTGCTCGTCGACGGCACCTCGGCGGCCGGCGGCCTGCGGCTCGACGCCTCGCAGGTCGACGCCTACTACTTCGCGCCGCAGAAGGCGCTGGCCTCGGACGGCGGCCTGTGGATCGCCGCCCTCTCCCCCGCCGCCGTCGAGCGCATCGAGCGGATCAAGCGGGACGGCCGCTGGTGCCCGCCGTTCCTCGACCTCGGGATCGCGCTCGAGAACAGCCGCAAGGACCAGACCTACAACACGCCGGCCCTGGCCACGATCTTCCTGGCCGTCCAGCAGCTCGAGTGGATCATCCACAACGGCGGCCTGCCGTTCGCGGTGGCCCGGTGCGACCGGTCGGCCGAGATCATCTACAGCTGGGCCGAGGCGAGCGACTACGCCACGCCGTTCGTCGCCGACCCGGCGCTGCGCAGCCACGTCGTGGCCACGATCGACCTCGACGAGTCGATCGACGCCAAGCAGGTCTCCGCGGTGCTGCGCGACAACTTCGTCGTCGACACCGAGAGCTACCGCAAGCTGGGCCGCAACCAGCTCCGCATCGCGCTCTACCCGGCGATCGACCCCGAGGACGTCGAGGCGCTGACCCACTGCATCGACTACGTGGTCGAGCGCCTGCGCGGCTGAGGGCGGCCCGGCCCCCCGGACCCGCACCCGGCGGGCGGCGCGCGCCCGGCCGGCGGGCTGACACGCTGGCGGGATGCGGTTCTCGTTGTGGACCTCGCCCCACCAGCCCTGGTCCGAGGTGCTCGCGGCCGCCCGCCACGCGGACGCCACCGGCTGGGACGGGGTCTGGGTCGCCGACCACTTCATGCCCGACCAGCCGGGCCCCTACCCGCCGGAGACGCCGACCCTCGAGGCCGGCTCCTCGCTCGCCGCGCTGGGCGCGGTGACCGAGCGGGTGCGGGTCGGACCGCTGGTGCTCGGCAACACGTACCGCCACCCGGCGGTGGTGGCCAACATGGCCGCCACCATCGACCACGTCACCGGCGGGCGGTTCGTGCTCGGCCTCGGCGCCGGGTGGCAGGTCAACGAGCACGAGCAGTACGGCATCGAGCTGCCGCCGCCCCGGGAGCGGGTCGACCGGTTCGCCGAGGCGGTCCAGGTCGTGCGGGGCCTGCTGACGCAGCCGACCACGACGTTCCACGGCGAGCACTACCGGGTGACCGACGCCCGCTGCGAGCCGAAGCCCGTCCAGGACCGCCTGCCGATCCTGGTGGGCGGCAAGGGCGACCGCATGCTCGGCGTCGTCGCCCGCCACGCGGACGAGTGGAACACCTGGGGCCTGCCCGACCACATCGCCGAGCGGTCGGCGGCCCTGGACCGGGCCTGCGAGCGGGTGGGCCGGAACCCCGCCGAGATCCGGCGCTCGGCCCAGGCGCTGGTGTTCTTCACCGACGACGAGGCGCAGGCGGCCCAGATCGAGGCCGCGGTCCCCCGGCCCGTCATGGCCGGCACGCCGGACCGCATGCGCGAGGTCGTCGACGCCTACGCGGCGATCGGCCTCGACGAGCTGATCGTGCCGGACTTCACCCTCGGCCAGGGCCCGCAGAAGATCGAGGCGATCGACCGGTTCCTCGAGGAGGTGGCCGCGCCCTTCCGCGGCTGACCGGCGCGCCGCCGGTGCGGGGTCGGGCCCGGCCGGGCCCGACCCCGCACGGGCTACCCTTCGCTGACGAACGCATCAGCGAGGGGGGAGAGCACGATGCCCAGCCTGTCGGAGGTCCGAGCCCAGCTCACCGGGCCCGGAGGGATGTTCGAGGTCACGACCGAGGAGGTCCTCGGCCGGCCGATGCAGGTCTACAAGGACCGCATGCGCTCCCTGCGCGAGATCCCGCAGGCGGCGATCGCCCGGGGCGACGAGCAGACCTTCATCGTCCACGGCGACCGGACCTACGGCTACCGGACCTTCGTCGAGACCTCGAACGGGGTCGCCCACGCCCTGGCCGAGCGGTGCGGCGTCGGCCACGGCGATCGGGTGGCGGTCCTCAGCCAGAACAACCCGGAGTGGTGCCTGGCGTTCTGGGCCACCGTGTCGACGGGCGCGATCCTCGTCGGCCTCAACGGGTGGTGGAAGGCCGACGAGATCCTCTACGGCCTGCAGGACTCGGGGTCGAAGGTGCTCGTCGCCGACCGCAAGCGCTTCGAGCGGATCGCCGACCGGCTCGACGAGGCGCCCGACCTGGCCCACGTCTACCTGATCGACGCGTCGCCCGAGGACTTCCCCCGGTCCGCCGGGGCCAAGGCCGAGCTGCACCGCTTCGACGAGCTGACGGCCGAGCCGACCGACCGCTTCCCCGACACGCCGATCGCCGAGGACGACGACGCCGTCATCTTCTACACGTCGGGGACGACGGGCCGGCCCAAGGGGGCGATCTCGACCCACCGGTCGATGATCGCCAACCTCCAGAACACGCTGTACACGACCGTCGCCAACGCCATGGCCGACCCCGAGGCCGGCAACATGCTGGGCGGTGGCGGGCCAACGGTGTCGCTGCTCACCTCGCCGCTGTTCCACGTGTCGGGCTGCCACTCGGGGCTGGTCGTCGGGATGCTCGCCGGGGTCAAGATCGTCATCCCGGTGGGCCGGTTCGACCCCGCCGAGGCGCTGCGCCTGATCGAGGAGCACGGCGTCACCGTCTGGGCGACGGTGCCGACCATGGTGTGGCGGGTCTGCGAGTACCCGGGCCGGCACGACTACGACACCTCGACGGTGACCTCCGTGGCCTTCGGCGGGTCGCCCTCGGCCGAGGAGCTGCAGCGCAAGATCGCCGAGACCTTCCCCAACGTGCGCTCGACCTCCAACGCCTACGGGCTGACCGAGACGTCGTCGGTCGCCACGGTCATCAGCGGGGCCGACGCCAAGCGCAAGCCCGACTCGGTCGGCCCGCCGGTCCCGACCGTCGAGGTCCGCATCGTCGACGACGACGACAACCCGCTGCCCACCGGCCGGACCGGCGAGGTCTGCATCCGCGGCCCGATCGTCATGAAGGGCTACTGGAACAAGCCCGAGGCCACCGCGGAGGCGATCGACGAGGAGGGCTGGCTGCACACCGGTGACATCGGCTTCCTCGACGACGAGGGGTTCCTCACCATCACCGACCGCAAGAAGGACATGATCATCCGGGGCGGTGAGAACGTCTACTGCGTCGAGATCGAGAACCGCCTCGTCGAGCACCCGGCCATCGCGGACGCCGCCGTCATCGGCGTGCCCCACCCCGAGCTGGGCGAGGAGGTCAAGGCGGTCGTCCAGGTCGAGCCGGGCCACACCCTGACCGAGGACGAGGTCCGCGAGTGGGTGCGGGCCGAGCTCGCCGACTTCAAGGTGCCGGCCCACGTCGAGCTGCGCGACGAGCCGCTGCCCCGCAACGCGTCGGGCAAGCTGCTGAAGAACGTGCTGCGCGGCGAGGGCGAGGTCAGCTTCGCCGAGACGCTCTGAGGCCGGGGCGCGGCGGCGCCCCGCGGCAGCGCCGCCGCGCCCCGGCGGTATCATCCCCGCCTCGCATCCGGACCTGAAGGGTGGAGAGGCGGGCGGATGACCTACTACCTGGGGATCGACATCGGGACCACCTTCACGGCCGCGGCCGTGTGGCGGGACGGGCGGACCGACGTCGCCAGCCTCGGCAACCGGGCGCCGTCCATCCCGACGGTCGTGCTGCTGCGGGACGACGGCTCGGTGCTCGTCGGCGAGGCCGCGGTCCGCCGGGCGGCGACCGAGCCCGACCGCGTCGCCCGCGAGTTCAAGCGGCGGGTCGGCGACCCGACGCCGATCATCCTCGGCGGCACGCCGTACTCCGCCGACGCGCTGATGGCGCACGTGCTGCGGGCGGTCGTCGCCCAGGTGAGCGAGGTCGAGGGCGGGCCGCCCGCCGGCGTCGCCGTCTCGCACCCGGCCAACTGGGGCGCCTACAAGCTCGACCTGCTCCGCCAGGCCATCACCCGGGCCGACCTCGACGACGTCGCCACGGTCACCGAGCCCGAGGCCGCCGCCATCCACTACGCGTCGCAGTCCCGGGTCGAGCCCGGCTCCGTCGTCGCCGTCTACGACCTGGGCGGCGGCACGTTCGACGCCGCGGTGCTCCGCAAGGCCGGCGACGGCTGGGAGATCCTCGGCTCCCCGGAGGGCATCGAGCGGCTGGGCGGGGTCGACTTCGACCAGGCCGTGTTCCACCACGTGGCCACGGCCATCAGCCCTGCCCTCGACGAGCTCGACCCCGACGACCCCGCGGCCCAGGCCGCGGTGGCCCGGCTGCGCCAGGAGTGCGTCGACGCCAAGGAGGCGCTCTCCAGCGACACCGACGTGTCGATCCCCGTGCTGCTGCCGGGCCTGCAGACCGAGGTGCGCCTCACCCGGTCCGAGTACGAGGCGATGGTGCGCCCGGCGCTCACCGACTCGATCACCGCCATGAACCGGGCCCTGCGGTCGGCGGAGGTCGAGCCCCAGGGCATCACGGCGGTGCTGCTGGTCGGCGGCTCGTCGCGCACCCCGCTGGTGGCCGAGCTGGTGTCGTCGGCCTTCGGCCGCCCGGTGGCCGTCGACGCCCACCCCAAGTACGCGGTGTGCACCGGCGCCGCCATCACGGCCGCCACGGTGGGCGGGGCGCTCGACGGCGGCGGGCCGGCCCGGGGGCCACCGGCGGGGGCCGGGGGAAGGACAGAGGCCCCCCCCCCGACCGCCCCCCACACCCCGCACCGCGGGGCCCCCGCCGGGGGGGGGGCACCTGCCGTCATAACAA
>PKRH01000041.1 GCA_017577565.1 Thermoanaerobacterales bacterium | reverse complement strand
GCCGGCGCCCGCCGAGCCCGCCGACCCCGACCGGGAGCCGGCCGCCGCCCGGCCCTGACGGCCCCGGGGCCGCACGGCGCGGCCCCGTAGACTCGGGCGCCATGAGACCGTCGTGGGCGCCCCGCCGGGCCCGTCCTGCCCCGTGACCGCCGAGGCGGCCGACCTCGCGCAGCGCATCGTCGACGGCGACCGCCGGGCGCTGGCGCGCTCGATCACCCTCGTGGAGTCGACCCGCCCCGACCAGCGGGCCCGGGCCGCCGAGCTGCTCGACGCCGTCCTGCCCGCCACCGGCCGGGCCGTGCGGGTGGGCATCAGCGGCACCCCGGGCGCCGGCAAGTCGACCTTCATCGACGAGCTGGGCTCGCGCCTGACCGCGGCCGGCCACCGGGTGGCCGTGCTGGCGGTCGACCCGTCGAGCCGCCGCAGCGGCGGGTCGATCATGGGCGACAAGACCCGCATGGCCCGCCTGGCCCGCGACCCGGCGGCCTTCGTCCGGCCGTCCCCGTCCGGGGGCACGCTCGGCGGCGTCGCCCGGCGCACCCGCGAGGCGGCGCTGCTGTGCGAGGCGGCCGGCTTCGACGTGGTCGTCGTCGAGACGGTCGGGGTCGGGCAGTCCGAGACCGCGGTCGCCGAGATGGTGGACTGCTTCGTGCTGCTGGCGGCGCCCGCCGGCGGCGACGAGCTGCAGGGCATCAAGCGGGGGATCATGGAGCTGGCCGACGTCATCGTCGTCAACAAGGCCGACGGCGACCTCCTCCCCGCCGCCCGCCGGACCGCCGCCGACCACCGCCACGCCGTCCACATGCTCCGGCCCCGCTACCCCGGCTGGACCGTGCCCGTGCTGCTGGCCTCCGCGCTCGAGGGCACCGGCGTCGACGAGGTGTGGCAGGCGATCCGCCGGTTCGAGGAGCACCTGCGGGCCGAGGGCCTGCTCGACGCGCTGCGGGCCGAGCAGGCGGTGGCCTGGATGTGGTCGGAGATGCGCGAGCACCTGCTCGACGCCTTCCGGCGGGACGAGAAGGTGGCCGCCCGCCTGGAGGAGGTGGAGGCCGCCGTGCGGGCCGGGCGCCTCTCCCCCACGACGGCGGCGCACGAGCTGCTGGCGGCCCACGGGCTGGCGGGCGCACCGGAGGTGTGACGGCGGTGGGCCCGACACGTCGCCGTGCCCGACGTCCGCAGCCGCGGTGGTCGCTGCGGGCCCGGGTCCGCCCGGCGGCGCGGACGGCCTACCGCCGGCTCGGCGACCTCGGGCGCCGGCTGCTCGGACCGGGTGCCGGGGCGGCGCCCGCCGGGCCCGACCCGGAGACCCCGCCCTGGCTGCCGCTGCCCCCGGGCGGCGCCGCCACCTGCACGGTCTGCCGGTGGCAGGGCGACGCCTTCGACGGGCCCGCCCACGTCGAGCTCTCGGTCTGCCCCCGGTGCGGCGCCAACGGCCGGGACCGGTTCCTGCACTGGTGCCTGGCCCGCCGCGTCGACCTCGGCCCCCACCTGCGGGTCATCGAGTGCAGCCCCCGCCTGGGCCCCGCCTACCGCGCGGCGATGACCTCCTGGTTCTTCTACCGGGCCACCGACCACGACCAGCGGTCCCACGCCGGCCACCTGCGGCTGGACCTGCAGGCCATCGAGCTCCCCGACGACTGCGTCGACGTCGTCCTGTGCTCGCACGTGCTGGAGCACGTCCGCGACGTCGACAAGGTGCTGTCCGAGCTGCGGCGAGTCCTCGCCCCCGGCGGCCACCTGCTGCTGCAGGTGCCGGTGCTGCAGGGGCGCACGTCCCCGCCCGCGGCCCCCGAGGTCCACGCGGACGCCACCCCGGTGCACTGGCGCTTCGGCCTCGACCTCACCGGCCGGCTGCGGGAGGAGGGCTTCGCCGTCGACCTGCTGGGCACCGAGGAGCTGGCCGCCGCGATCCGGTCCGGGGACGACCCCTGGGGCGTGCGGGCCCCGGAGTTCGACGTGCCCGACCTGCTCCGCACCTTCCGGACGACCGGCGCGGCCGACGACCTCGTCGTGGTGGCAGACGACGCCGCCGCCCGGCGGTTCGGCTTCGTCCCCGGCTACCAGTTCCTCACCTGGGACTGCCGGGTCCCGGGCTGAGCCGCGGGCGGCCCCTCACACGACCCGCTGCAGCCAGACGTTGCCGCCCGCGTTGCGCTCGACCCAGGGCAGCTTCGTGAACGCCTCGCGGTGGCAGGTCCACAGGAAGTCCTGGAACCAGCGGACCACGAAGGCCGTGTTGCAGGTCAGGAAGGCCCGCAGCAGGTAGATCTCGTGCCAGGCCCGCCCCTCGCGGATCCAGGCGTCGGGGTACTCGAAGGGGTGGAAGATGTCGTGGAGGTGGATCCACACCCCCTGGGCCAGCCGGGGGATGACCTCGAAGAAGAGGTGGTTGACGTCCGACCCGGCCTTCGACACGTGGGTCGAGTCGATGAACAGGACGTCGCCCCGCTCGAGGGAGGTGAACACGTCCAGGTCGACGTCCTGGACCGGGACCCGGTGGATCGCCACCCGCTCGTCGTCGCCCGGCCGCAGCAGGCTCTCGAGCAGCTCCGGGTAGGGCTCGACGAAGGTGACCTCGGCCTCGGGCAGGTAGCGGTCGACGGTGTCGAGGATGAGGGCGGACGAGAACCCCGAGCCCACCTCGACGATCCGCCGGGGCCGGACGTAGCGGAGCATGGCGTGGAGCACGACGCCGTCCCCGTAGGCGTAGGACGGGTTGTCGAGCCAGTAGCGCCACCCGCCGGTGGGGTCGCGGTGCTCGGGCAGCTCGAGCTCGACGGCCAGCTCGGCCGCCAGGCGGTCGAGCAGGGCCAGCTGCTCCTCGGCCCGGAGGTCGACGCCGACGATCTCGCGGTCGGGGTCGTGGAGGGCCGCCGCCCGCCGCTCGTACTCGGCGAGGTCGGGGTACGGGGAGTAGAAGTGGCCCGGCGGCACCCAGGGCGCGGCGTGGGCGGCCGCCTCGCCGGACAGGCGGGCGGCGAGGACGCGGGCCGACTCCCTCGGCGTGCGGGCCGCCCTGGCGAGGCGGGACGCCTGGGTGAGGATGCGGCTGGCTGAGGAGCTCACGGCCCGATCATCCCAGATCGGCGGGACCGCGGGTCAGCCCGTGGCGGCGAGCGCGGCCCCCTCGCCCCGCACCCGGGCGACGAGGGCGTCCCACCCGAAGTCCGGGGCCCGCCGCTCGGCCGCCGCGGCCAGCGTGGCCCGCCAGGCGGGGTCCGCGATGAGCCGCTCGGTGTGGGCGACCAGCCCGTCCAGGGTGGCGAACCGGTAGCCGTTCACGCCCTGGTCGACGATCTCGACCTGCCCGGCGGCGTCGATGACCACCGGCACCGCCCCGGCCGACATGGCCTCGACCGTCGTGATGCCGAAGTGCTCGTAGCGGTCGGGGTGCCGCTCGGGGTCCTCGCCGAGACCGGCGGCGTGCCAGAAGATCGACGCCCGGGCGTAGAGGTCGCGCAGCTCGGCGCCGGTGGCGTCGACGTGGAGCACGACCGGGAGGCCCGCGGCCGCGGCCCGGATCCGGTCGAGGTACGGCCGGTGCTCGGGGGCGCACCCGCCGACGAGGTGGTACTCCCAGCCGTCCGCGCCACCCCGCTCGACCAGCCGGCGGAACGCCTCGACCATCTCCAGCTGCTTCTTGTTGTGGCCGGTGCCCGGGAGGAAGAAGCGGCCGACCGACAGGATGATCGGCGCCTTCTCCCCCGGCGGCACCATCCCCACGGGCGGGTGCAGCAGGCCGCTCTCGCGGCCCCAGAGCCGCTCGACCCAGCGCTGCGTGTAGCGCGAGTTGGACAGGATCCGGTCGTAGGTGTCGAGGTGGTGGGGGCGCCCGGTGTGCCCGGCGAGGACCGGCACGGCCCGCACGGCGGCCGCCTGCCACCCGCCGCCGGCGTGGGCGCCGATGACGGGGACGCCGAGCGGGCGCCGGTCGGCGCCGAGGCCCAGCTCGGCGGGCACCCAGGTCGGGCTGCGCAGGTCGACCCGCACCCGGCCGCCGGGCGGGACGTCGACGGCGAAGCGCAGCGCGACGCTGCGCCGCCGGTCGAGGCGCGAGGTCGGGGCGTCGACGACGGCGCGGCCGACGACCTCGCCGTCGACGGTGGCCTCGACCTCGACCGGGGCGACCTCGGGCGGCAGGTAGCGGCCGAGCAGCACGGTGACCGGCACCCGGCCCCCGGCCGCCGAGGACACGACGAGCTCGCCGTCGCCCCCGGTCCAGCGGATGCCGTGGAGCCGGGTCGACTCGGGCGTGTAGTAGCCCTCCCCCAGCTCGACGGCGTCGCCGCCGGCGGCGAGCACGCCCCGGGCCCGGCCCGCGATCCACCGCCGGGCCTGCTCGGCGCGGCCGGGCCGGGGGCCGGGGAAGTGGACGACGAAGATCCCGTGGCGGGCCCGGTTGGCGTCCCAGCTGAGGTAGGAGGCGTTGACGAACAGGTCGTAGGCGGCCGAGGCCCGGGTGACGCCCAGCTCGTCGGGCACGACGTCGACGCCCACGCCGGACAGGTCGAGCAGCAGGCGCTCGCCCAGCCAGTCGGTGTCGAGGTCCTCGTGGGCGAGCAGGCGCACGTCGTGCTCCGACGCCAGGGCGGCGGCGATGCCGGCCGCGAACCGCTCGCCCCCGCCGCCGGTCGGCCAGTAGCGGTCGTAGACGGCGACCTTCACCGCCGCACCGTCCACGCCAGCAGCTCGGCGTCGTCGACCGTCGCCGCCCGCCGGATGCGGCGCCGCTCGGCCAGCGCCGGGGGCAGCAGGCGCAGGAAGTCGGCGAACGAGCGCACGCGCCGCCACACGATGGTCGGCCGGGGCCGGTGCAGCCCGAGCACGGGTGCCACGAGGTCGCGCCGGGCGTAGGACAGGGTGGTCAGCAGGTAGCGCCAGACGGCGTGCGCCGCCATGCGGGCCGGCGCGTTCTTGACCAGCATGAGCAGCCGGTTGCGCTCGACGTAGTGCTGGAAGGTCGGCGTGCCCTCCCCCGTCGAGGCGGCGTGGACGTGGCGCACCCGGGCGTCCGGCACGTAGCGGTAGCGCCAGCCCCGGCTGCGCCCCCGCCACGACAGGTCGGTGTCCTCGTAGTAGAGGAAGAACCGCTCGTCGAAGAGGCCGACGTCGGCCAGGTACTCGGGCCGCAGCAGCACGCTGCCGCCGCACCAGGCGAACACCTCGGCGGGCGCGTCGTACTGGCCGGTGTCCGGCTCGAGGTAGCCGCGGTCGGCGCCGTAGCCGCCCTCGAGGATGATGGAGCCGACGTTGTTGACGACGTCGATGGGCTCGCCGGCGGCCGGCACCTCGTGGAAGGCCGGCGCCCGGCCCACCTCGACCGTCCGCTCGACGCCGCCCGACCGCACGACCACCTCCTTGGGCGCCTCGGCGGCGAGCTCGAGCTCGACCCGCTCGGGCAGGCGGGTCCCGTCGCCGACCGGCACCCGGACCGTCGCCCGGCCGCTCGTCCACTGGAAGGTGCGGCCGTCCCGTCGGTGCTCGATGCCCCAGGCGCCCTCGACGACCTGCGTGTCGCGCCAGCGGTCGACGCCGTCGACCCGGGCGCCGCTGACCATCACCCCCAGCTCGCGGGGGTCGGGCCCGCCGGGCCGGAACGTCGGTGACTCGATGGTGACCTCGACGAACCGGTCGGCGAAGAGCATGCGGGCGGAGACGGCGCCCAGGCCGGGGTCGGACTCGATGGCGGCGACCATCGCCCGCAGCCAGCCCGGCTCGACGAACGAGTCGGCGTTGACCAGACCGACGTAGTCGACCCCGGTGAGGTCGCGCAGGGCGAGGTTGTTGGCGACGAAGCCGGCGTTGCGGTCGTTGCGCACCAGCCGGACCCGCGGGTTGCGCTCGGCGATGGCGTCGCTGCCGTCGGTCGAGGCGTTGTCGATGACGACGAGGTCGAGCCGGTCGGGGGGCCAGTCGAGGGCGCAGAGCGCGTCGAGGCAGCGGCCGAGGTGGTCGGCGCCGTTCCAGTTGAGCACGACGAGGCGGACGCGGGGGACGCCCCGCTCGTCGGCCGCCCGGGACCCGGGCGCGGGCGTCGTCGAGGGGGTGGTCGCTGGCACCGGCCGGGCATGATCGTGGCCGGTCGGGGGACCGTCAAGGCGGCCGGGCGCCCAGCAGGCGACCGGTACACTCCGCAGCCGTGTCCGACTTCGCGTCCTCGACCACGACCAGCGGCGACGCCGCCACACAGCCCGCCACGCAGCATGCCGGAAAGCTCTACGGACGGTGGTACTACGATACGTACACCGTGCCGTACGAAGAGAACGAGCACTGGACGCAGTTCTTCGGCGGTGTCGCGGACGCGATCGTGGCCCAGCTGCAGCCCAAGACCGTCCTCGACGTCGGCTGCGCGAAGGGCTTCCTGGTGGCCGCTCTGCGCGAGCGCGGGGTCGAGGCCTACGGGTTCGACGTGTCCGAGCACGCCATCGAGAGCGCGTCCCCCGCGGTCCGCCCCTACGTGCGGGTCGGCTCGCTCACCGAGCCGATCGAGGGGCGCTACGACCTGGTGACCTGCATCGAGGTCATCGAGCACCTCGACCCCGCCGACGCCCCCACCGCGGTCCGCCACCTGTCCGAGGCCAGCGACCAGGTCCTGCTCTCCTCGACGCCGGCCGACCGGGACGAGCCCACCCACGTCAACGTCCGGCCGCCCGAGCGCTGGTCCCAGCTGTTCGCCGGCTTCGGGATGTTCCGCGACTTCCGCCACGACGCCAGCTACCTGTCGCCGTGGGCGGTCCTCTACCGCCGCGGCAACCCGAGCCTGGTCGACCTCGTGCTCGAGTACGACCGGGCCTGGTCCGAGCTGCGGGCCGAGACCCTCGAGCAGCGCCGCGCGCTCCTCGACATGCAGCAGAAGGTCGAGGAGCTCAGCAACGCGCCCTCCGGCGAGGTCGAGCACCTGCGCAAGGAGGTGCTGCGACTGCGCGACCAGGTGGCCGGGCGCGAGGCCGAGCTCGCCACGGCGCTCGGCCGCGTCGAGGAGCTCGAGGCGTACCTCGCCCGGTACGCCGGCCTGGAGGAGCGCCTCAACGCCGTCCTGTCGTCCAACTCGTGGCGGCTCACGCAGGCCGTCGGACTCCCCCTCCGCAAGCTGCGTGAACGGAGAGGCTGAGGGTGGCCCCGCGGTTCTCGGTCGTCACACCCGTCTACAACACACCGGAGCACGTGCTGCGGGCGGCGGTCCGGTCGGTCCGCCGCCAGACATTCCCCAGCTGGGAGCTGATCCTCGTCGACGACTGCTCGCCGTCGCCGCACGTCCTCCCCGTCCTGGAGGAGGCCGAACGGGAGGACCCGCGCATCCGGGTCGTCCGCCGCTCCGAGAACGGCGGCATCGTCGCCGCCTCCAACGACGGGCTCGCCGCCGCGTTCGGCGAGTTCGTCGCCCTGCTCGACCACGACGACGAGCTGCACCCGGACGCCCTGCGCGAGGTCGACGCCGCGCTGCGGGCCGAGCCGGCAGCCGACTACGTCTACACCGACGAGGACAAGATCGACGAGCACGGCCGCCACTTCGGCCCCTTCCTCAAGCCCGACTGGTCGCCCGAGCGGCTCCGCACGCAGATGTACACCTGCCACCTCAGCGTGCTGCGCCGGTCGCTCGTCCAGGAGGTCGGCGGCTTCGACCCCGCCTACGAGGGGGCGCAGGACTGGGACCTCGTGCTCAAGGTGACCGAGCGGGCCCGCCGGGTGCTGCACGTGCCCAAGATCCTCTACCACTGGCGCACGCTGCCGGAGTCGACCGCCGGGCGGGGCGAGGAGGCCAAGCCCTACGCCTACGCCGCCGGCACCCGCGCCATCCAGGCCCACTGCGACCGGGTCGGCTTCCCGGCCACGGTCCGCCACGACGACACCTACAGCGGCGTCTACCACCTGGAGCCGGCCCTGCGGTGGCACCCGCGGGTCAGCATCGTCATGCCCACCGCCGGGGGCCGCCGGCTGGTGCGGGGCGAGGAGATCACGCTGGTCGTGCACTGCATCCGCAGCATCGTCGAGCGCACGACCTACCGGAACTACGAGATCGTCGTCGTCGCCGACACCACGACGCCCGAGGAGGTGATCGACGAGGTCCTCGAGGTCGGCGGCCGGCAGGTGCGCATCGTCCCCTACGACAAGCCCTTCAACTTCGCCGACAAGATCAACGTCGGCGCGCTGGCCAGCGAGGGCGAGCACATCGTGCTGCTGAACGACGACATGGAGGTCGTCACGCCCGAGTGGCTCGAGCGGCTGGTCATGTACTCGTCGTTCCCCGGCATCGGGGCTGTCGGGGCCAAGCTGCTGTTCGGCGACGGCCGCCTGCAGCACGTCGGCGTGCTGCTCCGCCACTCGTCGCCGGGCCACCTCTTCCGCGGCTTCAACGGCGACTACAGCGGCTACGCCAACGTCGTGCGGGTCGCCAACAACTACTCGGCGGTCACCGGCGCCTGCCTGATGACGCCCCGCGCCGTGTTCGAGGAGGTCGGCGGGCTGTCGCTCGACTTCCCGCTGAACTTCAACGACATCGACTACTGCCTGAAGGTGCGGGCGGCGGGGCACCGGGTCGTCTACGACCCCGACACCGTGCTGCTGCACTTCGAGTCGTCGAGCCGGTCGTCGGACGTGTCGCAGAGCGAGCTCGAGCGGTTCCAGGCCCGGTGGCGCTACGCCACCTGGGTCGACCCCTACGACAACCCGAACTTCCACCCCGACAGCGTCAACATGGTGCCGCCGATCTACCACCCCGACGGCACGATGCTGGTCTGAGCGCTCGTGGCGCGGGCCGGCGGCGGCCGGCCCGCCCTCAGTTGATCGAGAAGCGGCCGTCGAGCGACACGACCCCGCCGTAGGTCTCGTGCGGGACGCCCGGCACGACGTCGAAGCGCAGCGCCCGCGACCACCGGTGGTAGCTGTGGGTCACCGAGTCGTTCGTGCACTCGACGGTGACGTCGTAGTTGCCGAGCAGCAGGAGCAGCCGGGGGACGTGCAGGTCCACCGTGCCCTCGCCCTCGACCTTGTCGACGAAGACCTCGGCCTCCTTGGTGTTGGGGCCGGTCACGAGCATCCCGTCGGGCGTCGTGATCGCGAAGCTGAACACCGGGTTGCGCACCGGTTCGGCGGCCTCGTAGTGCATGCGGAACGTGACGGCGTCGCCGGTGGCCACCCGGGTGGTCGGCCGGCCGCGGCTGTCGAGCAGCTCGACCTGGGTGATGCGCAGCTGGCTCCAGCGGGAGGAGGGGTCGGCGGCCTCGGCCTGCTGGATGTCGACCTGCACCTGGCCCAGGTAGGCGTCGGCCACCTCGCCGGCCTCGCCCTCCTCGCGCACGACCCCGTTCTCCAGCCAGACGGCCCGGTCGCAGAGGCTGCGGACCGTCTGCATCGAGTGGGTGACGACGACGATCGTGCGGCCGGACGCCCGCAGGTCGGCCACCCGCTCCAGGCACTTGCGCTGGAACTCCTCGTCGCCGACGGCGAGCACCTCGTCGATGAGCAGCACGTCGGGGTCGACGTTGATCGCCACCGAGAAGCCGAGGCGCACGTACATGCCGGACGAGTAGTTCTTCACCGGCGAGTCGATGAAGCGCTCGAGACCGGCGAAGCCGACGATGTCGTCGAACCGGCGGTCGAGCTCGCGCTTCGAGAGGCCGAGGATGGCGCCGTTGAGGTAGACGTTCTCGCGGCCGGACAGCTCGGGGTGGAACCCGGCGCCCAGCTCGAGCAGCGCCGACATCTTGCCCTTGACCTCCACCGTGCCCTTGTCGGGCCGCAGGATCCTGGCCAGGGTCTTCAGCATCGTCGACTTGCCCGAGCCGTTGTGCCCGATCAGGGCGAAGGTCGACCCGGCGGGCACCTCGAACGAGACGTCCTTGAGCGCCCAGAACTCCTCGTACCTCGCCCGGCCCCGGCGCATGATCGTGGCCTTCAGGCTCTGGTTGCGCTCGTGGTAGAGGCGGAACCGCTTCCAGACCCCGTCGGCACGGACGACTGCGTCGCTCATCCCGTCACAGCTCCTCGGCGAGCCGGCCCTCGAGGCGGCTGAACGCCCACCACCCGGCCAGCAGCACGGCGACGGACACCCCGACCAGGTAGGCCAGGTCGTCGAGGGGTGGGAGGCGCAGGTGGTAGAAGGCGTCGCGGTAGGCCTCGACGAACCGGGTGAGCGGGTTCAGGTTGTACAGGGTGATCTTCCACCCGCTGGTGCCGACCTCGCCCTCCACGAGCGCCACCGGGTAGACGATCGGGGCGGAGTAGAGCCACACCTGCAGCACGAGGCCGAGCAGGTGCTGTAGGTCGCGGAAGTAGACGGCGGCGCCGGCGAGCGCCAGGGCGATGCCGGTGACGAACATCGTCTGCAGGACGACGAGCAGCAGCACGACCGGCACCCACGGCACGACGATGTTGCCGAAGAACGCCAGCACGAGGGCGAGCACGCCGAGCTCGATGAGGAACGACACGAGCCACGAGGCGACGGTGGCGCCGACCAGGATCTCCCGGGGGAAGTAGACCTTCTGGACCAGGTTGGCGTTCCCGATCAGCGACGTCATGCCGGCGTTCAGGCCGTTGGCCAGGAACGTGTACGGCAGCAGGCCGCACATGAGGAACATGGCGAAGTTCTTCAGCCCCGACGGGTCGCCGACGTCGGGCTCGACCCGGAGGAAGATGCCGAAGACCGTCGCGTAGATGAGGAGCGTGGTCAGCGGGTTGAGCATCGACCACGCCCAGCCGAGGACCGAGCGCTTGTACTTCGACCGCAGCTCGCGCAGCGTCAGGTTGACGAAGAGCTCGCGGCGGGACGCGATCTCCCGCAGTGTCTGCATCAGCTGGTCATCCGTGATCGGTGGCGATCAGGCCCGTGGTCATCCGCGCTCGCCGACGGCGACGTGCTCGGGCCGGTCGGCCGCGTCGCCGCCCTGCCCCCGACCCGGCTGGTAGTGCGAGGGCTCGACACCCATGGCGAGCTCGAGCCGCCGCACCCGCTCCAGGGTGCGCTGGGACACGACCCGGTGGGCCGAGATGAGGTCGGCGAGCACGCCGAGGGCGAAGAGCTGGAGGGAGGCCATGAGGAGCACGCCGCCGAGGACGATCGACTGCAGGTGGCCCGACCGGTCGCCGTTCACCAGCCAGTCCCACAGGAAGGGGCTCCACGCGGCGAGGGCCGCGACGAAGACGATCGCCGCCAGCCACGAGAACACCTTCAGGGGCTCGTAGCCGGTGTAGATGCGGAAGATCGCCACCATGTTGCGGCGCACGTAGGCCGCCATGGAGCTGAACAGGCGCGACTCCCGCAGCTTGGGGTTGGTGCGCACCGGCACGTGCCCGACGGCGGTCAGGCTCTTGCCCGCCTGGATGAGCGACTCGAGCGTGTAGGTGAACTTCGAGACGACGGTGAGGCCCAGCGCCGCCTCACGGTTGTAGGCCCGGAAGCCGGAGGTCGCGTCGGGCACGTCGGTGTCGGATGCCTGGCGCACGACCCAGCTCCCGAACCGCTGGAGCACCTTCTTCGTACCCGAGAAGTGCTCGATCGACATGACGTTCCGGTCGCCGATCACCATGTCGGCCTCACCGGAGAGGATGGGCGCCACCAGGGCCGGGATGTCGGCCGCCGAGTACTGGTTGTCGGCGTCGGTGTTGACGATGACGTCGGCGCCCAGCTTGAGGGCGGCGTCCAGCCCCGCCTGGAAGGCGGCGGCCAGGCCCTTGTTGTTGGTCAGCTTGACGATGTGGTCGACCCCGTGCTCCCGGGCCACCTCGACCGTGCGGTCGGTCGAGCCGTCGTCGACGACGAGCCACTCGACCTCGTCGAAGCCGGGGACCTGCCGGGGCAGGTCGGCCAGCGTGATCGGGAGCTGGTCCTCCTCGTTGAGGCACGGGATCTGGATGATGAGCTTCATGGACGTCCGGGACGGGGGCAGCGGAGGCGGCACGGCGCGGGGCGGCACCGGTACGGACCGGGCGTGCCGAAGTCCACATCGTACTGCGCGCCGCCCGCCGACCCCGCTTTCTCCCGCCGCCGGGGCCGGGTGCCGAGGCCCGGCCCCGGCGCTGGTACCGTCGAGTCCCGCCTGGGCCGGGTCGGCGACTGCCGCGTCGCCCCGGCGGCGACGACAGCGGTGCACGCGGCAGCGAGACCGGAGCGAGGAGTGGGCGCGATCAGCAACAGCGACCGACCGGCGCACCTGACGGCGGTGCGGGACGACGGCCCCGAGGGCCGGGCGTCGGCACCGGCCCACGCCCGGTCCGCCGGCGAGCGCCACGCCCGGCGGTCCCGCCTCGCCGGGCTGCGGGCCGTGCCGGGGTACGTCTGGTGGGTGACCGCGCTCTACGTCACGGTGCTCGTGGGCTACTCGATCGTCGTGCCCACGTACCGGGCGCCGGACGAGCCGCTGCACGTCGACCTCTCCCACCTGTTCTCCGAGGAGCTCACCTACCCGGCGTGGGACGAGCGGGACACCGGTCCGGACGTCCAGCGCTCGCTGAGCATCGTGCGGTTCGGTGACCAGGCCGCCCACCTCGAGGCCGGTGACGCCCCGCCGAAGTCCGAGCGCCCGGCCTTCGAGGACCTGGCGTCGCCGCCGATGCCCACCGGCATCAACCAGCTGCCGCAGCACCCGCCGCTCTACTACGTCACCACCGGCCTGGCCATGTGGGCCGCGGAGGCGGTGGTGGGCGACCCGATCGGCGACTTCGTGCTCGAGACCTGGCTCTACCGGGCCATGAGCATCGCCTTCGTCGCCGTCCTGCCGCTGGCCGTCTGGCGGGTGTGCGAGCTGCTGGGCGCGGCCCGGACGGTGACCGTCACCGCCATGCTCGTCCCCCTCGCCATCCCGCAGCTGATGCACATCGGGGCGTCCGCCAACAACGACAACCTCGTCCTGGCGTTCATGTGGCTGAGCACGCCCGTCGTGCTCCGCATCGCCCGCGGGGCGCTCGGCACCCGCACGGCCGTGCTCGCCGGCGTGCTCACCGGCCTCGGGCTGCTGACGAAGCTCTACGCGTCGGTGCTCCCGATCTGGGTCCTCGGCGCCCTCCTGCTGGCCGTCCGGCGGGCGCGGCGCGCCAACCTCGGCGCGGCGGTGCGCTTCGCCGTCGTCTACGGCGTGGTCGCCCTCGTGACCGGGGGCTGGTGGTGGATCCGCAACATCGTGCTCTACGGCGAGCTGACCCCGTCGCGCTTCAGCGAGCTCGTCCCGCCCACCGACCGTCCCCGCGACCTCTGGGCGTTCCTCGACGCCTGGGCGTACTCGACGACCCGCCGGTTCTGGGGCGACTTCGGCTGGTACGACACCCACATCTCGGGTGTCGTCGTCGCCGTGGCCACCGCCGTCTGCCTGCTCGCGCTGGCGGTCGGCTGCGCCCGCCCCGACCGGGTGACCGGGACGCCGCGCTCGTTCCGCCTCCTGCTGGTGGCGCCCCTCCTGGCGCTGATCGTGGGGCAGTTCTCCCTCGCCCTCCGGGGCTACATCAACACGGGGCGGATGGCCGGGCTGCAGGGTCGCTACTGGTTCGGGGCCGTCGCCGGCCTGGCCGTCGTGGTCGCCCTCGGGCTCGCCAACCTCGTCGGCCGCCGGCAGCGCTGGCTCCCGCTCGGGGCCCTCGCGGCGGTCGCGGGGATGCAGCTCGCCGCCATGTCGACGATCTTCGGGTTCTACTGGGGCGAGCCCGGCTCGGCCCTGGCCGACCGTGTGCGGGCGGTCGTGGCCTGGGCAGCGCTCCCGGGCGAGCTCCTCGGGGTGGGCGCGGTCCTCGGCGTGGTGGCCGTGGCCGGCGGCCTGTGGTCGGTGGTGGGCAGCGCCCGCCTGCCGCGCGACCCGGCACCCCCCCGCCTCGACGACGTCCGGGCCGCCTGAGGCGACGACGTCGTCGCGGCGCCGACCCCCGGCTCGGCCGACGACCGGTGGTGCGGCGTCGCGCACGCGGGATGCATCGCGCCACGTGCGTGCTCGGCTACTGTCCGCCGAACACATCGGATCGAAACCGGCGGGGTGGACGAGGACGAGGCGGCCGTGGGTCTTCGTGAGGTGGCTCCGGGGTTGGACGAGGCACGCGCCTCGTCGAGCTCCCTGCGGCGATCGGCAGCGACCCGGGGCGGCGCCACGGCCGTCCGCAGGATCCCGTCCGCGTGGCACCTCGCCGCCCTGGGGTGCGCCACGGCCGCCGCCTTCGGCGTCCACCTCGCGGCCCGGCGGGCCATCGGCCCACCCCTCGGCCACATCCGGGCCGTGCCCCTGGTCGCGTCGTTGGTCGCAGGCGGGTCCGCGGTGCTGCTGGTCGCGCTCGTCGTCCGCGACCGGCCCCGCCTCCTCGACCTGCCCCGCCGGCTCGCGGACGTCTGGCGCCACCCCCCGGGCCACTGGGTCGCCGCGCTCACCGGCGCGCTCGTCGCCCTGCCCGTCATCTCGCTCTACGCGCCCGTGCTCCTGAACGACGCGGACTCGGCCCGCGTCGTCGCGGCCGTCATGCACACCCGCCGGCACGGGATCGGCTTCCTGGTCGACACCCAGGACAACCTCCTGCCCCACCTCGTGCTGGGCCCGGTCGTGGCCCTCGGCGGCCTGGCCGGGGCGAAGGCGGTGGCCGCCCTGTCGGTCGTCGCCCTCGGCGCCGTCGTCGGCTACGTGACCTGGCGCATCACCGGGTCGATGTTCGGGACCCTCGCGGCCGCCCTCGCACTGGTCGCCACGCCGCCCGTGGTCGACCGGGCCGGCTACGTCCCGATGTACCCCACGATGCTGGCCCTCGGGTACCTGGGCGCCTGGCTGGCATCGCGCGCGATCACCGAGCCGGACCGCCCCTGGGCGCGCGCCGGCGCGGCCGCCGTCTGCCTCGCGCTCGCGCCCGAGGCCCAGGGCATCGGCCTCCTGTTCCTGGCGACGCCCGTGCTCCTGGTCGTCGTCGCCCCCTCGTTCAGGCGCTGGCTCGCAGCGTGCGGCCGCATCTACCTGGTCCTGGCGCTCGTCAGCCTGCCCCGCCTGGTCCTCAACCTGTGGGAGGGCGGGTTCTCACGGCTCGCCAGCTACCGCACCGACTACTGGATCACGAAGGGCTACGTCCGCGAGATCCAGACGCGCTTCTGGGGGTACGCAGGGGTCGACGAGCCCTTGGCGGAGTACCTCGGCCACCTGCCGAAGCGCTTCTTCCACACGCTCCAGCTGGGGGGCACCGTCGTCTTCTGGCTCGCCGTCGCCGCCGCCCTCCTCGCCTGCCGGCGCCGCGGCCGCCTCGTGGCCCTGGCCGGGCTCGGCTTCATGCTCGTGGCCGTCACCGTCAAGCAGATCCCGCCCTTCCCCCGCTACTACGCGCCGCTGTGGCCCGGCATGGCCATCCTCGTCGGGGTGGGAGGTGCGGCGATCGTCCGGGTGTCGGGCCGCCTCCGCGTCGTGGCGCTCCCGGTCGCCCTGCTGGGGGCCGTCGGCCTGGCGCGGCTCGCGTGGACCGGCCTCGACCACGTCGGCGACCTCCACCAGGCCCAGGTCCGGGTGACGCACGTCCGCCCGTACCACGAGCTGGCGGCGCTGATCGACGACGACAGGGGCGTCATCGGCGCCCGGTCCCACGCCCTGCTCAACGTCAGCACCCGCAACCCGACCTGGGGTGGCCAGTTCCTCACCGAGGAGGAGTACGTGACCTACCTCACCTGGCCCTCCGACGAGGCGGTGCTGGAGGTGCTGGAGCGCCACGACATCGGGTGGGTGCTCATCCACGGGAACCTCGACCTCGAGCTGGGCTACCACAACACGTGGCTGATCCCCCACCACGGCCGGCCCGCCCGTCACGTCGCCCGGGTCGCCTCGAGCCCGTCGTTCTGCCAGGTCGCGAACATCGACGGCTACCAGCTCTACCGGGTCGGCGGGTGCGCCGGCGAGGCGGCGGTCGGCGACCTCGGCGCGGCGCCGGACCTCACCCGCTGACGGTCGCCCGCACCAGCTCGTCGAGCCGTGCGGAGGCGGCTCGGAGCTCGCCGATCCGCCCGGCCACCTTGTCCCAGTACGGCCCCGGGTCGGCCGCCAGCGACCGGACGGCCTCGGCCAGCGCCGGCGCCGAGAGCGCCCGCACGTCGAAGCACCACTCGTCGAGGCCGAGGTCGGCGAACGCCGCGGGACCCTTGCGGTCGTACGCGAGGTGGACGGCGGGCACACCGGCCCGCAGCGCCATGAGCGCCCCGTGCAGGCGGACCGAGACGACGACCGAGAGGCGGCGCGCCGCCAGCATGTCGGCCAGCGCCCCCGCCGCGCTGATGCCGAGCCGCTCGTAGTGCACGGCGTCGCTCTTCGTGCGGTCGCCCTCGGTCTGCACCGCCCACACGGCGTCGGCTCCGAAGCCGTCGGCGACCCGGCGGACGACCGCCTCGTAGCCGTCGGCGTGCGGCACCTGCCGTGCGACGAAGCCGACGGCACCGCCCGGCCGGGCGCGCTCGAGACCGTCGAACCGCTCGGCGAGGTCGAGCACCGCGAGGTCGGGCAGCTGGTGCAGGCCGGGCAACCCGGCGAGCTCGGCAGCGCTCCACCGGTCCCGCACGCAGACGGCGTCGATCCGGCGGAGGCCCCGCCTCACCGCCTCCCCGACCGGGCCGCGCAGCGGGCCGATGCTCTGCGGCAGGTAGAGGGTCGGCCGGCCGCTGTGGCCGGCCGCCACGAGCTGGGGAAGGTGGTTGAGCGCGGTGCCGACGGACGAGACCAGGTCGACGGCGCGGAGGTAGCCGCCGCCCACGGCCACCAGGGCGTCGCACTCGGCCAGCCGCCGGGCCAGATCGCCGAGGGGCCGATGCGTCACGGCCGAGGTGGCCACCGCCGCGCTGCGCCACGCGGCCGGCACGAGGTCGGCGCTGACGCCGCGCCCCCTGACGCCCATCGGTGCCCGCCGGGGCACCTCGGGGAAGGACTCGGGATCCAGGGCGACGAGGAGCACGTCGTCGACCGCCACGCCGGCCCGCCCGAGGCGTTCGAGCGTGAGGTCGACGAGGAGGCCGTCGCCCGAGTTCGTCCGGCTGTAGGCGTGGAGGACGCCGATCACGAGCCGCCGACCTCGTCGAAGATCCGGGCGTAGGACGCCCCGACCGCCCCGATGTCGAGGGACCGGCGCGCCTCCTCGGCCGCGGCCCGGCCGAGGGCGTCGAGGTCGATGCCGCCCGACACCGCCTTGTCGATGGCGGCGGCCAGGCCGTCGGCGTCGTCGGGTTCGACGAGGATCCCGTCGACGCCGTCGTGGATGCACTCCGCCAGGCCGCCCACCCGGGAGGCGATGACCGGCACGCCGGCGGCCATCGCCTCGCAGAGCACGACCGGCGTGCCCTCCATGTCGCCGTCGGCCCCGACCCGCGAGGGGATGACCACGACCTGCGCGCGGGCGAGGGCCGCGAGCACCTCGGACTTGGGGACCCGCCCGAGGAAGCGGACCCGGTCGGCGACACCGGCGGCCGCGGCCCGCTCCTCCAGCGCCGCCCGCTCCGGGCCGTCGCCCAGGACCTCGAGGCGGACCCCCTCGCAGCGGGCGACGGCGTCGACGAGCACGTCGACGCCCTTCTTGTCGGCGAGGCGCCCGATGTACACGAGCAGCCCCTCACGCGGGGCGCGCTCACCGACCGCGGCCCGGATCGCCGCCGTGTCGACGCCCATGCGCAGCACCGGGACGTCGCCGAGCCCGAGGGTCCGGGCGATGTCCCGGCTCACGGGCAGCACCGCGGCAGCCCGCCGCAGCACCTGCGCCTTGAGCCAGCGGCCGGCCCGGCCCCGCATCGTGTAGGCGTCCGCGCCGTGGACGGTCACGACGACCGGCACCCGGGTCAGCGCCCGCACCACGAGCCCGATGAGACCGCCGGGGACGATCCAGTGGGCGTTGAGGACCGACGCCCGCCGGCGCCGCACCTCGCGGACGGCGGCGAGGAGCAGGGCCCCGACCAGGAAGGGGGCCTCGACGACCCGCCACGGGGCGGCCCGCAGGGTCGGCATGATGGCGTCGGTGGCCAGCCCCTCCCAGCGGCGGGGGAAGTAGGCGACGCGGCGGACGCGGACGCCGTCGTGGACGGCCTCCCCGGCGGCCCCGGGCATGCGCGGGGCGATCACGGTGACCTCGTAGCCGGGGATGGCGCGTGCGAGCGTGAGCACGAACTCCGGCGTGCCGTCGCCGGGCCGGGCCGGGAACGTCGTCGTGACGACGACGGCCGCCGGCCGAGACGGCGGCTCGGGGTGATGCGGGTCGCGAGTGCGAACGGACCTAGGCTTCATCGAACTGTGCGAGTCAACGACCGGCGACGCCTCGGATGACCCGACGACGCTACCTTCTCGGCCCCCAGCGGGAGGACGGACCCACGTGCGGCTCTGGCTGAACCGGCTCGGGCAGCTGGTCCGCCGGGTGCAACGGACCGCCTCCAAGCCGTCGTGGCGCCCGTGGCTGCTCGCCATCACCGCAGCGATCTTCCTGGCCCTCGTGGTCGGGTCGTTCCGGTCCCTGCCGGAGGGCCGGTCGATCCGCATCGACCTCCTCGTGCTGCTGGTCCTCGTGGCCACGCCGTCGACGGTCGTGCTCAACGCGGCGCAGTACCGCACGATGGCGCACGCCCTGGACCACGACATCGGGCTGCGCAGCGCGATGCGGGTCAGCATCGTCGCGACCCTCGTCAACTACCTGCCCATCCCGGCCCCCGGGGGCATCGCCGTCCGCACCGCGGCGCTGGCCCAGCGCGGCTCCAGCGTGAAGGCCGCGCTCGCCATCAACGCCGTGACCGGCGTGCTCTGGGCCGGGCTCGCCGCGCTCATCGCCGGTCTGGCGATGCTGGCGCAACCCGACCTGGTCGGCCGGGGGGCGGCGACGGCCGCCGTCGGCGCCGTCCTCACGGCGCTGGCCGGGGTGCTCGTCCGCCGGGTCGGCCCCCGGTGGCGGCGGGTGTACGTCGAGATGTTCCTCACCCAGGCGGGGCTCGTCCTGACCTCCGGCCTGCGGGTGTGGCTGTCGCTCGCCGCCATCGACCAGGCCACGTCGCTGGGCGCCGCCCTCGCCATCTCGGGTTCGACGGTGATCGCCGCCATGGTCGGCATCGCCCCGGCCGGGCTCGGCCTGCGGGAGGCCCTCGCGGGCGGCATCGCCTCGGCCGTCGGCGTGAAGGTCGCCTCCGCCGTGGCCGCCAGCGCGGTCGACCGGGTGGCGTCCCAGGTCGGCCTCGTCCTCTGCGCACCCTTCACCGGCCTGCGCTGGCGCGACCTGACCGGTCGTCGCACGACGCCCGACCAGCTCGCGACGGAGGCCGACGGTGTCGGGGACGGGACCGTCCCCGACGTGGCCCCGCCGTCCGCCCCCGCGGGTGCGGCGGCGTCGACCGGTGTCGACGGGCCGCCGACGCCCGCGTGGGTGGACGGGGCCGACGAGGCCCGCGGGTAGTGTCCCCGGCCGATCTGCGGACGTTCGGTTAGTGTTCGATCAGGAGAGCACGATGGTCACGGACGGTGGCTGGAAACCCCAGCGCAGCCTCGACGCGCGGTCACGGCGCGCCAAGGCGGCGAAGATCGCCGCGCTGATCGAGAAGCGACGGCCGCTCGCGGGCGCGGACCTGCTCGAGATCGGCACGGGCGCCGGCATCATCGCCACGCTCCTGGCGGAGGAGGTCGGCCCGGCCGGGCGGGTCGTCTCGGTCGACGTCGACGACCTCCGCACCGTCCACGAGGGCTACGAGTTCCACCTGGTGGACGGCGTCGAGCTGCCGTTCCCCGACGAGAGCTTCGACGTCGTCGTGTCGAACCACACGATCGAGCACGTCGGGGCCGAGGACGAGCAGCTCACCCACCTGCGCGAGATCGCCCGCGTCCTGCGGCCCGACGGCGTCGGCTACCTGGCGTCGCCCACCCGGTGGGCCCTCGTCGAGCCCCACTTCAAGGTCCCGCTGCTCAGCTGGCTGCCGCCGGCCCAGCGGACCCCGGTGCTGCGCCTGACGGGCCGCGGGCGCGTCTACGACATCAACCCGCGCACGCGGGCCGGGATGCTGTCGCTCATCGAGCGAGCGGGGCTCCGGGCGACCGACGTGACCCTCGAGGCCCTGCGCACGACGGCCGACATCGAGCAGAGCCGGGTCGCCCGGACGGCGGCGGCCCTGCCCGACGGCGCCCTGAGCGCGGTGCGCGGCGCCCTCCCCACCATGGTGTTCCTGATCGCCAAGTAGCGCTCAGCGCGAGCCGTCGCCCCCTGCCTTGCGGGCGATGGCCAGGGTGGTGAACGGCATGCGCCGGAACCCCCGGAAGCGCACGTCGACGGACTCGAAGTCGGCGAGCATGTGGCGGACGCCGTGGACGGTGAAGCGCCAGTAGTCGTGCGGCTCGTCGTGGTAGGGGAACCACATCGGCGCCACGACCACCGCCCGCCCGCCGGGGCGGAGCGCCCGGTGCATCCGCTCGGCCGCGGCACGGAAGTCGGGGAGGTGCTCGACGACGCTCACGCAGAGGATGAGGTCCCACTCCTCGTCGAACTCCATCGTCGTGACGTCGACGATCCGGTGCCCGTACGCCGGGTTGACGTCCGACTGCACGAACTCGTTCGACGGGTCGAAGAGGTGGCGGAAGGAGTAGGCGTCCGTGCCGAGGTCCTGGCGCCCGCTGCCGATCTCCAGGATCCGGGCCGAGCGGAGCTCCCGGGCGAGCTCACGGAGCTGGTCCTCGACCCACTTCCGGCTCCCGAAGACCAGGTGGCCGAGACGACGTTCGGCTGAGCGCCGCAGTTGCGAGATCACCCGCTCATCGTCGCGCGCCGAGGCGCGGCCGGGGGCAACCGCGGGACGCGCTCAGCTCCCCGGCGGCGGGGCGATCGGGTGCGGTGCGCAGAGCTCGTCGTACTCGGCGATGACCAGCCGGTCGGGGTCGATCGAGCACGCCGGGCACTGCGGGTCGCGCAGCATCTTGTAGGTGCGGAACGACTGCTCGAGCGCGTCGTAGGCGAGCAGCCGGCCGGACAGGTCCTCGCCGAGGCCCAGGATCAGCTTGATGGCCTCGATGGCCTGGATCGTCCCGATGATGCCGGGCAGCACGCCGAGCACGCCCGCCTCGGCGCACGACGGCGCCAGCTCGGGCGGCGGCGGCTCGGGCAGGAAGCACCGGTAGCACGGCCCCTCGTGGGGCTTGAACACGGTCACCTGGCCCTCGAACCGGAAGATCGACCCGTGCACCACGGGGATGCCGACCTTCAGCGAGGCGTCGTTGAGCAGGTAGCGGACGGGGAAGTTGTCGGCGCCGTCGATGACGAGGTCGTAGCCCGACAGGATGTCGACGACGTTGTCGGCGCCCAGCCGCACGTCGTGGGTGACGACGTTGACGTCGGGGTTGAGCGCCGTCAGCGTCTTCTTGGCCGAGTCGACCTTGCGCTCGCCGAGGCGCTCGGTGTTGTGGAGGATCTGGCGCTGCAGGTTGGACTCGTCGACGACGTCCATGTCGACGATGCCGAGGGTGCCGACCCCGGCGGCCGCCAGGTAGAGCGCGGCCGGCGACCCCAGGCCCCCGGCGCCGAGCAGCAGCACCTTGGCGTCGAGCAGCTTCAGCTGGCCCTCGACGTCGACCTCGGGGAGCAGCAGGTGGCGCTGGTAGCGGTTCTGCTGCTCGGGCGTGAGGCTGCGGGGGGTCGTCCACTCCCGCCCCTCGTCCTTCCACTTGTTGAAGCCGCCGGCCACCGACACGACGTTCGTGTAGCCGAGCTCCTCCAGCGTCTTGGCGGCGAACGCCGACCGCACGCCGCTGGCGCAGTGCACGATCAGCGGGGTGTCGCGGTCGGGGACGCGGGACTCGATCGAGCTCTCGAGCGTGCCCCGGGGGATGTGCAGCGCCCCGGGGATGGCCCCCTGCTCGTACTCGGCCGGCTCGCGCACGTCGAGGACGACCGCGCCCGGCTGCCGGCGCATCTCGTCGGCGGTGGCGGTGTCGACCTCGCGGATCTGGGACTTGGTGGCGGCGAGCAGCTCGCGGAAGCTCGGCATTCGGGCACCCTCTCTGGCTGGTCGTGCGGTGCGCGCGTGGTCCGTCGGAAAAGCCTAGCGACCTGCTCAACAATCGGACCAGGGCGCGTGTTCCCGGTGCCCGCCCGCGCCGCCGGCCTCAGGGCTCGAGCGGCACCTCGTGCATGGCCTCGATGAGGTCGCCCTCGTCGACGTGCAGGGGACCGGCGCCGGCCCCGGCCAGCCGGCGCAGGAGCAGCCCGGCCATGGCGACGAAGGCGACGGCGCTGCCCACGAGCAGGGCGATCTCGACCCGCAGGAACAGGTCGTCGGAGGCGACCGCCACGGTGACCAGCAGCGAGGCCAGGCCGAGGAACCAGCCGAGGGCCTGGTCGGCGTGGCCGCCGAGGGCGATGACGGCCTGGGCGCAGGCCAGCGCCAGCATGTAGAGCCCGGCGCCAGCGGCCAGGAGCCCCATCGTGCGGGTGCCCAGGTCGGCGCCGGGGAACATGATCTCGACGACGAACGGGCCGACGAGCGCCCCGCCGGCCGTGCCCAGCGCGGCCAGGCCCGCGACCGTCAGGAGCAGCCGCCGGAGGCCGGAGCGGAAGTCGCCCAGGTGGCCGGCGTGGGCCAGCGCGGACAGCTTGGGCAGCAGCGACGCCTGCACCGCCTGGAACAGGTACAGCGGGATGCGGGCGATGACCACGCCGTTGACGAACCGGCCGGCGGCGTCCTCCTGGGAGGAGTCGGCGAGCAGGCCGACGAGCACCGGGCCGATGTTCATGATGGCGAAGGCGCAGATCGACGCGCAGAGCAGCAGGCCGAGCGCGCTGCTCACCTCGGCGAAGGTGGCCTCGGGCCCCTCCTCCAGCTCGGGCCGCTGGACGGAGAGCGCCACGGGCACGGCCAGCAGCCCGGCGATCCCGACGGCGATGCCGAACGGCCCGGGGGTGCTGACCCCGACGACCAGGCAGAGCACGGCACCGAGCACCCGGATGAACCCGTCGGCGCCCAGGTAGACGCTGTAGCCCGTGAAGTGGCCGGTGCCGGAGAGGCAGCCGCGGGTGACGTGCCCGGCCAGCGCGCCGGCGAGGCCGAGGGCGAGCCCGACGACCATCAGGTAGTGGCCGTGGAACAGGTGGTCGGTGGTCAGCCGGGCGGTGGCGATGAGGGCGACGAGGACCGCGAGGCCGAGGCCGACGCCGATGGTGGCGGCCCGCCGCACGACCGGCAGCCCGCCCTCGCGGCGGGCCCGGCGGGCGGCGAGGGCCCGGGAGATCTCCTGCTCGAGCGGGAGGAACAGCCCCGGCCCGGCGAGGAACACGAGGCTCCACAGGACCCCCAGCGGCGAGTAGGCCCTGTCGCTCAGCGCCTTGTCGGCGACGAACAGGAACCCGTACGCCGAGACCCCGGCGACGATCAACCCCAGCGCGACCGCGGCGGTGCCGGTGGGAAGGGGATTGCGGCGCCTCGCAGCCTCCAGCAGCGCAGCCATTGGCGGACACGCTACTCACAACGCGTGACCCGGGACACGGACGACGGGGCCGACCAGCGGGTCGACGTTCGCGGTGGTCGCCGCGAACGGGTGTCGGGGCGCCGCCCGGCGGCGGGCCGTGGCGACGTCAGCCGCCGACGATCCGGGGCAGCAGGTCGCTGATCGACCCCCGCAGGATCAGGTCGGCCAGGTGGTCCATGGCCGTCTCCCCGCCGTTGACGATGACGATGCGGGCGCCCGACATGCGGGCGATCGGCACGACGTCGGCCACGGGGTGGACGGACAGCGTCGAGCCGACGGCGAGCAGCAGGTCGGCCCGGCGGGCCGCGGCGGACGCCCGGTCGAGGTCGTCGGGGTCGAGGTTCTGCCCGAAGCTGATCGTCGCCGACTTGAGGATGCCGCCGCAGGTGAGGCAGTGCGGGTCGTCCTCGCCCGCCCGCACCCGGTCGAGCGCGTGCTGCATCGGCCGGCGCTCGCCGCAGGACATGCAGACGACCTCGCGCAGCGTGCCGTGGACCTCGACGACGCGGTCGGGGTCGTGACCGGCGTCGAGGTGCAGGCCGTCGACGTTCTGGGTGATGAGCGTGTCGAGCTTGCCCCGCCGCTCGAGCTCGACCAGCGCCAGGTGCCCGCGGTTGGGCTCGGCCCTCCAGGCCGCGTGGTCGAGGCGGTCGCGCCAGGCGCGGCGCCGCACCTCGGGGTCGGACATGTAGTGCTGCAGCGTGGCCCGCTTCTCGGCCTCCGGGTCCCGCGTCCACAGGCCCTTCGGGCCCCGGAAGTCGGGGATGCCGCTGTCGGTGCTGATGCCCGCCCCGGTGAGCACGACGACGCGCTCGGCCTCGTCGATCCAGGCCCGGGCCCGGGCGACGAGCTCGTCCTCCAGGGCGGAGGTCGGCGGGGCGTCCGTGTCGCGGTGCACGCTTGACAGGCTAGCAGAGACATGGAAAACACTGAGAGACCACGAGAGACTTCCCCGCCGCACCCGCCACCGCCGCCGGAGGCCCGCCGCCCATGCACGCCCGCGACATCCCGTCCGACATCGAGAGCCTGCGCGTCACGCCCTGGAGCGACCCGGTCATCGACCGGGTCGGCCACGACCCCCGCACCGTCTACGTCGAGCGGTTCTGGCTCGGCATCCTCGGGCCCAGCGCCACCTGGCTGCTGCGCCTGCTCGTCGACCGCCTCGACGCCGAGCCCGAGGGCTACGACCTCGACCTCGACGAGTGCGCCCGCTCCCTCGGCCTCGGGCGCCGCCTCGGCCCCAACGGCGCCTTCACCCGCACCCTCGCCCGCTGCTGCCAGTTCGGCGCCGCCCGGTTCCTCGGGCCGGCCGAGCTCGAGGTGCGCCGGAAGCTGCCGCCGCTCACCCGCCGCCAGATCGCCCGGCTGCCCGACTCGCTGCAGGCTGCGCACGAGCGCTGGATCGACCGCCCGCCGGCCGTGCTCACCGACGACATGCGGGAGCGGGCCCGGCAGCTCGCCCTGTCGCTCGTCGAGCTGGGCGAGGACCGCGCCGGCACCGAGCGCCAGCTGTTGCGCTGGCGGTTCCACCCCGCCCTCGCCGGCGAGGCGACGTCCTGGGCGCTCGACCGCCACGCCCGGAGGGCGGGCGCCGCCGGGCCGCCGGGGGGCACGGCCGCCTGAGCGCGCCCGGGCCGGACCCGACCGGCCGGGTCCCGCGGGGCGGGGGCCGTCTCTTTTACA
>PKRH01000040.1 GCA_017577565.1 Thermoanaerobacterales bacterium | reverse complement strand
CGGCGGGTGCCGCCCCCCCGGGCCCGCCCCCCCGGGGCCGCCCCCCCCGCCCCCCCCCCCCCCCCCCCCCCCGGCGCCCCCCCCCCCCCCCCCCGCCCCTACCGCCGCAGCAGCCGCTCGACGACGGCCACGCTGGCCGCGAGGAGCACCGACACCCCCGCCGCCGCCCACGCCAGCCCCGGGTCGTACCCGTGGAAGCCGTCGAGGGCGACCGTCAGCAGGAAGATCTGCAGCACGACGAGGACGAGCACGTAGACCCCGACGGCCGCCGCCGGGTCGACGCGCGCCCGCGGCCGCGGCTCAGCCATGCTCGACCCCCGTCGCCCACACGGTGCCGCCCCGCACCTCGAGGGTGATGCGCGGCAGCGGGCGCTCGGGCGGCCCGAAGAGGACCTCACCCGTCGCCGCCGAGAACCCGCCCTCGTGGCACGGGCAGACCAGCTCGTCGCCGGCCTCGGACAGGTAGACGACGCAGCCGAGGTGCGTGCACTTCTGGCTGTAGGCCGCCAGCTCGCCCGCCGGCGTCCGCAGCAGGATGGCCGGGTCGTCCGCGGTCGGGTAGCGGAACAGGAACGGCTCGCCGGGTCGCAGGTCGGCCTCGTCGACGACCGCGACCTCGCCGCCGTCGGGCTCGCCCCGGGCCGAGGTCAGCGCGGCCACGGCCACCGTGCCCACCGCGAAGGCGCCGGAGCCCAGCATGAGGAACCGCACGAACTCCCGCCGGGTCACCTCGTCCTCCCGGTCGGCCCGGTAGGGGAAGTCCCGGCGCCACACCGGCACCGCCCCGCCGGTCCCCCCGGCCTCGCCCACGCCGGGCGGCGGCCCGCCGGCGGTCACGACGCCTCCCCGAGGGCGAACGGGTCGTCGAGCCAGGACGCCGGCGCCCGTCCCGACAGCACGTCGAGCGGCCCGGGCTCCTCGCCCAGCACGACCTTGACCCGGGTGGTGACCGCCTGGTCGCCGAAGGCGAAGACGTCGCCGAGGGTGCCGACCCGGGTGGCGGCGAACTCCTCCGGCGTGCCGTACCAGAGGGCGTCGCTGGGGCACACCGAGGCGCACATCGGCTTCGAGCCCGCCGAGGTGCGGTCGAGGCAGAGGTCGCACTTCATCATGAGGTCGATCTCGCCCACGACCTTGGGCACGCCGAACGGGCAGGCGAGCACGCAGTTCGAGCAGGCGATGCACCGGGGCTTCAGCGCCGACTGGACGACGCCGTCCTCGTTCTGCTTGATGGCGTCCGCCGGGCACACCTCGGCGCAGGTCGGGTCGGTGCAGTGCATGCAGACGGTCGGCGCCGTCTGGCGCGACCCGAGCGGGCCGGCGTCGACCTCGTCGAGGTGGATCATCGACCGGCCCCGGTGGGTGCCGCACTCCTCGCACGCCTGCACGCAGGCCCGGCAGCCGATGCAACGGCTGTGGTCGATCACGAACACGGCGTCGTCGCTCACGTCGCCCTCCCTGCCACCCGCTCGAGCCGCACGGCGCAGACCTTGAACTCGGGGATCCTCGACTCGGGGTCGAGCGCGGGGTTGGTCAGCTGGTTGGCCGCCTTCCGCCCGCCCCAGTGGTACGGGACGAACACCGTGTCGGGGCGGATCGTCGCCGTGACCCGGGCGGGCAGCTCGATCGAGCCCCGGCGGCTGGTGACCCGCACGAGGTCGCCGTCCACGACGCCGAGGAACTCGGCCAGCCGGGGGTGCACCTCGCACAGGGGCTCGGGGTACTGGTCGACGAGCTGGCCGATGCGGCGGGTCTGCTCGCCCGACAGGTACTGGCTCACCACCCGGCCGGTCGTGAACCAGATGGGGAACTCCTCGTCGGTCTGCTCGGCCGGGGGGCGCCACGGCGTCGGCACGAACCGGGCCCGGCCCGACGGCGTGGGGAAGCGCAGGTCCTCGAACAGCCGGGGCGTGCCCGGGTGGTCCTCGTGGGGGCAGGGCCAGAAGACGCCGTCCTCGGCCTCGAGCCGCTCCCAGGTGATGCCGGCGTAGTCGGCGACGCCACCGGCCGACGCCCGCCGCAGCTCCTCGAACACCTCCCGGTTCGAGGTGTAGGGGAAGTACCGCTCGGCGCCCAGGCGCCGGCCGAGCTCGATCAGGATCTCGGTGTCGCGCCGGGCGTTGCCCGGCGGCGGGACGGCGGCGTTGATCTTCACCACCCGGCCCTCGGCCGTCGTCACGACGCCCTCGTCCTCCTCGTGCAGCGAGCCGGCCAGCACGACGTCCGCGTGGCGGGCCGTCTCCGACAGGAAGAAGTCGATGACCGTGAAGTGCTCGAGCCGCTCCAGGGCCGCCCGGGTGCGGGCGGTGTCGGGCAGGCTGACCACCGGGTTGAAGCAGATCGACAGCAGGCCCCGGATCTCGCCCCGCTCGATCGCCTCCAGGATCTCGTAGGCGGAGTGGCCGGGCGCCGGCAGCTCGTCGGGGTCGCAGCCCCACACGGCGGCCACCTCGGCCCGGTGCCGCGGATCGGCCAGGTCGCGCCCGCCGGGGAGCTGGTCGCACTTCTGGCCGTGCTCCCGGCCGCCCTGACCGTTGCCCTGACCGGTGATCATGTTCGGCCCGCAGCCCCGCCGGCCGATGCGACCGCAGGCGAGGGCCAGGTTGATGGCCGCCGACACGTTGACGACGCCCTTGCTCTGGTGCTCGAGCCCCCGGGCGTGGAGGAGCATCCCGGTGTCCGGCGCCGCCCACGCCTCGGCCGCCTCCTCGATGCGGGCGGCCGGGACGCCGGTGATCGCCGCCGCCCACGACGGCGACTGCGGCGCGACGGCCTCGGCGGCGGCCTCGAAGCCCTCGGTGTGCGCGGCGACGAAGTCGTGGTCGACGAGGTCGCGGGCGATGAGGTGGTGGAGCATGGCCGACAGCAGCGCCGAGTCGGTGCCGGGCCGGAGCCCGAGGAACAGGTCGGCCGTGCGGGCGATCGGCGTGACCCGGGGGTCGGCGACGATCAGGCGGGCGCCCCGGTCGCGCGCCCGCCAGATGTAGGAGGTGGTGATGGGGGCGCAGTCGGCGATGTTGGCGCCGATCACGAACACGACGTCCGCGTGCGGGATGTCGCTCCACGGGTTCGGCGCCCGATCGACGCCGAAGGCCTTCTTGTAGCCCACCCCCGCCGAGACCATGCAGAGCCGGCCGTTGTAGTCGATGTGCCGGGTGCCGAGGGCGAGCCGGGCCAGCTTGCCGAGCAGGTACGACTTCTCTGTCGTCAGGCTGGCGCCCCCGAGGACGGCGACGGCGTCGGGCCCGTGCTCGGCCTGGATCCGCCGGAGCTCGCGCACCGTGCGCCCGAGCGCCTCGTCCCACGACACCGGCTCGAACCCGGCCGGCGTGCGCACCAGCGGGTCGAGCAGCCGGTCGGGGTGGTTGTCCTGCAGGTAGCGCTTGACGCCCTTCGGGCAGAGCTTCCCCCGGTTGAAGGGGAAGTCGTAGCGGGGCTCGAAGCCGACGACCCGGTCGCCGGCGACCTTCAGCAGGATCCCGCACTGCTGCCCGCAGAAGCAGCAGTGCGTGCGCACCTCGCGGTCGATCGGGCCGTGGTGCTGCCAGCCGTCGGGCGGCGCGTCGTTGCGGTGGGGCCCGAACCGGGCGACCAGCTCCTCCTCGGGCAGCGGCGGGCGGGCCATCAGCCGAACCCCCCGACCCGCAGCGACTGGGCCCGGGCGACGAGCGCCCGCCGGCAGCGGGGGCAGAACCCCAGGTGGTCGCCCCCGCCGCGGGCCGGGTCGATGCGGTAGTCGAACCCCAGCTCCGGCAGCACCCGGCGGAGGTCGTCCACCTGGGTGGCGGGCGCGTACGGCTCGCCGCACCCCCGGCAGGTCGCCGCCTCCTCGTGGGCCCAGCGCTCCTTCGTGTAGGCGAGCCCGACGGTGCCCGGCCGCTGGAAGATGTGGAACAGCTTGCCGAAGGGGATGTAGAGCAGCCCGAGGATGACGGTGGCCGCGTGGACGTTGGTGAGGAACGTGTAGAAGCGGCCGTCCATCCACAGGCTCGACACGGTGAGCATGAGGCCGGTGACCGACACGGCGAACAGGCCGGCCAGTACGAGGAAGTCGCCGCTGCGCTCGACCGCCAGGGCACCCGGGTCGCGCAGGCGGCGCACGAGGAAGGTGAACACGCCGACGAGCACGAGCACCGCCGCCACGTCGAGCGCGTGGAACATCAGCCAGCCGGCCACGCTCCGGCTCTCGAACTCGACCGTGCCGAGACCGGCGACGAAGGCCCGGTAGCGGGCGTCGTCCTGGCCGACCGACTCGAAGTGCAGCCAGCCGAAGGTCAGCGGGAAGGTGACCAGGGCGGCGAGCACGCAGCCCCAGAACACGCACTGGTGGGCGATCCACCGGCTGAGGGACCGGGACCGGATGAACCCCTGCCCCACCAGGCGGGTCCAGAGCACGTCGGGCAGGCGGGCGAGGTTGCGCAACCGCCGCCCGCTCCCCCAGAAGGCCTGCCAGCCCCGTGCCCGCAGCGCCCGCGTCGGCGGCCGCTCGACCCAGACGACGTACCGGTAGGCGGTGCCGAAGACGGCGAGCAGGGTGCCCACGAGGTAGCCGGCGAGCGCCGCGTCGAACCACCGCAGGCCCTCGCTGCCCACGTAGACGAGGACGAGCAGCAGCACGACCAGCCCGCCGCCCACCAGCACCCCCCGCCGGTCGAGGCCCGCCAGCCAGGGGCGTCCGGCGGGGGCGGGACGGGGCTCGGGCTGGGCGGTCACGGCCATGGGGACGGCTCCCTCACGTGGCGACGCGTGCACCATATGTCAACGCGGCGCCCGCTGCCTCCGGTGCCGCCCCACCCCCGCGCGCGGCAGACTGGCCGCATGAGCGGCACGCTGTTCCGCGCCGGTGACGGCTACGAGATCCACAAGGTCGTCGTGGGGCCGCTGGACAACAACGTCTACGTCCTGCGGTGCACGCAGACGGGCGAGGCCGTCCTGCTCGACGCGGCCAACGAGCACGACCGGCTGCTCGACCTCTGCCGCCGCCTCGGCGTGCGGTCGGTGCTCGAGACCCACGGGCACTGGGACCACATCCAGGCCGTGCCCGAGCTGCGCGACGCCGGCTACGAGGTCCACGTCACCGCCGAGGACGCCGACATGCTGCCGTCCTACGACCAGATCCTCGAGGACGAGTCGGTGGTCCGGGTGGGCCGGCTGCGGCTGCGCACGATCCACACGCCCGGGCACACGCCGGGCTCGATGTGCTTCCTGATCGAGGGGGCGCCGGTCCTGTTCAGCGGGGACACGCTCTTCCCCGGTGGGCCGGGCGCCACGAAGTTCCCCGGCGGGGACTTCGCGGCGATCATCGACTCGATCGACCGGAAGCTGTTCACGCTCGCCCCCGAGACCGAGGTGCTGCCCGGCCACGGCGACCCGACGACGATCGGCACCGAGCGCCCGCACCTGCAGGAGTGGATCGACCGGGGCTGGTGACGACCCCGACCGACGGCGCCGGCGGGACCGGCGGGCTCAGGCGGGCACCGGCACCTGGGCGACGGCGGCCTGTCGGCGCTGCTGCCGCACCCGCAGGGCGAGGGCGACGCCGGCGGCCCCGACGGCGAGCAGCACCGGCCACCGCACGGGGCCCGGCGTGCCGAGCTCGAGCATGAGCGTGCGCACGTTCGTGACCAGCAGCAGCGTGCCGACGACGACGCCGAGCACCGAGGCGTCGGCGTGGCGCACGAGCCACGCCGCCACCGGCGCCGCCACCGACCCCCCGACCAGCAGCGCGACCACCAGCGGCAGCTCGACGCCCTGACCGCCGAGGCCGGCCAGGAAGCCGGCGCTCGCCGCCAGCGTGACGAGCAGCTCGGCGGCCGACACCGAGCCGATGACCAGGCGGGGCTCGACCCGCCCGGCGGCGAGGAGCGTCGGGGTGGCCACGGGGCCCCAGCCGCCCCCGCCGACGGCGTCGACGAAACCGGCGCCGAGGCCGAGCGGGGCCAGCAGCCGGCGGCGGAGGTCGCCCGGGTCGTGGCGCTCGCCGTGCAGGTCGCCCCGCACCGACCGCACGATCACGACGCCGCCCAGCGCCAGCAGCACGAGCGCGACCCCCGGCTTCAGCCAGGGGCCGGTGAGGGAGCTGAGGACCGTCGCCCCGGCGAAGGCCCCGATCGCCCCGGGGATGCCGATGCGGCGGACCAGCGGCCAGGACACGTTGCCGAACCGCCAGTGCGAGATGCCGGAGGTGAGGGTCGTGCCCACCTCGGCCAGGTGCACGCTCGCCGAGGCCACGGCCGGCGAGAAGCCGTTGGTGAGCAGGACGGTGCTGGTGGTGACCCCGAAGGCCATGCCGAGGGCGCCGTCGACGAGCTGCCCGAACAGCCCGGCCAAGGCGAAGACGAGCAGTCGCCGCACGTGCACCTCCTCGGGCGGCGTGGGGACCGACCTGGTCCACCATTCCCACCTGTCCGGTGGACAATACCGATGTTGTGGGGGACGGGCCAGGCCGCCGGGCGGGGCCCGGCGGCCGGCACCTCAGGAGCCGTCGCCAGGCAGCCCCGGGAGCTGCGGCGCCTCGGGCACGTCGATCCCGGGCCGCGTCACCGGTCCCTCGCCGGCGTCGGGCAGGTCGCCGTGCACCGGCCCCAGGAGCGACACCCGCCACTCGTCGTCCGGGCTGCTGCGGTGCACGATCAGGTTCGACCTCCGGACCTCGCCACCGCGATCGCGGTAGACGACCTCGACGAACGCCCCGGTCGGGCTCTCCGTGCCCTCCACGACCGACGTCGAGAGCAGTTCGGCCGGCGCGGAGTCACGCTCGAGGGCGTCGCCGTCGGCGAACCACCCGACGCAGTCCTCGTCGAAGGACGCCAGGTCGTCGTCCAGCATGTTCACGGTCTCGCGCAGCCCGTCGCAGTCGCCCTCGATGCGGGCCTCCACGAAGCGGGCGGCCACATCGGCCGGACCGTCGCCGTCGTCGCCGAACAGCGCCCGGTAGCCGGCGACGGCCAACCCCACGGCGACGACCGTGGCGACGACGAGCAGCACCCGGCGGCGCCTCGTCGTGGGTGCCGGGGCGTCGGGGAGCGGCACGGGCCCCGGCGGCGAGACGGGCCCGGGCGCGCCGGACGGCGGGCCGGCCGGTCCGCCCGGCGGCGGTCCCCCGACCGGGACGGCCCCGGGGGCCTGCGACGGTGGTCGGGTCACGAGAGCACCTCCTGGTATGCGAGACGGTGGACGCGGCTCGACGGGCGGCGTCGGGTGCCGGCACCGGCCGGCCGCCTGCACCGCCCGACGAGCGGGGCGAGAGGCTAGGTGCGCGACCGGGTCCGGCGGTCGCGCACCCGGCTCAGCCGAGGACGTCCTCGCAGTCGCCGCCCAGGCCGCCCTCCGGGACCCGGCCGCCGCACGTCTCGGCGTACGCCTCGAGCTCGCTGTTCAGGTCGGTCGAGTACCAGAGCTCGTCGCAGGCCCACATGTCGCCGTCGTGGCAGGCCCGGGCGTGGGCCTCGAGCGTCGGGTCGTCGTCGATCTGGGGGTCGTCGAGCGGCGGCGACGTCGGCGGGCCGGGATCGACCGCGACCTCGTCGTCGCCCGCGTCCCACGGATCGGTCGGGCTCGGCAGCTCCGGGTTCGGGTCGGGCAGCCGGTCGGCGGGATCGCCCCACCCGTCGTCGACGTCGTCGGAGACGTCGTCCGGCCCCTGCGGCTCGAAGAGCATGGCGTCGACCAGCCACCGGCCGTCCCGGCGGACGACGGCGAGGTCGACGGTGTCCGTGTCGCCCCCGCGGGTGCGGTACTCGACCGCCACCGTGGCGCGGTCCCCGGACTCCTCCTCGAGCTCCGTCGACAGCACCTCGACCGGCACGTCGTCGGCATCCCTCTCGACGAGGTCCACGAGCTGCGCGCACTGCTCGTCCCACTCGCGGGCCAGCTCGTCGGGCACGGTCATCGTCTCCCGCAGGGCGTCGCAGTCACCCTCGGCGAGGGCCTCGACGTACCGGACGGCGACCTCCTCGGGGCCGTCGCCGCGGCCGCCACCTCCGCCACCACTGCCGTCGTCGTCGTCACCGGACAGCAGCACGAACGCGCCGACGCCCACGACCGCCAGCACGAGGACGAGCACGACGACCAGCCCGGCCCTGCCACCGCCGGACCCACCCGGCGGCTGGCCGATCGGGCCCGGCTGGTACGGCCCCGGGGCGGCGGGGCCCGGCGGCGGCCCGGGCGGCACCGGGCCCGGCGCGCCCGGCCCGGCGGGCGGCACGGGTCCGGGCGGCGGCGCGCCCGGCGCGGGCGCCGGGCTGCCCTGCGGTGGGCCCCACCCGGGGGCGGGAGCGTCGGACGAGGGAGGTTGCTGGGACACGGGACCTCCTGCGCTGTCTCGGACCGGGTCAGTCGAAGGCCATCCCGTCGATCAGCCACCGGCCGTCGCGGCGGACCATGGGGATCGGGTCGGTGGTGCGCTCCTCCCCGCCGCGGGTGCGGAACTCCGCCACCGCCGTCGCCCGGTCGTCGCCGTCCTGCTCGACCTCCAGCGAGAGGACCTCGACCGGCACGTCCTCCCCGCTCTCGTGGAAGCCGCCCAGGACGAACTGCTCGCACTCCTCCTCGAGGGCGGCCGCCTCGACGTCGGGCAGCAGGAGCGTGTCGAGGATCGCGTCGCAGTCACCGTCGACCACGCCCTCGACGAACCGGGTGGCGACCGCCTCGGGGTCGTCGGCGCCGCCGCCGTCGCCACCGGTCAGCAGGACGACGGCGACGACGACCGCGGCCACCACGACCACGGCGGCGACGACGAGCGCGGCCCTGGTGCCCCGCGGTCGACCCGGCGGTGGCGCGGTCGGGCCCGCGTCCGGCGCGGGGCCGGGGAGCGGGGGCGTCTGCTGGGACACGGAGGCCTCCTGTCTCGTCTCGTCTCTCGTGCGCGTCGATCAGGGCCGCGACCCGCCGCCGTGGTCGGGTCGGGTGCGGGGCCGGGCACGCGGCCGCGCCCCGGCCCGCAGGTGCCTGCTCAGCCCTCGGTGCCCGACCCGCCGAGGTCCTGGAAGGCGGACGTGGCGTCGACCAGCCACCGGCCGTCGCGGCGCACGACGGGGATCGGGGAGGTCGTGTTCTCCTCGCCACTGCGGGTGCGGAAGTCCGCGACGACCGTCACCCGGCCCTCGCCCTCCTCCTCGACCTCCATCGAGAGGACCTCGGCCGGCACCGCGTCCTCCTCCTCCAGCTCGGGCAGCAGGTTCGCCTCGCACTCCTCGACGAGCATCGACCTGTCGCCGGGGAAGTCGTCGGGCACCAGCACGACGTCCATGAGCGCCTCGCAGTCGCCCTCGGCGAGGGCCTCGACCATGCGGGTCACGGCCTCCTCGGGGCTGTCCGGTCCCCCGCCGTCGTCGCCCGACAGCAGGAGGTACGCCCCGACGCCGACCACCGCCAGCACGGCGACGGCCACGACGACGAGCGCCGTCCTCCTGCCCCTCGGCGGGGCCGGCGGCACGGCGCCGCCGGGGCCGGGCGGGGGCGCGGGCGGACTGCCGTCCGGCTGGGAGCCGTTCGGGACCGGACCAGGGGGCGCGGGAGGCTGTCGGGACACGGATCCCTCCTGTCTCAACTCCTCGGTTCGCTGTCCGTCTCGGGATGCGGTCCGCCCGCCGTGGTCGGTGACAGGCGGGGGCCGGGCACGGGCGCGCCCGGGCCCCCGCGCCAGGTCAGCCGAGCGTGTCCTCGCAGTCGCCGCCGTAGTACGGGTCCAGGCGGCCGCCGCAGGACATGGCGTACTCCTCGAGGGCGCTGCCGATGTCGGTCGACCAGTAGAGGTCGTCGCACGCGACCATGTCGCCGTCGTAGCAGTCCTGGGCGTACGTCTCGAGCGTCGGGTCGTCGTCGATCTGGGGGTCGTCGAGCGGCGGCGGCGTCGGCGACCCGGCCTCGACGTCGTCGCCCGGCACCCCGATGTCGGGCAGGTCGGGCATGTCTGGCAGGTCGGGCATGTCGGGCAGGTCGATGTCGGGTTCGATCGACGTGCCGCCGGTGAAGTCGACCAGCCACTTGCCGTCGCGCCGGACGAGCTCGAGGTCGTCGGTCCGCGTCTCGCCGCCGCGGGTGCGGTACTCGACCGCCACCGTCGCGGTGTCCTCGGTCTCGTCCTCGATCGAGGTCGACAGGACCTCGGCCACGACGTCGTCGCCGCCCTCCTGGATCATCTCGACGAACTCGGCGCAGTCCTCGTCGAAGGTCTCCAGCTCGTCCTCGGGGATGAGGAGGGTCTCGCGCAAGGCGTCGCAGTCCCCCTCGATGCCGGCCTCGACGAAGCGGACCGCGACGGCCTCGGGGCCGCTGCCACCGTCGTCGCCGGACAGCAGGAAGTAGGCGCCGACGCCGACGGCCGCCAGCACGAGGACGAGGACGACGATCAGCCCGGTCTTGCTGCCGCCCGAGCCGCCGGGCGGCTGGCCGCCGGGGCCCGGCGGGTACGGGCCGGGGCCGTAGCCGGTCGGCGGGCCGGGCGCGTACGGGCCGGTGGGCGGCCCCGGCGGGGCCGCCCCCGGCGGGGTCGGCCCGGCGGGCGGCACGGGCCCGGGCGGGGGCTGCCCGCCGGGCGGCGGGCCCCAGCCCGGGGCGGGACCAGGGGACGGGGGAGGCTGCTGGGACACGGGTCTCTCCTGACGTGCGAGTGGGGGTAACGCCGGCTCGCTGCCGTGGGGCCGGGCGCGCTCGCCGCGACCGCCGTGCGCCGGGGGGCCGGCTCGATGTCCGCCGAAGACTACGCGCGCGACCCGGCCACGCGGTCGCGCCCCACCGCGGGCGCGACCCGGCGGCGGGTGTCAGGCACCGGCGGCGAGCGGGCGCCGCGGCTCGGCGATCACCTCGACCCCCGCGGGCAGGTCGGCCACCTCGACCCCGTCCCGGTCGACGGTCACCGTCACCGTCCCGCCCATGAGCGGGATGCGCTCGACCCGCAGGTGGGAGATGGCGTCGGGGAGCACCGGCGACAGCCAGAGCTTCCCCTGGGGGACGTGGGGGTCGAAGCGCAGCAGCGAGCGCAGGTGCAGCAGCGGTGCCGCCGCCGACCACGCCCGGGTCTCGCAGAGGTCGGGGAAGCGGACCGGCGCGGTCACGTCGTCCCGGTCGAACCCGCACAGCACCGACATGCGGCCGCCGTCGGCGTCGGCCGCCTCGATCTGGGCCAGCATCAGCCGGTGGGCCTCCTCGACGAAGCCGTAGCGCACCAGGCCCGCCGCGCACAGGGCGTTGTCGTGGGGCCACACGGCGCCCGTGTGGGCGCCGAGCGGGTCGTAGGCGCCCATCGACGCACCGAGCGTGCGCACCCCCCAGCCCGAGAACAGCTCGTCGGAGAGCAGGTGCTTCACCATGACCGCGGCCTTGTCCTCGTCGACGATGCCGCTCCAGAGGCAGTGGCCGATGTTGGACGCCAGCACCGGCACGGGTCGCTTGTCGCCGTCGAGGGCGAGGGCGAACCAGCCGGCCTCCTCGACCCAGAAGTCGCGGTTGAAGGCCCGGCGCAGGTCCGCCGCCTTGGCCGCCCAGGCCCGGGCCGCCTCCTCGTCGCCCTCCTCGGCCGCGAAGTGGGCCCGCGCCCGGTAGGCGCCGTAGACGTAGCCCTGGACCTCGGCCAGCGCCAGCGGTCCCCGGGCCTCGCGCCCGTCGGGGTGGCGGATCGGGGCCGGCGAGTCCTTCCAGGCCTGGTGGCGTTCGCCCCGGTCGGTGGCCCGCTGGTACTCGACGTACCCGTCCCCGTCCCGGTCGCCGTGGCGCTCGATCCACTCGAGGGCGCGGTCGGCGTGCGGGAGCAGGCGGTCGACCACCTCGTGGGCCAGCCCCCAGCGCCGCAGCTCGCCGAGCAGCATGACGAACAGCGGCGTCGCGTCGACCGAGCCGTAGCTGACGCTGCGGGCGCCGTCGGCCGGGGCGCCGAACCCGGCGGGGTCGAAGGTCACCCGGTGGACGATGCGCCCCGGCTGCTCCTCGGTGCGCTCGTCGACCTCGGTCCCCTGGAACCGGGCGAGCGTCTCCAGCGTGCCGAGCGCCAGCTCGGGGTCGACGATCAGGCTCATCCACGCGGTGAGCAGCGCGTCGCGCCCGTGCAGCGCCAGGTGCCACGGGGCCCCGGCGGCCACCACGGCCCGGCCGGGGTACTCGGGGTCGAGCACCCGCAGCGCGCCCAGGTCGTAGGCGCTGCGCCGGACGACCGTGACGAGCGGCTGGTGGTCGCTGGCCACGTGGGGCAGCGTCCGGTGCCAGCGGACGAGCTGGCGGGACGAGTCGCTGCGCACCGGGTCGTCGGCCAGCAGCGGCCCGGGCACCAGCTCGGCGCCGGCGACGATCGGCGCGGCGACGACGGTCAGCCGGCGGGCGCCCCGGGCGGGGACGATGGCCTCCCACCGCAGCAGCCCGCCCTTGGCGACCACGTCGGGGGCGCCGGTGACCCGGCAGCCCACCCGCCCGGTGCCGCGACCCCGCACGAGCAGGACCTCGTCGGGCGCACCCCCCTCGGGCGCCACCGGATCGGGGAGGTCGCCCCCGTCGCGCACCGCGGCCACCGTGGCCAGGTCGGCCCCCACCTCGATCTCGACCTCGACGTAGCTGGGCTCGTCGCCGAGGTTGCGCACCTCGATGCTGTCGCGCATGGCCGCGCCGAGGGTCCGCCGGCGCACGACGACCGGCCCGCCGGCGGACGGCGCGGCGTCGTCCCACCGCCGGGCGCGGGCCACGAAGGTGGCCGCCGCCGGGTCGTCGCGGTGGTGGTCGACGGGCTCCAGCGGCTGGCCGTTGACGGTCGTGACCAGCCGTGACAGCAGCCGGCGCCCGGCCACGTACAGGCCCGCCGCGCTGCCCGCCCCCGACCCCGGCATGTCGCCGACCGGGTCGGACAGGCAGAACGATCCGCCCTCGAAGAGCGTCACGAGCGCGCCCGGAGGGGTCGTCCGGATGCTCATCCCCGCTGACCCTAGCCCGCCCCCGTGACGGGGGTACCGCCATTTCTCCTATGCGCGTAGTGGCAATAGACTGGCGCCCATGCCGGCCCCTCCGCTCTTCCAGATCGAGGACCTGCACGTCCGCGTCGCGGGGTCCGACGGGCAGCCCGGGGCCGAGATCCTGCGGGGCGTCGACCTGACGGTCGGGGCCGGCGAGGTCCACGCGCTCATGGGGCCGAACGGGTCGGGCAAGTCGACGCTGGCCAACGCCCTGCTCGGCAACCCCGACTACGAGGTCACCCGGGGCCGCATCCTGTTCAAGGGCGACGACATCACCGACTGGGCCACCGACGACCGGGGCAAGGCCGGCATCTTCCTCGCCTTCCAGTACCCCCAGGCGATCCCGGGCGTGTCGGTCATCAACTTCCTGCGCCAGGCGCTGTCGGCCCGCAAGGGCATGGAGCTCTCGGTGCTCGAGCTGCGGCTCGCGATCATGGAGTGGATGGAGCGCCTCGACATGGACCCCGCGTTCGCCGACCGCTACCTCAACGAGGGGTTCTCCGGAGGCGAGAAGAAGCGCAACGAGATCCTCCAGATGGCCATCCTCGAGCCCGAGGTGGCGATCCTGGACGAGACCGACTCGGGCCTCGACATCGACGCGCTGAAGGTCGTCGCCGACGGCGTCCACGAGGTGCGCCGCGACCGGCCCGAGCTGGGCGTGCTCGCCATCACCCACTACCAGCGCCTGCTCGACCACCTCCGCCCCGACCGGGTGCACATCCTCGTCGACGGCCGGATCGTCGAGAGCGGCGGCCCCGAGCTGGCCGAGCGGCTCGAGCGCGAGGGCTACGAGAGCTGGCGCACGACCACCGAGGTGACAGCGCCGTGACAACGACCCCGGCCGTCGACCCGCTCGACGTCGCCCGCATCCGCAAGGACTTCCCCATCCTCGACCGCCAGGTGCACGGCCGGCGGCTCGTCTACCTCGACTCGGCCAACACCTCGCAGAAGCCCCGGTCGGTGATCGAGGCCGTCCAGACCTACTACGAGCGCTCCAACGCCAACGTCCACCGCGGCACCTACCTCATCGCCGAGGAGGCGACGGCCGCCCTGGAGGGGGCCCGGGCCAAGGTCGCCCGGTTCATCGGCGCCCGCTCCGAGCGCGAGGTCGTCTTCACCAAGAACGCCACGGAGGCGCTCAACCTCGTGGCCAAGGCCTGGGGGCGCGCCCACCTGCGGCCCGGCGACCCCGTCGTGCTCACCGAGCTCGAGCACCACGCCAACATCGTCCCGTGGCACCAGCTCGTCGAGGAGATCGGCATCGAGCTGCGGTGGATCCCGGTGGGCGCCGACGGGCGCCTCGACCTGACCGACCTCGACCGGCTGCTGGACGGCGCCCGGGTCGTGTCGTTCGCGGCGATGTCCAACGTGCTCGGCACGCTGACCCCGGTCGAGCGGCTGGTCGCCGCCGCCCACGACGCGGGGGCGATCGCCGTCGTCGACGCCAGCCAGTACGTGCCCCACGTGGCCACCGACGTCGGCGCCTGGGGCGCCGACTTCGTCGCCTTCACCGGCCACAAGATGTGCGGCCCCACCGGCATCGGCGTGCTGTGGGGCACGGAGGCGATCCTCGACGCCACCCCGCCCTTCCTCACCGGCGGCGAGATGATCCTGAACGTCACCAAGGAGGGGTTCACGCCCAACGAGCTGCCGTGGAAGTTCGAGGCGGGGACGCCCCCGATCGCCGAGGCCGTCGGGCTCGGCGCCGCGGTCGACTACCTGGAGGGGCTCGGCATGGAGGCGGTCCGGGCCCACGAGGTCTCGCTCACCGCCTACGCGCTGCGCACGCTGACCGAGCGGTTCGGCGACGACCTCGTCATCCACGGGCCGTCGGAGCCGTCCGAGCGGGGCGGGGTGCTGTCGTTCGCCTACCGCGACGTCCACCCCCACGACCTCACGCAGGTGTTCGACCAGCACGGGGTGTGCGTCCGGGCCGGCCACCACTGCGCCAAGCCGCTCATGCGCGAGCTGGGCGTCGCCGCCACGGCCCGAGCCTCGCTGTACGTCTACAACGACGAGTCCGACGTCGACGCGCTGTCCGACGCCATCGCGGCGGCGGCCGAGTTCTTCAGCACCTGAACGTCGATAGGATCGCCCTTCGCATGCCCGGCCTCGAAGACCTCTACCGCGAGATCATCCTCGACCACTACCGCAACCCGCGGAACCGTGGCGAGCTCCCGTCGCCGCCGGCCGTGCGGGTCGAGGGCTTCAACCCGCTCTGCGGCGACGAGATCGTCCTCTACCTCGACATCGAGGACGACAGGGTGAAGGACATCCGGGTCGGGGGCCAGGGCTGCTCGATCAGCCAGTCCTCGGCGTCGATGATGTCCACCGCGGTGAAGGGCCGCACCATCGACGAGGTGCGGGCGCTGTCTCGGGCCTTCAAGGCCATGATGTCGATCCACGAGCAGTCGCTCGACGGCGGCGAGGAGGGCGACGGCGAGGAGGCGGTCGAGGGGCCGCCGCCCGACGTCAAGCTCGGCGACCTCGAGGCCCTCCGGGGCGTGGTGAAGTTCCCGGTGCGCATCAAGTGCGCCACCCTGTCCTGGAACACCCTGCTGCAGGGGCTCGACGAGCGCACCGGCGAGGGCTGACCGGCCCGCGCCGCCGGCGGGCCCGCCCGTCTACTCCCCCAGCGCCTTGTTGATGGCGCGGGCCAGCTCGACGCAGCGGTCGGTGATGCCCCCATCGGCGTGGCTGCGGATGTCGATCACCACCCGGTTCCACGAGTTGGACCAGTCGGGGTGGTGGCCGAGCCGCTCGGCGGCCATGGCCACCATGGTCATGAAGCCGAAGGCCTCGACGAAGTTGGCGAACTCGAGCTCGCGGTGCAGGGCGCCCTGCGAGATCCCCCAGCCGGGGATGTCGGCGAGCTGCAGCTCGACCTCGTCGTGGGTCAGGCGCGTCATGCCGCCATTGTGCACCGCCGCCCGCAGGGCGGTCGCCCCACCGCTATGGTCGGCGGCATCTCGGATGGCTCACGCGGGAAGGGGCTGGACGTGCCCGGTGGACAGGCCGATGTGATCGAGCGCTTCGCCGCGGTGGTCGGCGCCGACCACGTGCTCACCGGCGAGGCGATCAAGGACGACTACACGCGTGACGAGGCGCTGACCGCCACGCCCCAGCGGCCGCTCGCGGTCGTGCTCCCCGCCACGACCGAGGAGGTGGCGGGTGTGCTGCGGGTCGCCCACGAGCACCGGGTGCCGGTCACGGCGCGGGGCGCCGGCACCGGCATGTCGGGCGCGTGCATCCCGGTGCCCGGCGGCATCGTCGTGTCGTTCGAGCGGATGAGCTCGATCCTCGAGATCGACACCGAGAACTTCGTCGCCGTCGTCGAGCCCGGGGTGCGCCTCGAGCAGCTCGACGCCGCGCTGGCGCCGCTCGGGCTCGTCTACCCGGTGTACCCCGGCGAGTACAGCGCCAGCCTGGGCGGCAACGTCAACACCAACGCCGGGGGCATGCGGGCGGTCAAGTACGGGGTGACCCGCCACCACGTCCTCGGCCTCGAGGCCGTGCTCCCCACCGGCGAGGTCATCCGCTGCGGCGGGAAGATCGTCAAGGTCTCGACGGGCTACGACCTCACCCAGTTGATCATCGGGTCCGAGGGCACGCTGGCGCTGGTCACCAAGGCGTACCTCAAGCTCTACCCGCGGGCGCCCCACCAGTCGACGGTGCTGGCGCCGTTCGCCACGCTCGACCAGGTCACGAGGGCGGTGCCCGAGATCGTGCGCAGCGGCGTCGGGCCGCTGATCCTCGAGTACATCGACATGCTGACGATGGCGGCCGCCACGGCGCACGTCGGCATCGACCTCGGCATCCCCGACGAGGTGCGGGAGTCCGCGCTCGCCTACCTCGTCGTCGCCCTCGAGTCGACCCACGAGGACCGGCTGGAGCAGGACACCCAGGCGCTCGCCGCCCAGCTCACCGGGCTCGGCGCCATGGACGTCTACGTGCTGCCGCCGGGTGCGGCCGCCGGGCTCATCGACGCCCGGGAGAAGGCCTTCTGGGTGGCCAAGGCCAACGGCGCCGACGACATCATCGACGTCGTCGTCCCCCGGGCCGCCGTGCCCGCCTACATGGAGCGGGTGTCGCAGATCGCCGCCGAGCACTCGGCCTGGATCGCGGGCTGCGGCCACGCCGGCGACGGCAACGTCCACATGGCGGTCTTCCAGAAGGACCCCGAGGTCCGCAGCCGCATCATGCGGGCGCTGTTCGAGGCCGGCATGGAGCTGGGCGGGGCGATCTCGGGCGAGCACGGCCTCGGCACCGAGAAGGCCGGCTACTTCCTCGAGCTGGAGGACCCCGCCAAGGTGGCCCTGATGCAGCGGATCAAGGCCGCCTTCGACCCCCACGGCATCCTCAACCCCGGGACGATCCTCCCCGGCCTCGCCCCGGCCGGGCCGACCACCACCGAGGAGCGATGACCGAACCGACCGAGACCAACGGCGCCCACGCGCTCATCCGCACGCTGGTCGCGTGCGGCGTGGACACCTGCTTCACCAACCCGGGCACGTCGGAGATGCACTTCGTCGCCGCGCTCGACGACGTGACCGAGATGCGGGGCGTGCTGGCGCTGCACGAGAACGTGGCGACCGGCGCCGCCGACGGCTTCGCCCGCATGGCGGGGCGGCCCGCCGCCACCCTCCTCCACCTGGGGCCCGGGCTGGGCAACGGGCTGGCCAACCTGCACAACGCCCGCAAGGGCCGGGTGCCGGTCGTCAACATCGTCGGCGACCACGCCACCTACCACAAGCAGTACGACGCCCAGCTCGAGAGCGACATCGAGACCGTCGCCCGCAACGTGTCGAGCTGGATCCGCTGGACCCGCAAGCCCGGCGAGATCGGCCGCGACGCCGCCGAGGCCGTGGCCGTCGCCACCGGACCCCCCGGCCAGGTCGCCACGCTCATCCTCCCCGCCGACGTCAGCTGGTCGCCCGGCGGCCTGACCGCCGAGCCCATCCCGCCCCGGCCGCCGACGCCGGTCGACGAGGACGCCGTCGCCGCCGTGGCCGCCGCGCTGCGCTCCGAGGAGCCCTGCGGCCTGCTGCTCGGCGGCGACGCCCTGCGGGCCGACGGCCTCGTCGCCGCCAGCCGGGTCGCCAACGCCACCGGGGCCAAGCTGGTCGCCGAGACCTTCCCCACCCGCCTCGAGCGGGGCGCGGGCCTGCCGCCGATCGAGCGCCTCCCCTACCTGGCCGAGTTCGCCAGCGCCCAGCTGGCGGAGCTGCGCCACCTGGTGCTGGTCGACGCCAAGTCGCCGGTCAGCTTCTTCGCCTACCCGGGCAAGCCCAGCGACCTCGTGCCGGACGGGTGCCAGGTGCACGTGCTGAGCAGCGGCGGCGGCAACGCCGCGGCGACGCTCGAGGCGCTGGCCGAGGCGGTCGGCGCCCCGGCCGACGGCGCCACCCGGCAGCCGGCGGAGCGGCCCGACCCACCGACCGGCGAGCTGACCGCCGCCGCGGTCGCCCAGGCCGTCGGCGCCCTCATGCCCGAGGGCGCCATCGTCTCCGACGAGGGCAACACCTCGGGCCTGTTCGCGCCGGCCATGACCGCCGGCGCCCCCCGGCACGACTGGCTCTGCCTCACCGGCGGCGCCATCGGCCAGGGCCTGCCCGTCGCCACCGGCGCCGCCGTCGCCTGCCCCGACCGCAAGGTCATCGCCCTCCAGGCCGACGGCAGCGCCATGTACACGCTGCAGGCGCTGTGGACGCAGGCCCGCGAGGGCCTCGACGTGGTGACGATCATCTTCAACAACCGGTCCTACGCCGTGCTGAACATGGAGCTGGACCGGGTGGGCGCCGAGGCCCCCGGCCCGCACGCCCGCGACCTGCTCGACCTGTCCCGGCCCGACCTCGACTTCGTGTCGCTGTCGCAGGGCCTGGGCGTGCCGGCCACCCGGGCGACGACGGCGGACGAGCTGGTCGACCAGCTGGGGCGGGCGCTGTCCTCCCCCGGCCCGGCGCTCATCGAGGCGATCGTCCCGCCGGTCGCCTGAGCGTGGCCCCGCCGGGCGGGCGGTCCTAATGTCGCCGGGCGTGCCCGAGATCGCCACGGTCCTCCGCCTCGACCTGGACCCGGCGCACGTCGAGCCCGTGCGCGCGGCCATGGCGGAGGTCGACGGCGTCCTCGCCAAGCCGGAGGTCGTGGCCACGCCGGAGCTGGCGGCGGCCACGCTCGTCGCCGCCTTCCACCTGGCCGGCGACGCCGCCGAGGTGGCCCGCCAGGTCACCGCCACGCCCGGGGAGGGCCGGCCGCCCCGGGCGGTGCTCGTGACCGGCGAGGTCGAGGTGGTCGACGGGCGGGCCCGAGGGCCGGCGCGCGACCGGGCCGAGGCGCTGGCCACGCAGATCTCCCGCCAGGCCGGCATCGTCATGGCCGCCTCGACCGCGGTCATGGTCACCCACGCGCTGCCGCCCGGCGAGGAGCTGGTCGACATCGGGGTCGTGCGGCTGCCCGACGGGCGCGACGAGCGCGCCTACCTGCTGCAGGCGGTCGGTGCGGGGGCCGACGACGCGGGCGCCTCGAGCCTGGGCTGGGCCCATCGGGCGGTGGCCCACGTCCTCGTCGGGCGGGCCGGGCCCCGGGCCCGGCTGGAGGGCGCGTGGACCGGCGCGCTCGGCGGTGACCACCGGCTCGTCGTGCTGTCCGGCGACCCGGGCATCGGCAAGACGACGCTGGCGGCCGAGCTGGCGGTCCGGGTCCACGCGACCGGCGGCACCGTGCTCTACGGCCGCTGGGACGAGGACGGCCACGCCTCGTACCAGGCCATCCGGGAGGCGCTCGGCACCTACGCCGCCGCCTGCCCCCGCCGCCTGCTGCGGACGGACCTCGCCGACCGGGCCGACGACCTCGCCCGCCTGCTGCCCGACCTCGGCGCCCGCATCGGCGGCGTCCGGCCGCCGATCGCCCTCGACCCCGACGCCGAGCGCCTCCGCCTCTACGAGGCGGTGCGGGGCTGGCTCGGCGCCATCGCCGGCCGCCGGCCGGTGCTGGTCGTCCTCGACGACCTGCAGTGGGCCGACCGGTCGTCGCTGCTGCTCCTGCGCCACCTGCTCGACTCGCCGCCGGAGGGGCGGGTGCTGCTCGTGGCCACCCTGCGCGACGGCGAGGTCGAGGGCATGGGCCCGCTGCACACGCTGGGCTGCTTCGAGGACAACCCGAGCGTCGACCGCATCGACGTGCCCGGCCTGAGCAGCGAGGAGGTGGCCGAGCTGATCGAGCGGACCATCGGGCGGCCGCTGCGCGACCCCGAGGAGGCCGACCTGGCCCGCTGGCTCACCGACGAGACCGCGGGCAACCCGCTGTTCGTGCGCGAGGTCCTGCGGGGCCTCGGCGGCGAGCCGGCCCGGGTCCTCGCCGAGGTGCGCGACCACCTGCCCGAGCGCGTCCACGACGTCGTCCGCTGGCGCCTGGCCCCCCTCGGCCCCGAGACCACCGCGGCCCTGACCGCCGCCTCGGTCATCGGCGAGGAGTTCTCGCTCGACGTGCTGGCCGCGGCGCTCGGTGTCCGGGCGGTCGAGCTCCGCCAGCGCCTCGACGACGCGGTGCGGGCGGGGGTGGTCCGCGACGCCGGCGACGGCCAGCACCTCGCCTTCGCGCACACGGTCGTCCGGCGGGCCCTGCTCATGGAGGCCGACCCCGAGCGCACGCGGGCCCTGCACCTCGCCGTCGCCGACGCGCTGTCCCGCGACGAGCGGTCGGCCCCGCCGCTCCAGGTCGCCCACCACTACCTCGCCGCCGCCGACGCCGGCCCGGGCGACGGCGCCGACGCCGGCCTCGTCGACCGGGCCATCCGCTGGGGGCGGGCGGCGGCCGACCAGGCCCGGCGGGAGACAGCCTTCGAGACGGCCGTCGCCTTCCTGTCCCGGGTCGTCGCGCTGCACGACCGCCTCACCGCCGGCGACGACCGTCCGGCCCGGGCTCGCGAGCGGGCCTGCGAGCTGCGGCTCGAGCTGGCCGAGGCCCACGACCGGGCGGGCGAGTTCGTCGCCCGCGACCGACGCCACCTGGAGGCGGCCGACCTGGCCCGCGAGCTGGGCCGCACCGACCTGTTCGTCCGGGCCGCCCTGGGCTACGGCGGCCGGCTGCCGGCGGCGCCGCCGCCCAACCCCACCGCCCGCCGGCTGCTGGAGGAGGCCCTGGCCCTGCTGCCGGAGGAGGACAGCCGGGCCCGGGCGCTGGTGCTGGCCCGGCTCGCCCACGTCCTGCACGCCGAGGCCCCGCACCACGAGCGCAAGCGCCTGGCGGACGAGGCCGAGGCGATGGCGCGCCGCCTGGACGCGCCGGTCGTGCTGGCCTCCGTGCTCAGCTCGCGCGTCCTGGCGCTGGACGGCCCCGACGACGTCGACGAGCACCTCGACATCGGCGAGGAGATCATCCGCATCGGCCGCCAGACCGGCGACCGCGACCTCGTCCTGCAGGGGGCCCGGGCCCGCATCCACCCCCTGTTCGTCGTCGCCGCCCACGACGCCGCCCGCGACCTGGCCGCCACCTTCACCGAGCTGGCCGAGACGCTGCGCCACCCCGACCACCTCCGCCTGGCCGCCATGTGGCGCATCATGTGGGCCGCGCTGGAGGGCCGCTTCGAGGAGGCCGAGGCGGCGTCCGAGCGGCTGCGGGTGCAGCTCGACCTCTCCGGGCACCCCCAGGTGGGCACGATCCCCTTCGTCCAGACCTTCGTGACCCGGTGGATGCGGGGCACGCTCGCCGACCTGCGGCCCACCGTCGAGGCCGGGCGCAGCTCGGCCGACTCGTTCACCTGGCGCATGCTGCAGGCCTGGGTCGAGCTCGGCGCCGGCGACGTCGAGACCGCCCGGGCGCTGCTCGCCGACTGCCCGCTCGACGAGCTGGCCGAGGCCGACCCCGGCTACCTGTGGACGTACGGCACGGTCGGCGCCGCGGTCGTGTCCTCGACGGTCGGCGACCGCCGCTGGGCCGAGGCCGCCCGCCACGCGCTCGATCCCTACTCCGGGCGCAACTGCGTGCTCGGCTACGCCGCCTACCTGGGGGCGGTCGACCACCACCTGGGCTGTGTCGAGGTCACCCTCGGCCGGCTGGACGACGCCGTCGGCCACCTCGAGGCCGCGCTCGAGCGCCACCGCACGATCGGTGCCCGGCCCTGGGCCGCGCTGTCGGCGGCGTGGCTGGCCAACGCGCTCGTGGCCCGGGGCGGGCCCGACGACGCCGGACGGGCCGACCGGCTGTGGGCCGAGGCGGCCGGCGAGGCCGCCTCGCTCGGCCTGGCGATCCTGCCGGCGCCCCACCCCGAGCTCGCACGCTGACCGGCCGGCGCCGGCGGGTCACCAGTTGAACCGGTCGAGGTGCTCGGTGATCGCCGGGAACACCTCGTCGGCGGCGTTGCGCCCGACCAGCGCGTCGAGGTGGGCGTAGCCGGGCAGGACCCGCCGCTCGTACAGCGAGGGCTCGTTGGCGCTCTGCAGCCACCGGAGCGTCCGCATCGTGCCGGCCGGCTTGAAGATGTGGTTGCGCTCGCCCTGCACCAGCAGGATCGGCAGGCGGAAGCGCTCGGGGTGGCGGGTGTAGACGTCGCCCCCCGCGGCGTCGACGGCCAGCCGGTGCTGCATGATCGCCGCCATGTGGCGCAGCGCCGACAGGTTGCCGACGCCGAACATGTTGTCGAGCTCCTCGTGGGTGGCGTCGTTCAGCTGCTCGTGGGTGTGGGTGCAGCCGTAGATGGCGTTGATCCACCGGCAGATCGCCTTGCCGCAGCGCTCGGCCCGCGGCATCGGCACCGCCCGCAGCAGCAGGTCGAGCGCCACGTTCGGCAGCGTGACGCCGGTCAGCGGCGCGACCGTGTGCAGGCCGAGGGCGGCGAAGAGCCGGTCGACGCGGGCGGCCACCTTGAACTGGTTGAGGTACGAGGTGACCGGGTGCAGCGGGAACTGCATGCACACGGCCGAGCGCACGTCCGCCAGCCCGGCGCCGAGGGCCATGAGCAGCGACACCGACCCGACGCAGTGGCCGACGGCCTGGACGCTGTCCGCCCCGGTGACCCGGCGCACCTCGGCGACGGCGGTGGGCCAGTCGACGGTCGCGATCTCGTCGAGCGTGAACTGCGTCCGGGCCGACGGCAGGTCGATGCAGGCCCGGTAGTCGAACAGCCAGACGTCGTAGCCCTCCTTGACCAGGTGCTCGGCCAGGTTGGTCTCGACGGTGTCGACGAGGAACGAGGTGGCCGACATGCCGAAGCCGGCGGCCAGCAGCACCGGCCCCCGGCGGCCGCCCTCGTAGCGCACGAGGCGCAGCCAGGCGTCGTCGCCGACCTCCTCGCCCTCGTGCCAGCGGCCGTCGCCGCCGCACCAGCGGGGCTCGGGCGCGGGCAGCCGCAGCGGGCGGCGGCCGGCGCCGGTCAGCGGGATGGGCCGGGGCGGCGCCACCGGGAACCGGGCGACGTCGTCGAGGCTGCCGTAGACGTTGGCCAGCGACCGGAAGAACCGCTTGGCGAACCGGGCGGCCCAGACCGTCTGCTCCCACCGGCTGTCCACGCCGCTGACCCGGAAGGTGGACAGCTGGCGGGCGAAGTCGCCGGGCGAGATCCGCATGGACCCGGCGGCGACGGGCCGGCCCTCCTCGTCGCTGATCGTGACGTAGAGGGTGGTCGTGTCGCTCCAGATGTCGAAGCCGAAGCGGTCGTGCAGCTCCTTGTGCCCCTCGAACCGGAACCGGCGGCCGTCGTCGGCCACCAGCTGCATCGAGTAGCGCATCAGCCAGGTGTCGACCCGGCTCGGGTCCTCCTGCGCCAGCCGGAGGGTGCCGTCGACGACCCGCAGCCGCCGGGGCGACAGCACCGGGGCGACGACGGTGCCGCTCAGCCGGGCCGGCGTGGCCGGGTCCTCGAGCATGGCCGGCAGGTCGTCGACGTCGACCGTGAGCACGAACTCGATGCGGCTGCCCTGGGCCTCGCCCCGCCGGGCCCCCTCGTGGGGGTCGCCGTCGTCGGACGCCGCCGCCCAGCCGGCCATGCGCTCGGTGAAGCGGACGCCGACCCGTCCCTCCCGGGGGTGGGGCGGCAGCGGCGGCGTGGGGTCGGTCGAGACGGTCCAGCCCCGCTCGGCGGCCAGGAGGGCGGCCGAGCGCTCGGCGAGCGCCGAGATCGTGAGCAGCGGGTTGGTGGCGAGCGGCCGGGGGATGACGGCCCCGTCGGTGACGAGCAGGCCGTCGTGCACCTCGTCACCCTCCCCGGTGAACACCCGACCCCGGTCGTCGACGACGCCGTGCTCGCCGCTGTCGGCCATGACGCAGCCGCCGAGCGGGTGCACGGTGACGAGCGACTCGCGCAGCATCGGCGACCACAGCGGGTTGGGGACGTACTCGCCGCCGGCCGCCTGGGCCGCCGCCTGCAGGACGAGCGCGTTGTGGTCGAACACCGGCAGGTCGCCCACCGCCGGCCAGTCGACCCGGATGGCGTCGTCGTCGAGGCACAGCCGGCCGTCGCCCACGTCGTCGCTCATGACGAGGTAGGTCAGCGTGCGGTCGGCCGGCCCGCCGGTGGGGTCGAGCACCGCACCCCCGGTGGCCACGAGCCGCCGGGCGAGCCGGCGGGCGAAGGCCACCGGCCCGCCGCCGTCGTCGATGTCGGCGGCCACGGCGAACGCCGCCGGCATGAGCCACCGGAGGGCACCGGGGATCACGCCCTCCTCGACGAGCATGCCGCTGCGGCCGCCGGACGGCGGGTGGGTGAGGTCGATGCGCCCGGTGATGCAGGGGCCGACGGCGGCCTCCGGCGTGCGGGGGCGGCCGCCGGCCCCGATGCCCCGCAGGGGCGGGATGGGCACGTCGATCCCGTACGAGAACGCGAGGACGTCACCGTTGCCGGTGAACCGCTCGCCCAGCCGTGGGGAGACGGCCAGGCCCCGCTCGCGCGACCGCAGCAGGATCTCCGTCGTGCCCAGCGCCCCGGCGGCCAGCACGACCACGTCCGCGAAGACGAACGACGTGGGGGCGTCGAAGCGGGTGCGCCCGTCACCCACCGCCTCGAAGGTCACCCGCCACCGGGGGCCGTCGCCGTCGCCCTCGACCGGCTCGACGACCTGCACGGCCGCCTCGCAGTACAGCTCGGCACCGTGGGCCACCGCGTCGGGCAGGTAGTTCTCGACCAGCGTGTTCTTGGCCCGGTGGTTGCAGCCGGTGACGCAGTCGCCGCAGAGCACGCAGGCGCGCTGCTCGAGCCCGACGGCGTTGGGGCCGTCCTCGAAGGTGACGGCGATCGGGACCTTCTCGGCGGCCGGCGCGTCCCGACCGGTGGCGCCGAGGGCCCGGGC
>PKRH01000003.1 GCA_017577565.1 Thermoanaerobacterales bacterium | reverse complement strand
GAGCGGGCCGCCTGCCGGCGGGCCCACTCCCGCACCTCGTCGGCGATCTCGGGGTGGTTGCGGTAGTGGAGCGTCAGCGACAGGCCCTTCGACTCGACCTCCATCCCCGCCGGGCCCCGGTCGATCGACGACCGCACGACGTCGGTCACGACCTCCCGCCAGGCGCCGGCGCCGGGGTGGTCGAGGCGCTGGCCGTCGCGGACGACCTCGAGCCCGTAGAGGCCGGCCAGCACGACGCCGTCGGGCACGAGGGGGCGCAGGAACTCGACCGGGCGCCCGGAGACGAGCGCCACCAGCGCGTACCGCCCCACGAGGCGCTCGAGCACCTCGGTCGAGCCCTCGACGGGCCGGGCCGCCGCCGGGTCGTTGACGATGGGCGCGAGCGTGCCGTCGAAGTCGACCACCACGGCCGAGGCGCCCGGCCGGGAGCGGAAGGGGGTCAGCGCGGCGTCCAGGTCGCTCACGAGGCGCAAGCTACCGCCCGGGCCGCGCCCGCCGGCACGCGCCTCAGCCGCCGGCCAGGTCGGGGCCGAGAAGCACGACGAGCTGGGCGCCCTGGGTCTCGAGCGGCGGCGGGTCGGGCATCGGCTGGACGGCCCCCTCCGGTGCCCCGATGGCCGCGGCCAGCGCCGCGGCCTCGGCCTCGAACCCCGGCACCGCCAGGATCTGCGTGGCGTCGAGATGCTCGGGCGCGTTGGTCGGCTCGACGGTCTGGTAGCCGCCGCCGGCGATCGCGTCGGTCTGGGCGGCGGCCGCGCCGGACACACCCGAGGCGTTGGCCACGAGGACGGTGATCTCCTGGGGCGGGCGGGGCGCCGGTTGCTCCTCCTGCTCGCCGGCCGGCGGCTGCTCGCCGCCCTCCTCCTCGGGCGGCGGCGCCTCGCCCTGCTCGGTCGCGTCGTCGACGACGTCGACCGCGGGGCCGGCGCCCGTGTCGTCGAGGGCCCGCAGCACGAACACGCCGACGATGACGGCGACCGCGACCAGCAGCACGCCGCGCGCGGGACTGGTGCCCCGGGACGTGGGTGTGGGCGGGCGCTCGGTCGTCTGCATGCGCGGGATGCCTCCTCAGCAGCCGTGTCCGGCGGCGGCGCCACCGGCGGTGGACGCCACTGGCAAGGGTGGTCGGGAGCCGGGCGGGATGCAAGCACCCCCCGATCCGTGACCGAGCCGGGCGGCGGCGCAGTATCGTCGATGACCCGGCCCGAGTAGCTCAGCTGGCCAGAGCAGGCGCCTTGTAAGCGTCAGGTCGCGGGTTCGATCCCCGCCTCGGGCTCGCCGCCCGCTCACCGCCGGCGGGCGACCTCGAAGCACGCCAGCGCGGCGGCCGCCGCCACGTTGAGGGAGCCGAGCACGCCGCGCATGGGGATGGCCACCACCTCGTCGCAGCGGGCGCGCACCAGGCGGGACAGGCCCCGGTCCTCGGACCCGAGCACCAGGCAGATCGGCCCGTCGGCGCCGGTCATGTCGTAGAGCGTGCGGTCGGCCGCGGCGTCGAGGCCGACGACGTGGACGCCGAGGTCGCGCAGCCGCAGGATCGCGGCGGGCAGCCCCGGGACGATGGCCATGGGCACGTGCTCGACGGCGCCGGCGGCGGCCTTGGTGACCGTCGGCGTGACGTGGACGGCCCGGTGGCGGGGCAGGACGGCGCCGGTGACGCCGGCGCACTCGGCCGAGCGCAGGATGGCGCCCAGGTTGCCCGGGTCGGTGATGCGATCCAGGGCCACGAGGAAGGCCGGCTCCCCGTCCCGCCCGGCGGCCAGCTCGTCCAGGTCGTGCTCCGGCAGCGGCGCCGCCAGCGCCAGCACGCCCTGGGGCGCCTCGCAGCGGGCCTGGGCCGCGAAGCGGCTGCGGCCGACCTGGCGCACCGGCACCCGGGCGTCCTCGGCCAGCTCCCGGATGTCGCGCAGGACGGGCGCGTCGTCGCCGTCATCGACCATCCAGATCTCCCGGACCCGCCGCTTCCCGGCGATCAGCAGCTCCCGCACCGCCTGCCGGCCCTCGACCTGGTCGCCGCCCAGGCCACGCCGGGAGGCCGCCGCCCCCCGCCGGCCGGTGGGCTCGGGTCGGATCCGCCCCGGGGTCGTGACCCGGGTGGGCGGCGGCGGCGTCCGGCGGGCACGGGCCGCCCGCCCGGCGCCCCGGCGTCCGCGGCGGGGGCTCATCGGGCCACCACCAGCGCGACCGCGAGGCAGGCGATGCCCTCGGCCCGGCCGAGGGCGCCCAGGCCCTCGGCCCGCTTGCCCTTGACGGTCACCGGCGCCCCGACCGCCTCGGCGAGGCGCCGCTGCATCTCGTCCCGCCGGGGCGCGAGCTTCGGCGCCTCGAGCACGACCGTGCAGTCGACGTTCTGCGGCTCCCACCCGGCGCGGCGCACGTCGGCGACCGCCCGGCGCAGCAGCTCGATCGAGTCGGCGCCGGCGAGCGCCGGGTCGGTGTCGGGGAAGTGCTGGCCGATGTCGCCGAGGCCGGCGGCGCCCAGCAGCGCGTCGGTGACGGCGTGGGCGACGGGGTCGGCGTCGCTGTGGCCGGCGAGGCCGCGCCCCGGGAAGCGCAGGCCCCCGAGCACGAGCGGCCGGTCGGGGTCCGCCGCGAACGGGTGGACGTCGAAGCCCTGGCCCACCCGGATGCGGGGCAGGTCAGCGGGCACCGAGCAACGCCTCCGCGACGACGAGGTCGTCGGGCCGGGTGATCTTCAGGTTGGCGGACGAGCCGGGCACGACGACCACCTTGCCACCCGCGGCCTCGACCAGCGTGGCGTCGTCGGTCGCCTCGCCCTCGCCGGCGTGGGCGGCCCGCAGCGCGGCCGCCCGGAACGCCTGGGGGGTCTGCACCGCCACCAGCCCGTCGCGGTCGACGACGCCGCCCTCCCGCCGGCGCAGGGTGTCGGCCACCGGCACCCCGGGCACGGCGGCGTCGGCGCCGGCGTCGACCGCCTCGACGACCGCCCGGAACAGGCAGGGCTCGGCCAGCGGCCGGGCGGCGTCGTGCACGACGACGACCTCGGCCTCGTCCGGGACCGCCGCGAGCCCGGCCCGCACCGACCCCGAGCGGGTGGCGGCCCCGGCGACCACCGTCGTGGCTCCGGGCTCGGGCCGCCCCACCTCGGCCGGCGGCACGACCAGCACGACGCCGTCGGCGGCGGCCGCGGCGGCCGCCAGCGACCAGTCGAGCACCCGCCGGCCGGCGAGCGGGCGGTACTGCTTCGGCCCGCCGAAGCGCTGCCCGGACCCGGCGGCGACCACGATGGCCCACACGCGTCCCATGACGGCCCGGAGGCTACCGCCACCCACGGTGGCACCCCTCGTCGGGACGGCCGCGGCGCACGTCGTTATCGTTCCGTGTGATGAGCGCCACGGACCTGCTCGCCGACGTCGACCTCTTCGCCGATCTCTCCACGCAGGAGCTGCAGCACCTCGCGGACGCCAGCACCACCGTCGAGCTGCGCCGCGGCGACGTGCTGTTCCACGAGGACGACCCCGGCGACAACGTCTACATCGTCAAGTCGGGGCGGATCGCGATCGCCAAGCGGTCGATCGACGGCCGGGAGTCGGTCGTCGCCCTCATGGAGCCCGGCGACCTGTTCGGCGAGATGCAGCTGTTCGAGAACCAGGGCCGGACGGCCGAGGCCCGGGCGCTGGAGCAGTCCGAGGTGCTGGCGATCGGCTACGGGCCGATCCGCGAGGTCTACGAGCGCCGGCCGGAGCTGCTGTGGGGGGTCGTCGCCCTGCTCGCCCGCCGGCTCCGGAGCATGGACGTGGCCCTGGCCGACACGGTGTTCCTCGACGTGACCGGCCGCACCGCCAAGCGCCTGCTGGAGATGGCCGGCGGCGCCGACGAGTTCACCCTGCCGGTCACGCAGGAGGAGCTGGCGGCGATGGTCGGCGCGTCGCGCGAGCGGGTCAACAAGGCGATCGCCAGCTTCGTCCGGCTGGGGTGGATCGAGCAGTCCGACCGCCGGTACAAGATCACGAACCGCGAGGAGCTCGAGCGCCGCGCCCGCTGAGGGCCGACCCGGCCCGCCGGGGCGGCGCCGGCCGGTCGGGACCCCGCCCGGACCGGTCAGCCCGAGAGGTGGGCGATGGCCCGCCGCCAGGCGTCGGTGGCGTCGTCGGGGCGGTGCGCCGGGCGGCTCGGGTCGTGCACGAAGCCGTGGTCGGCGCCCTCGTAGCGGACGACCTCGACGCCGGCGGCCTCGAGCGCCTCCAGGTCCTCGGGCGGCACCCAGGGGTCGGCGGTGCCGGCGATGTGCAGCGTCGGGCAGGCCTCGGGGCGGGCGAGGGCGTCGAGCGGCTCGCCCTGGCCCGGGCTGCGCCACATCTCCGGGACCCGGGCCATGCCGTAGAAGGCCACCGCCCGGTGGAACCGGCCGGTGCCGGCGGCCTTCATGGCGTACATGCCCCCCATGCAGAAACCGAGGACGCCGACCGGCTCGACGCCGGTGGCGTCGGCCGCGGCCACCGCGTCGCCGAGCACGCGGTCGTCGTCCAGGTCGCGGGCGGCCGCCAGCCGGTCCTCCAGCGACGTCAGGTCGTCGCGCCCCGCCCACACGTCGAAGGCGCACACGACCCAGCCGTTCTCGGCGGCGAGCCGGGCGACCATCTCGTCGAACAGGGGCCGGAGGCTGCCGATGTCGGGGATGACGACCAGCCCACGGGAGGGCGTGCCCTCGGGGCGGGCGATCTCGGCGGCCGTGCCGGACGGCAGGGTGATGCGCATGACCGCCGGTTCTAGCGCCCGCCGGCCGGCGCGGGCGAGGCCGGCGGGCCCGCCTCAGCTGTAGCGGTCGAGGATGCTCGACTCGGCCAGGCGGGACAGGCCCTCCTTGATGGCCCGGGCCCGGGCCTGGCCGACCCCCGTGGCCTCGTCGAGGTCCTCGACGGTCGCCCGCATGATCTTCTGGAGGGTGCCGAACCGCTGGACGATGCGGTGGACGATCTCCTCCGGCAGGCGCGGGATGCGGGACAGCAGCCGGTAGCCGCGGGGCTGGACGCTGGCGTCGAGGTCGACCTCGGTGCCGGGCAGGTGCAGCGTCGAGCCGACGGCGGTGGAGTCGAGCAGCTCCTCGGTGCTCATGTTGTTGAGCGCCGCCATGGCGTTCTCGAGGTGCCACTCGGTCTCGGGGGTGAAGTAGTCGAGCATGACCAGGCGCCGGTCGTCCTCGACACCACCCATCAGCTCCTCCAGCTGGAGGGCCACCAGGCGGCCGTCCACGCCGAGCTGGACGATGTCGGCGTTGATCTCGTCGGCGATGCGCCGGACCATCTCGGTCCGCTGCAGGACGTGGACGACGTCGCGCAGCGTGACGAGGTCCTCGACCTCGAGGGCGGACAGCGAGGCCGTGACGGCGTCGAGGCGCTCGCGGTAGCGCTCCAACGTCTGCAGCGCCTGGTTGGCCCGCACGAGGAGGCGGGGGATCGACTCCAGCGGGTGCTTCTCGTCGCCGACGTAGACGGCGATGATCGCCATGTCCTCGGACACCGAGATGACCGGCACGTCGATGGACCGGGCGACGCGCTCGGCGGTGCGGTGCCGGGTGCCCGTCTCCGACGTGGGGACGTTCGGGTTGGGCACCAGGTGGACGTTGGCGCGGGCGATGCGGCTGGCGTCGCTGGCCAGGATGATGGCGCCGTCCATCTTCGCCAGCTCGGACAGGCGCTGCGGGCTGAAGGCCGCGTCGAGGAGGAACCCGCCCGAACAGATGTTCAGCACCTCGGGCCCGTCGCCGATGACGATCAAGGCACCCTTGCTGGCCTGCAGGATGCGATCGAGGCCCTCGCGCAGGGGCGTCCCCGGGGCCACGGCCGCGAGCGCCTTGAGGAGCTCGGGGCTGGGGCGGTTCACCACACCGCAATGGTAGTGCGCGGGGCGCGACCCCCCGGTCGGCGAGCGCGCGCCTGCGCCGCCGGTCGGCGCGCGGCCGGCCCCCGCTCAGCCCGCGCCCACCGGCTCGGGCGCGGGCCGGCGCAGCGCCTCGACGATGGAGCGGACCCGCACGAGCCGCATCCCCGCCGGGGCCTCGGGCGCCGAGCGGGGCACGACGGCGCTGGTGAAGCCGAGCCGGGCGGCCTCGGCGAGGCGGCGGTCGGTGCGGTGGACCTGGCGCACCTCGCCGCCCAGCCCGACCTCGCCGCAGGTGACCAGGTCGGGCGGCACGGGCCGCCCGGTGGCCGACGACGCCACCGCCAGCGCCACGGCCAGGTCGACGCCCGGCTCGGGCACCCGGACCCCGCCGGCCACCGCCACGTGGACCTCGCAGCGACCGAGGTCGAGCCCGGCGTGGCGCTCGAGCACGGCCAGCACCTGGGACAGGCGGCCGGCGTCGACGCCCTGGGCCGTACGCCGGGGCGAGGGCGCGCCACTCGGCACGACCAGCGCCTGCACCTCGACGAGCAGCGGCCGCTGGCCGTCGAGCACCGGGGCGACGACCGACCCCGGCACGCCGGGCTGGCGGTCGGCCAGGAACAGGGCGCTGGGGTCGGGCACGGGCACGAGCCCCCGGTCGCCCATCTCGTAGAGGCCGAGCTCGTGGGTGCCGCCGAACCGGTGCTTGACCGCCCGCAGCATGCGCAGCGCGTGGTGGCGCTCGCCCTCGAAGCTGAGCACCGTGTCGACCATGTGCTCGAGCACCCGGGGGCCGGCCAGCGCGCCGTCCTTGGTGACGTGCCCGACCAGCACGACGCTGGTGCCGCGGGCCTTGGCCTCGCGCACCAGCCGCTGCGCGCAGCCCCGCACCTGGCCGACCGAGCCGGGGGCCGAGCCCAGCTCGGGGTCGTGGACGGTCTGGATGGAGTCGACCACGACGACGTCGGGCGCCAGCGCGTCGAGGTGGGCGAGGACGTGCGGCAGGGCGGTCTCGGCGACCAGCCACAGCGACGGCGTGCGCACGCCGAGCCGCTCGGCCCGCAGGGCCACCTGGCGGGCCGACTCCTCGGCGGTGACGTACAGGCACGAGGCCCGGCGGCCGCCGCACGCGGCCGCCCGCCGCTCGGCCACCGAGGCCAGCGCCTGCAGGAGCAGGGTGGACTTGCCGACGCCCGGCTCGCCACCGAGCAGCGTCACCGACCCGGGCACGAGCCCGCCGCCGAGCACCCGGTCGAGCTCGGCGTCGCCCGTCGGCACCGGCTCGGTGGCGTCGCCGAGCGCCTCGGCCACCGGCACGGGCGTGGACGGCCGCACCAGGCCGGCGCCCGGCTGCCGGGGCGCGGCCACCAGCTCCTCGACCAGGGTGCCGCTGGCGTCGCAGGCCGAGCACCAGCCGGCCCACTTCGGCGCCTCGGCGCCGCAGGCGGTGCATCGGAAGACGGTCTTCACCCGGGCCATGGCGCCGCACCCTACGCAGGGGGTGTGACAGCGACGGGTGCCGGGCCGTAGCGTGGCCGGGACGACCGATCGGCGGGACGTGCACATGCACCTGGACGGCTACGGGCGACGAGCCGTCGCCGCGGCGGTGGCGCTGGCCCTCGCCTGGGGCTGCGGCAGCGGCGGCGACGACGAGGGAGCGGACGGCGAGGCCCGGGACCCGGGCGCGCCCGCCACGACCGCCCCCGCCGAGCCCGTGCCGGCGGAGGGGGCCGCCACCTGCTGGACGGCGCCGCCCGGCGGGGGCGGGGACGGTCCGCTCGGGTTCGAGGACGTCACCGGGGACCGGGGCCTGGTCGAGCCGCTCCTCGGGATGTACGGCCACGCCGCCGCCGCGGCCGACGTCGACGGGGACGGCTGGACCGACCTGTTCGTCGGGGGCTTCGCCGACCGCGACGAGGCCGACTACCGGGTGCGGGGCGCGGACGGCCCCTCCCCCGACCGGCTCCTGCTGGGCGGGCCCGACGGGTTCGCGGTCGACGACCGCTTCCCCGGCGAGCTCGCCCGCACCAGCGGCGCCACCTTCGCCGACCTGGACGGCGACGGCGACCTCGACCTGGTCGTCGCCCGCAACCCCCAGCCCGGCGACGAGCTCACCGAGCGCCCGACGACCGTCTACGAGAACCGGGGCGACGGCTGGTCGGCGGTCGCCGAGCTGGCCCCGGCGACGGCCGCCCGGTCGATCGCCGCGCTCGACGTCGACCGCGACGGCCTCACCGACCTCCTCGTCCTCGGCGACCGGTTCGGCGACGGCCCCACCCGGGCGTTCCGCAACACCGGCGGGTTCGCCTTCGAGGACGCCACCAACGACTGGGGCGTCCCCGACGACCTGCGGGGCCTCGCCCTCGCCACCGTCGACCTCGACGGCGACGGCCGGCTCGACATCGTGACCAGCGGCGACCCCCGGGTCCTGCTCGGCGGGCCCGACGGGTTCGTCGTCGAGGAGGTCCCCGAGCTGCGCTGGGAGACCCATGGTGACGAGGACGACCCGGCCGGCGTCGACGCCGGCGACCTGGACGGCGACGGCCGGCCCGACCTCGTCGTCGGCCAGCACTTCAACTCGACGGTCGACGACGGTGAGACGGTGCCGGTGCGGGTGCTCCTCAACCGCAGCGAGCCGGGCGCCCCCGCCCTCGGGGACGTCACCGAGGAGGCGGGCTCGCCGCCGCTGCCGACCAAGGCGCCCCACGTCGCCGTCGCCGACCTCGACGACGACGGCCGGCCCGACGTCGTGACCTCGGCCGTCACCGAGGACGGCACGCCGCTCGTGCTGCGCAACACCGGCACGGAGGACGGCGTGCCCCGCCTCGAGCCCACCGGCGAGGCCGCGGCCGGGCGCTACTGGGTCACCGGCGCGACCGCCGACCTCGACCGCGACGGGCGCCTCGACGTGTTCCTCGTCGCCTGGGAGCCGTCCGAGCCCTCCGTGCTGTTCCGCGCGACCGGCACCGCCGGCGCCTGGGTCGAGGTCGACCTCGCCGCCCTGGGGCCGGCGGCCGCCGGCACCCGGGTGGAGGCCACGGCCGGCGACCGCCGCGCCACCGCCTGGGCGACGAGCACGACGGGCTACGCCGCCGGCGCGCCGCCCGTCGTCCACCTGGGCCTCGGCGACGCGACCGGTGACGTCGAGATCACCGTGACGCCGCCCGGCGGCGACCCCCGGCGCCTGACCACCCCGGCCGGCAGCCGCACGTCGCTGGCCGGCTGCTGACCCGGCGCCGGCGGCGTCCGGTCGCTCCCGGCGGCACCCCGGCGCCGATCAGGCCGGCCGGCGGCGCACGGCCCGCACGACCAGCACGACGACCAGGGCGAGGAACGACGCCACCGCCAACGCCGCCAGGCCGAGTACGGGCCAGTCGTGGACGGTGGTCTCGGCCCGGACCTCGACCGGCCCGTCGCCCAGGCGAGGGCTCCAGGTCGTCGTCCCGCCGGGCAGCGCCGCGACCAGCTCGAAGGTGAACACCTCGGCCAGCGGCCGCCCCAGGCGCTCCTCGATCACCGCCGGGTCCTCCCCCAGCGGCTCGCCCTCGAGCACGGCCGCCATCGCCTCGTCGCCGAAGGCCTCGAGCCCGTCGCGGAGGTCGACGGTGCCCGACAGCTCGAACCGGTCGCGCCCGAAGGACTCGGACCGCACCAGCCGCACGTCCCGCAGCGGGCCGTCGGGGCCGGTGAGCTCGGCCAGCACCCGCTCGGCCTCCTCGGGCGTGCCGAACGCCCGCCGGGCCCGCACCCAGGTCGTGCCGTCGCCGTCGGTCGCCGCCGGCTCGACGATCCACCCGGCGGCCACGAGGTCGTCGTCCCGGACCAGCTGGTCCAGGTCGGCGGCGGTCCGGGCCCCGTCGCCGTCGAGGTCGGGCAGCTCCTCCAGCGCCGCTCGGTCGAGGCCGACGGCCACCTCGACGGTGCCCGAGCCGTCCTCGGCGACGTCCACGGTCACCCTGGTGCGCACCTCGCACGCGGTGGCGACCAGGGCGAGGAGGGCGAGGAGGATCGATCGACGGATGCGGGACACCGGCGGCGTGGATGCGGGGGACAGGGTGGCCGTGAGCGCCGTGAGGTTAGACGCGGGTGCGGGGCCGCACCCAGGCGGCCCCGCACGCTGTGCCTGTGGTCGATGTCGTGCCGGTCAGGCGTCGCCGGCCTCGGCCAGCTCCATCGGCGGGGGCACGAAGCCCTCGACCGTCCGGAACGTGAGCCGGCGGTCGCCCGTCTCCGGGTCGTCCTCGACGTCGACGACGACGATCTCGCCGGCCCGGACCTCCTTGAGCAGGAGCTTCTCGGAGACCGGGTCCTCGACCAGCCGCTGGATGGCCCGCCGCAGCGGACGGGCGCCCAGCTGCGGGTCGTAGCCCTTGTCGGCCAGGTAGTACTTGGCCTCCTGCGTGAGCTCCAGGCCCAGGCCCTGGCCCTCGAGCTGCCGCTGCACCCGCTTGATCATCAGGTCGACGATCTGGGTGACCTCGTCCTTGGTCAGCTCGTGGAAGACGATGGTGTCGTCGATCCGGTTGAGGAACTCCGGCCGGAAGTGCTGCTTGAGCGCCTCGTTGACCTTGTCCTTCATCTTCTCGTACGACACCGTCTCGTCGGCCCGGGCGAAGCCGACGCTGGCCTTGCGGAGGTCGGCCGTGCCGAGGTTCGAGGTCATGATCAGCACGGTGTTGCGGAAGTCGACCGAGCGGCCCTGGGCGTCGGTGAGGCGCCCCTCCTCCAGGATCTGGAGGAGCGTGTTGAACACGTCGGGGTGGGCCTTCTCGATCTCGTCGAACAGCACCACCGAGAACGGCTTGCGCCGCACGGCCTCGGTGAGCTGACCGCCCTCCTCGTAGCCGACGTAGCCCGGGGGCGAGCCGACCAGCCGCGAGACCGTGTGCTTCTCCATGTACTCGGACATGTCGAGCTGGATCAGCGCGGTCTCGTCGCCGAACAGGAACTCGGCGAGCGTCTTGGCCAGCTCGGTCTTCCCGACGCCGGAGGGGCCGAGGAAGATGAACGAGCCGCTGGGGCGCTTCGGATCCTTCAGGCCGGCACGGGTGCGCCGGATGGCCTGGCTGACCGCCCGGATGGCGTCGTGCTGGCCGACGACCCGCTTGTGCAGCTCCTCCTCCATGCGGAGGAGCTTCTGGGTCTCCTCCTCGGTGAGCTTGTAGACGGGGATGCCCGTCCACACCGAGAGGACCTCGGCGATGGCCTCCTCGTCGACCTCGTCGAACAGGTCGACGCCGGAGTCCTTGATCTCGCGCTCCATGGCCTCCTTGCGGGCCAGGAGCTCCTTCTCGGCGTCGCGCAGGCGGCCGGCCTCCTCGAAGTCCTGCCGCTCGACGGCCTTCTTCTTCTGCTCGACGATCTTGGCGAGCTCGTTCTCGAGCTCCTTGTAGTCGGGCGGGGTCTGCATGCGCTTGATGCGCAGGCGGCTGCCCGCCTCGTCGATGAGGTCGATGGCCTTGTCGGGCAGGTACCGGTCGCTGATGTAGCGGTCGGCCAGGTTGGCCGAGGCCACGAGCGCCTGGTCGGTGATCGTGACCCGGTGGTGCGCCTCGTACCGGTCGCGCAGGCCCTTCAGGATCTCGATCGTGTGGGCCACGGTGGGCTCCTCGACCGTGATCTTCTGGAACCGGCGCTCGAGCGCGGCGTCCTTCTCGAGGTACTTGCGGTACTCGTCGAGGGTGGTCGCGCCGATCGTCTGCAGCTCGCCCCGGGCCAGCATCGGCTTCAGGATCGAGGCCGCGTCGATGGCGCCCTCGGCGGCACCGGCGCCCACCAGGGTGTGGATCTCGTCGATGAACAGGATGATGTCGCCGCGGGTGCGGATCTCCTTGAGCACCTTCTTCAGGCGCTCCTCGAAGTCGCCGCGGTAGCGGCTGCCGGCGACCAGGGCCCCGAGGTCGAGGGTGTAGAGCTGCTTGCCCTCGAGGGTCTCGGGGACCTCCTTGTTGACGATGGCCTGGGCCAGGCCCTCGACGATGGCGGTCTTGCCGACGCCCGGCTCGCCCACCAGCACCGGGTTGTTCTTGGTGCGGCGGGACAGGACCTGCATGACCCGCTCCATCTCGCGGGCACGGCCGATGACCGGGTCGAGCTTCTTCTCGCGGGCCAGCTGCGTGAGGTTGCGGCCGAACTGGTCGAGGACCAGCGAGCCCGTCGGCTGCTCGGACGAGCTGCTCGAGCCCGAGGTGGCACCGGCCTTCTCGCCCGCCGGGCCGCCCGTGCCCTGGTAGCCGGACAGCAGCTGGATGACCTGCTGGCGGACGCGGGACAGGTCGGCCCCCAGCTTGACCAGCACCTGCGCGGCCACCCCCTCGCCCTCGCGGATGAGGCCGAGGAGGATGTGCTCGGTGCCGATGTAGTTGTGGCCGAGCTGCAGCGCCTCGCGCAGGGACAGCTCGAGGACCTTCTTGGCGCGGGGCGTGAACGGGATGTGCCCGGACGGCGACGAGCCGCCCTGGCCGATGATCTCCTCGACCTGCTGCCGCACCGCCTCGAGGCTGATGCCCAGCGACTCGAGCGCCTTCGCGGCGACCCCCTCGCCCTCGTGGATGAGGCCGAGGAGGATGTGCTCGGTGCCGATGTAGTTGTGGTTGAGGAGCCGGGCTTCTTCCTGGGCCAGGACCACGACCCGTCGAGCCCGGTCGGTGAACCGTTCGAACAAGAGACCTGCCTCCCGCCAGTCGGGGGATCCGTGGGGAAACTCTACAGCCGTTCGGTGACGACGACGCCGCCCGTGGCGGGTTCCCCACCTTCGTAACTGGATCGCGACTGGATCGCGCGGGCCTCGGCGCCGCCCGCCCCTCCCCGGCGTGCCGGGGCCGGCACGGGCCGGGTCGCGCCGGCCGCGGCGGCGCGGCCGGTTTCGGCCGGGCGCGCGGGTCACCTACCGTCGTGGCCGTGGCCTCCCCTCACCCCCTGCTCGACCTGCCCGGCCTGCCGGCCCTGCGCGAGCGGGTCGACAAGCGGCTGGCGGCCGCGGTGGAGTCCGACGACCCCACCATGGCCGAGATGGCCTCGCACCTCGTGCGGGCCGGCGGCAAGCGGCTGCGCCCCATCTTCACCGCCCTGTCGTCCACCGCCGGGTCGGGGCCGTCGGGCGTCAGCGACGACGCCATCACGGGCGGCGTCGCCTGCGAGCTGGTGCACGTCGGCTCGCTGCACCACGACGACGTCATCGACGAGGCCGCCACCCGCCACGGCGTCGAGAGCGTCAACGCCCGGTGGGGCAACCTGCGGGCGATCCTGTCCGGCGACTTCCTCCTGGCCCGGGCGTCGGAGCTGGCCGCCTCCCTCGGCACCGAGGTCGCCTCGCTGCTGGCGGCGACGATCGGCCGGCTCTGCGAGGGCGAGGTCCGCGAGCTGCGGTTCGCCTACCGGGTCGACCGCACGGTCGAGGACTACACGGCCGCCATCGCCGGCAAGACCGCGGCCCTCTACGCCACCGCCTGCCGCATCGGGGGCATCGTGTCCGACCTCCCCCGGGAGGAGGTCGACGCCCTCACCGACTTCGGCCACCACTACGGCATGGCGTTCCAGGTGGTGGACGACGTCCTCGACGTCGTCGCCACCGAGGAGGAGCTGGGCAAGCCGGCCGGCCACGACATGGCCGAGGGCGTCTACAACCTGCCCGTGCTGCGGGCCCTCGACGGCCCCGGGGGCGAGGAGCTGCGGTCGCTGCTCGGCGGGCCGCTCACCCCGGAGGCCCGGGCCCGCGCCCTCCAGATCGTGCGGGAGGGCGGCGGCGTCGCCCGGGCCCTCGAGGACGCCCGGGGCTACGTCGAGCGGGCCCTGGCCGACCTGGAGCGGCTGCCGGCCACCCCGGCGGGCGAGGCCCTGGCCGCCGCCACCCGCCACCTCCTCGCCGGCCTCGACCGCTGAGCCCCGGCGGCCCGCGCCGGGGGCGGGCCCCGGGGCCGCCCGTGGCCGGTGGTGTGACACCCGCCACGAAATCGCGTGACGCCTCGGGCCCGACCGCCTACGGTCCCGGCCCCGTGCCGATCGAACCGGACACCGAGGACTGGACCTGGGTGCTGGAGCAGCCGTGCCCCGAGTGCGGGCTGGCCGTCGGGTCCGTCCCCATCGAGCAGCTCGGCCCGGCGGTGCGCGACAACGCCGCGGCCTGGCAGCGGCTCCTGGCCCGGCCCCGCGAGCTGCTCGCCACCCGCCCGAGCGACGACCGGTGGTCGGCCCTCGAGTACGCCTGCCACGTGCGCGACGTCCTGTGCCTGTTCGAGGGGCGGATCGCCCGCATGCTCGCCGAGGACGAGCCCCGCTTCACCGACTGGGACCCGGACGCCGCCGCGGTCGAGGACCGCTACGGCGACCAGGACCCCGCCGAGGTGGCCGCCGCGATCGTCGACGCCGCCGCGACCTTCGCCGACCGGCTGGCCGGCGTGCGGGGCGAGGCCTGGGAGCGGGTGGGCCACCGCAGCGACGGCGTGCCGTTCACCGTCGCGGGCTACGTCCGCTACCTGCTCCACGAGGGGGTCCACCACCTCGCGGACGCCGAGGCGGGCCTGGCCGCGCTCGGCGGGCGCGCGAGGTCCTAACCTTCTCCTCCGTGACCACGCCGCTCACGACGATCCAGCCCGACATCGCCGAGCGCACCGACGAGCGCACCGAGGAGGACCTGCGCACCGGCGAGCCGAAGGTCGCCCACATCGTGCGGACCGAGCCGGGCGAGTCGGCCGTGGCCAAGGTCACCGAGGCCCGCGTCTACGGCTACCCGGTCGAGGCCCTCTGCGGCGAGCGCTTCGTGCCCCAGCGGGACCCGAAGCAGCTGCCCGTGTGCCAGGTCTGCAAGGAGATCTACGACCTGTACCGGGCGGTCAACGAGAACCTGCACGAGACGCCCCGGTCCTGAGGGCCCGGGCGCCCCGCCCCACCGGCCCGCTCAGGTCGCCGCGCCGGCACCCGCGTCGTCGACGCCCGGCAGCCGGCGGGGCAGGCGCGCCGCCGCGAGCACGCCGGCCGCCGCCATCAGGAGGGTGGCGACGAAGGCGATGCCGAGCGACGAGGTCGTCGCCCACCCCCGGCCGTCGCCGAGGGCCACGAACGCGCCCACGACCCCCGTCCCGACCGCGACGCCGAGCACGTCGGTGAGCTGGAGCGACGCGCTCGCCGCCCCCTCCTCGCCGGCGGCCGCCGCCCCGAGCACCGTGACGGTGATGGGCGCGTAGGACAGGCCGATGCCCAGGCCGCCGATCGTCCAGCCGACCACGATCACGGCGACGGGCACGTCGCCGAGGCCCACGAGGGTGGCGGCGATGCCGACCGCGAGGACGGCCATGCCGCGCCGCACCAGCCACCGGGGCCCGCGCCGGCGGACCAGCCGCTCCTGCAGCCAGGCGCCCGCGGTCCAGGTCAGGGTGGCGCCGGTGAGCGCCAGCCCCGCCACCCAGGTGGGCGCCCCGTGGCCGTCGGTGACCGCCAGCGACACGTAGGCGTCGGTCCCGAAGAAGGCGAAGGTGAGGATGCCGCGGGCGGCGACCGCGGCCGGCATGCCCGGCGCCAGGCGCACGGTGCCGGGCGGCACGAGCCGGAGGAAGGCCCAGGCCGCCACCACCGCGCCGACGCCGACGAGGGCGGCGACCGGCACCGGCGCGCCGGCCTTCAGCCCGCCGAACACGAGCGCCACGCCGCCGACGAGCACCGCGGCGTCGCGCAGGCGCCGGCCGTCGGCGCGCCCGGCCTCGCCGGCCGGCGCGAGCGGCGGGTGGTTCGGCAGGACCGGCAGCGCCAGCGCGGCGGCCAGGCCGACCAGCGGCAGGAGGGCGAGGAAGACGAAGCGCCACGACGTCGCGTGCTCGATGCCGCTGGCCGCCGCCGGCCCCACCAGCCCGGGGATCACCCAGGCGGTCGAGAACACGGCGAACACCCGGGGGCGCAGGCCGGGCGGGTACGCCCGGGCCACCGTCGCGTAGGCCACCGCGGGGATGACGCCGGCGCCGAGCCCCTGCGCCACCCGGCCGGCGACGAGCATGCCCATCGACCCGGCGGCGCCGCCGACCAGCAACCCGGCCGTGAACACGACGAGGCCGGCCGCGTAGGGCATCCGGGTGCCGTGGCGGTCCGCGGCCTGGCCGGCCCAGACGATCCCGAGCAGGTTGCCGAGGAAGAAGCCCGAGAAGACCCAGCCGTAGAGCCCGAGCCCGCCGAGGTCGTCGGCCACCACCGGCATGACCGTGGCGATGGCCAGGGACTCGAAGGCCACGAGGGTGATCGTGAGGACCAGGGCGGTGGTCAGCCGCCGCCGGGCCGGCGACCACACCCCGTCGGCCTCCGGCGGGACGGCGCCGTCGGCGTCGGGCGCCCCGCCGTCGACGGCCCGGACGGCGGGGCGGGGGTCGTGGTCGTCGGGATCGAGCTGGGGGTCGGCGTGCACGGAGGTCATCCTGGACCTCCAACGCGGCCACGCCCCAGGGGATTCCGCCCGACCGCCCCGGCCGCCCGCCTCAGCCACCGGCGCCGGCCCGGTCGCGCAGGCGGCGCAGCAGCGGGATCGCGGCCACCTTCTCGTCGGTCAGCTCCTCCCAGCGGAGCCGGGCCTCGGGCCTGGGGGCACGCCCGGGACGGCAGTCCAGCACCCGCTCGGGCGTGACGACGAGGTCGACCGGCACGTCGTGGTCGGTCGTCGGGATCTCGCCGGCCGGCCGGACCTGCAGCTCGTGGACGGTCGTCACGACGACGGTGCCGGGCCCGACCAGGCCGGCCGCGGTCGCCAGCGCGAGCTCGAGGTCGGCGAACCCGCCGCCCTTGCCCAGCCGGGCGCCGTCGGCGCCGACCGCCACGCAGCCGACGACGACGAGGTCGACCGGGTCGAGGTCCTCGACGGCCACCCGGCGGGCCGACCGGCTGGCGCCCGCGATCGACGCCGCCCGCCGCGGCGGGTCGGCGAGGTCGTCGGGGTCGAGCAGGAAGAACGGGTCGGGCTCGGCCAGCCGGGGCACGGCCATGAAGACCGTCTTGCCGTCCTCGAGGGCCCGCTGGCGCACCGGCAGCTGGGGCGCGTCGGGGTTGGCCTTGATCGTGCGGGCCCGGGCCCACTCCGGGGTGGCCCGCAGCCGCTCGGCGGCGGCCTCGGCACCCGTGAAGTTCGGGATGCGGTTGCGGGCGCCCGGGAAGCGGGCGACGCCGGCCTCCGACATGGCCGTCCACACGGCGTCGCGCAGGGCCGCCTTGGCGGCGAGGAGCTCGGGGTCGCCGCCGGCGTCGTGGTCGTGGCGGCGGGGCGTCCGGCGGTCGGCACGGCGGGGCACGGGGCCATGGTGGCCGCCGGCGGCGCCGCGGGCCCAACGGGGCGCGCCCGGGCGGTGCGCCGCCCCCCGGTAACGTCGCCGGCGTGGCGGTGGTCCGGCGAGAACGCGGCTGGCGCGACCTGCTCGGCGAGGCGCACGTGGTGGTCAGCGGGTTCGGGAGGTGGGGCGGCGGCCTCTACGACCTGACCACCGGCTGCGCCGAGGCGCTGGACGACCTGCCCACCTCGGGCATCGCGCTCGGCGGCGGCCGGCTGTGGCGCGTCCTGCGGGCCCCGGGCGAGCAGACCTCGACCTGCGAGCTGCTGTCGTACGACGCCCGAGGCGTGCGCAGCTACGGCCGCTACGACGCCATCCGCGACCCCCACGACGTCGTGTGGTTCGACGGGGCGCCGCACGTCAGCTCGAGCTGGGACGACGCCGTCTGGCGGGTCGACCCCGGCCGCGACGAGCCGCAGCTCGTGTGGCAGGGCTCGACGGTGCCGGACAGCTGGCACGTCAACTCGCTGCTGGTCCACCACGGCGCCCTGCTCGTGTGCGCCTTCGGCCGCTTCGGCCGCCACAAGGCCTGGAAGGGCGAGGCCGGCCGCCACACGGGCTTCGTCCACGACCTCCGCAGCGGCCGCGACGTGCTGACCGGGCTGGCGCACCCCCACACGCCCCGGTTCCGGGCGGGCCGCTGGTACGTCTGCGAGTCGACGCGGGGCACCCTGACCGAGCTGGACGCCGACGGCAGGGTGCGCCGGCGGGCCCGCGTGCAGCGCTTCACGCGCGGCCTGGCCTTCGTCGGGCACTACGCGCTGGTCGGCGGGAACGCCCACCGCGACCGGGACGACGACCGCGGCGAGGTCGCAGTCGTCGACCTGCGGTCGTTCGAGGTGGTCGAGCGGATCCCGATGCCGTGCCTGGAGATATACGACATCGTGACGGCGGGCCCGGGCGTCGTCCGGGCGGCGGCCACCGGCTTCGGGGCCAACGCGGCCCGGGCGGTGGAGCAGCACCGGGCCGCAGCTCGCCCACCCGAGCGGTGGTCGACGCCCGCGGACGCCTCGCTCCGGCTCGTCACCGCCCGGACCGCGGCCGAGCTCGCCGCCATGGGCGAGCCGATCGCCGCCCGCGACGCCGTGCGCTGCGGCGTCCGGGGGACGCTGCCGGCGGCAGCGGTCGCCGGCGAGGTGACGACGTGGCGCTTCGAGGTCGTCAACCGGTCCGACCGGCCGCTCGGCTCGGTCCTCCCCCGGCCGGTGAAGGTCGGGGTCCGCTGGTTCCCGCTGGTGCCGGGGCAGGCCGGGGCCGGCTCGAGCACCCGCCCGGTCGGCAACCCGCTGGGCCCCCTGCCCCGGGTGGTGCCGCCGCGGGCGCGCACCCTGGTGGACGTGCCGGTCGAGGTGCCGGCCGAGCCCGGGCGCTACGAGGTCCGGGTGGCGCTGCGCCAGCCGGGCACCGGCTGGTTCGGCGTGCGGGTCCAGGGCGAGGTGCTGGTCGAGGCCGGCGACCGCACCCCGCCGCCGGCTCACGCCGACGGGTCGGACACCCGGCCGACGAACAGGGGCACCCCGGTGCCCACGTGGCGCACGGCGTAGAGGAAGGGCCGGTCGGCCACGACGGTGACCACCTCGCCCGCCGGCGCCGCGGTCAGGTCCATGCCCACGGCGGTGGCGGCGGCCGCCTCGGTGCCCTCCTCGTCGACGGTGATGTCGGCGCCGTGCACCGCCGTCGCGATCTCGAGGTCGGGGGCGATGCCGGGGAGCCGGCCCCCGGGCAGGACGAGCCCCAGCTGGCCGAGGACCGGGGCCAGGTCGAGGGCACGGCCGGTCTCCCAGGTCGGCATCGTGAGGTCGACGGTGGCGGGCGCGAGCCCGGCGGCGACCGCGCCGAGGCCGCCCTCCCCCAGCCCGTCGAGGACCTGGTCGAGCGGGACGCCCTCGGCCGGCACGACGAGCAGCATGGCCAGCTGGCCGCCGGCGTAGGGCAGCTCGACGGCCGTGTGGTCGGGCGCCGTGGCGGCCCGGGCGGACAGGGCGGGGTCGCGCATCATCGGGACCTCGACGGTGGTCCCGTCGGCCCGGTGGAAGGGGGCCGGCGCGGTGGCGTCCGAGGAGAACGGGTGGGCCCACGGGGCCTTCAGGTAGAGCGCGTCCACGACCACCGCCCGGGTGTCCTCGGTGACGGTCCCCTCGGGCATCAGCTCCTCGATGCGGTCGCGGGTCGCCTCGGCGACGGCCGCGTTGATGGCCCGGCGGGCGCCGTCGGGGTCGTGCTCGAAGTCGGTGGTCGGGACCCCGGCGCCGTAGTGCTCGGCCAGCGTGTCGAGGTAGTCGGGCTCGACGTCGAAGCCGGCCTGGGCCCACAGCGCGTCGGCCCGGTCGAGGACGACCTCGGCCTCGGGGTCGCCGCCGTCCGCCTCGTCGAGGGCGGCGGTGAGCGCGTTCATCGCCTCGTGGAGGCGGTCCTGCTCGGGGAAGCCGAAGACGCCGGCGATCTGCGCCTCGGTCGGCTCGTCGGCCCCGGCCGACACCATGGCGAAGGCGGTGGCGACGCTGAGCGGCGACAGCACGGTGTTGCCGCCGTCCTGGGCCAGGATCCGCTCGGCCCGCAGCCCGAAGGCCTCGATGCCGGCGACGACCTCCGCGACGGGGGCGTCGGGCCCGGGCTCGACCCGCTCGACGTCGGCGGCGAGGACGACGACGTCGGCCGGGGCGGCCCGGTCGCCCTCGTCGCCGCCGTCGTCCCCGCACGCGGCGAGGGTGGCGGCGAGCAGCAGGGCAGCGAGCGTGGCGGCGGCCGGGCGGGCGGTGGTGGCGCGGTGGACGGATCGCATGGCGGTTGGACGTCGACGCACGGGCGCGAGGTTCCCACGACCCGGGCCCCGGTTGGCGTCATGTACATCGCATTGCGATAGTTTTCCATCGCAATGCGATATTCCCGTCGCCTCCCCCTCCTCTGCGCGTGCGCCGCCGGGCTCGGGCTCGCCGGCGGCGGCGCCGCCTGGGCCCTGCTCCACCTCATCGGGCTCGTCACCAGCCTGGCGCTGTTCCACCGCTGGGACTGGACGCCGCCGCCGTTCACCGAGCTGCGGCCCGGCCCGTGGATCGTCGTCGCCGCCGTCGCCGGCGGGCTGGTCGTCAGCCTGCTCGCCCGGTGGGCCCCGGTCATCCGGGGCCACGGCATCCCCGAGGCCATGGAGGCGGTGCTGGTCCGGCGCAGCCGCATCCACCCCCGCACCGCCGTCGCCAAGCCCGTCTCCGCCGCCGTCGCCATCGGCACCGGCGGCCCGTTCGGCGCCGAGGGGCCGATCATCGTCACCGGCGGCGCCCTCGGCTCGCTGCTCGGCCAGGCCCTGCACGTCTCGGCGGCCGAGCGCAAGATCCTGCTCGCCTGCGGCGCCGCCGCCGGCATGGCCGCCACCTTCGGCGCCCCGCTCGCCTCGGTCGTCCTCGCCATCGAGCTGCTGCTGTTCGAGTTCTCGACCCGCGCCTTCCTCCCCCTGGTCGTCGCGGCGAGCATCGCCGCCGGCGTGCACCACTCGGTCATCGGCGACGGGCCGCTGTTCGCCGTCCCCGAGCACGACGTCGCCGGCCTGGGCCAGCTGCCGCTGTTCGCGGCGCTCGGGGTCGGCTGCGGCCTGCTCGCGGTCGTCGTCGCCCGCGGGCTGTTCGCCGTCGAGGCGGGCGTCCGCCGCCTCCCCGTGCCCTCGTTCTGGGAGCCGGTGCTCGGCAGCCTGGCCTTCGGCCTCGTCGGCCTGCTCGTGCCCCGGGCCCTCGGCGTCGGCTACGACGCCATCCAGGACGTCATCGACGGGCGCCTGGCGGCCGGGGCGGTCGGCGCCCTCCTCGTGGCCAAGCTCGTCGCCTGGTGGCTGGCGCTGGGGTCGGGCACGTCGGGGGGCACGCTGGCACCGGTGCTGCTCGTCGCCGGGTGCTTCGGCCACCTGGTCGGGGCCGGCGTCCACGAGCTCGCGCCCGGGCTCGGCCTCGCCCCGGGGGCGTGCGCGGTCGCCGCCATGGCCGCGACGTTCGGCGCGGCCACCGGCGCCCCCTTCGCCGCCATCGTCTTCGTCTTCGAGCTGACCGGCGACCTCGCCGTCGTCCTGCCGCTCATGCTCGCCACCGTCGCGGCCGACCTCGTGGCCCGGGCCCTCATGGACGAGACGCTGATGACCGAGAAGCTCAGCCGCCGCGGCCTGCGCGTCCGCCACCACTACGAGCCCGACGTCTTCCACACGACGACGGTGCGGGCGGTCATGCGACCGGCGCTGGCCGGCGACGCGCCCCGCGGCCTGGCCGTGCGGGCCGACGACCCCCTGGTCGCGGCCCTCCCCCACCTGGCCGACGGCACGGTCGAGGACGTGCCGGTGGTCGACGGATCGGGCAACCTGGTCGGCGTGTGCAGCCGCCACGACCTGCTCGCCGCCCGCCTGGCGGTGCTCGACCACGAGCGGCCCGAGCCCGGCTGGCTCGCCCGCCGTCGGCGCCGCTGGCCGGCGGCGTCCGGGACGGGACGTGGCGACGCCTGACCCCGCCGAGCCCGACGGGCTCACCGACGAGGACTACCGCCGGCTCCTCGAGCTGCGGGACGGGCTCCGGCGGTTCCTCCGCTGGAGCGAGCAGCAGGCGCGGGCGGCCGGCATCACGCCCGCCCAGCACCAGCTGCTCCTCGCCGTGCGGGGCCACCCCGGCGGGCCGCCGACGCTGCGCGACATCGCCGACCACCTGCTGCTGCGCCACCACAGCGTCGTCGGGCTGGTCGACCGGGCCGAGGAGGCCGGCCTCGTCACCCGGGTGGGCGACCCCGACGACCAGCGACTCGTGCGGGTCGAGCTCACCGCCGAGGGCGCCCGGGTCCTCGCCGCGCTGGCCGCGGAGCACAAGGAGGAGTTGCAGCGCATCGGGCTGATCTACGCCGACCTGGGGCGCGACCTGCCCACCGGCTAGGTCGGGGGCCGGACCTCAGCCGACCTCGGGCCGCAGCGTGGGGAACAGCACGACGTCGCGGATCGAGTGGGTGTCGGTGAGCAGCATGACCAGCCGGTCCATGCCGATGCCCAGCCCCCCGGTCGGGGGCAGCCCGTACTCGAGCGCCCGCAGGTAGTCCTCGTCGACGACCATGGCCTCGTCGTCGCCGGCCGCCTTGGCCCGGGCCTGCTCCTCGAACCGCCGGCGCTGCTCCTCGGGGTCGGTCAGCTCGGTGAAGGCGTTGCCCAGCTCGCGGCCGGCGACGATCGGCTCGAACCGCTCGGCCATGCCCGGCTTGCTGCGGTGGTCCCGGGCCAGCGGCGAGACCTCCTTCGGGTAGTCGGTCACGAAGACCGGCCCCCACAGCTCGGCCTCGGTCGTCTTCTCGTAGACCTCGAGGATCAGCTTCCCCGGGCCCCACGCGGGGTCGACCTCGACGCCGTGGTCGGCGGCGACGCGGCGCAGCTCGTCGATCGGCATGTCGAGGTCGAGCCGGACGCCGGCGTGCTCCTCGATCAGCTCGAGCAGCGTCGCCCGCCGCCACGGCGGGGTGAGGTCGACCTCCCGCCCGCCGTAGGTGATCACCGTGCTGCCGACCACCTCCCGGGCCAGGTGGGCGACGAGCTGCTCGGTGATCTCCATCATGTCGGAGAGGTCGGCGTAGGCCTGGTACAGCTCGAGCATCGTGAACTCGGGGTTGTGCCGCGGCGACAGCCCCTCGTTGCGGAAGACCCGGGCGATCTCGAAGACCCGCTCGAAGCCCCCGACGACCAGCCGCTTGAGGTACAGCTCGGGGGCGATCCGCAGGTAGAGGTCCATGTCGAGCGCGTTGTGGTGGGTGACGAACGGCCGGGCCATCGCCCCACCGGGGATGGGGTGGAAGACCGGGGTCTCGACCTCCATGAAGCCCCGGTCCTCGAGGAAGCGCCGGGTCAGCGACATGATCCGGCTCCGGGCCTGGAACACCCGCCGGCTCGACTCGTTGGCCCAGAGGTCGGCGTAGCGCTGGCGGTAGCGCATGTCGGTGTCGGTGATCCCGTGCCACTTGTCGCCGAACCCCCGGCGGGCCTTGGCCAGCAGCTGCCACCGCTCGACCCGGACCGACAGCTCGCCCTTCTTCGACCGGACGACCTCCCCGGTCGCCACGACCCAGTCGCCGAGGTTGAGGGCCGTCAGCTCGTCGTAGCGCTCGGTGCCCTTGGCGGTGGCCATGAGCTGGACCGCGCCGCTCGAGTCGCGCAGGGTCGCGAAGCACAGGCGGCCCATGTCGCGCAGCAGCATGACCCGCCCGGCCACCGTCGCCGTGACCCCGGAGCCCTCGCCCGCCGCCAGGTCGCCGTGGGCCTCGTGGAGGTCGGCCGCCCGGTCGGTGACCTCGACGCGGTAGGGCGGGCGGAACGTCGTGTCGGCGTCGTCGCTCACTGGTTCTTCTCGTAGATCAGTCGGAGGCCGTGGAGGGTGAGCCAGGGCTCGTGGTGGGTGATGGTGCTCGACAGCGGCGTGATCAGCCCGGAGAGCCCGCCCGTCGAGACCACGTGGGCCTTCTCGCCGAGCTCGTCCTCGATGCGCCGCACCATGCCGTCGACGAGCGAGGTGTACCCGAAGATGATCCCCGACTGCATCGACTCGGTCGTCGACCGGCCGATGGCGCGGCGGGGCTCGACGAGCTCGACCCGGCGCAGCGCGGCCGCCCGGGCGAACAGGGCGTCGAGGCTGATGTCGATGCCGGGGAAGATGGCGCCGCCGAGGTACTCGCCCCGGGCCGAGATGGCCTCGAAGGTCGTGGCGGTGCCGAAGTCGACGACGATGATGGGGCCGCCGTAGAGGTCGAACGCGGCCACGGCGTCGGCGATGCGGTCGGCGCCGACCTCCTTGGGGTTGTCGTAGAGGATCGGCAGGCCGGTGCGGATGCCGGGCTCGACGACCACCGCCTGCATGCCGAAGTAGCGCTCGCTCATCCGCCGCAGCGCGCCGGTGACCCGGGGGACCGACGAGCAGAGAGCGACGCCGGCGATGTCGTCGTCGAACGAGAACCCGTGGAAGCCCAGGAACTCCTGGATCACGAGCGCGTGCTCGTCGGCCGTGCGCTCGGCGTTGGTCGACACCCGCCAGTGGTCGAGCAGGTGGGTGTCGGCCAGGCGCTTCTCGACGTTGTGGGCGTCGTCCGGCTCCAGGTCGTACAGACCGATGACGGTCTGGGTGTTGCCGACGTCGATGGCCAGGAGCATCACGGGCGGGAGGCTACGCGGGCAGGCCGCGACCGGACGAACCGTCGCCACCGCCGGCGGCGACCCCGGCGCCGCCCCGCCCCGGCCCGGCGCCGGGGTCACGCCGCCACGACGTCGAGGCCGATGTCGAGCACCGGCGCCGAGTGGGTGAGCGCGCCGATCGACACCATGTCGGCGCCGCTCGTGGCGTAGTCGGCGATCGTCTCCAGCGTGATGCCCCCGCTGACCTCGAGCAGCGGGCGGGTGGGGTCGGCGGCCCGCACCTCGGCGACGACCGCCCGCACCTCGTCGGCCGACATGTTGTCGAGCAGGAGGGCGTCGGCCCCGGCCGCCACCGCGGCCCGCACCTGGGCGAGGTCGGCGCACTCGACCTGGACCGTGCGGCCCGGCCAGCGGCGCCGGGCGCGGGCCACCGCCTCGGCGATGCCGAACAGCTCCAGGTGGTTGTCCTTGAGCAGGACCCACTCGGAGAGGTTGCCCCGGTGGTTGTCCCCGCCGCCGGCCCGGACCGCCGCCTTCTCCAGGGCCCGGAGGCCGGGCGTCGTCTTGCGGGTGTCCCACACCCGCAGCGAGCCGCCGGCGGCGGCGACCGCGTCGACGAAGCGGGCGGTCAGCGTGGCCACCCCCGACAGGTGCCCGAGGAAGTTCAGCGCCGTGCGCTCGGCGGTGAGGATCGGCGCCAGCCGGCCCCGCACCCGGCCGACCTCGGCCCCGGCCGTCACCCGGTCGCCGTCGTCGGCGCTCCACGACACCTCGAGCGTCGGGTCGACCTGCCGGAACGCCTCCTCGGCGCACAGGCGGCCGGCCAGCACGCCGCCGGCGCGGGGCACCAGCAGCGCCGTCGCCTCCAGGTCGGGGGGCAGCAGCGCGGACGTCAGGTCGCCGAGCGGCGTCAGGTCCTCGGCCAGCGCCCGGGCCACGGCCTCCCGGACGGCGGTGATCGGCGGGTGGGCGTCGTGCACGATCGGCCAGTCTCGCGGATGGCAGGCTCGCGGCCATGCTTCGTGTGACCCGCGCCACCTGGGCGGCGGTCGCGCTGGTGCTCGCCGCCGGCGCCGCCGCCTGCAGCTCCGACGACGAGGCCTCCGGCGGCGACCCGCCGGGCGAGGCCGCGGCCGTCGAGGTCACCGCCGCCGACGGCCCCTTCGCCACCGGGTGGCGCACCCTGGAGCTCGTCGACGAGACCCGCACGACCGACGCCGTGCCGGGCCGGCAGCCCGAGCTGCCCGAGCGGACGATCGAGGTCGAGGTCTTCTACCCGGCCGAGGGCGAGCCCGCCCCCGAGCCGACCGGCGAGGCCTTCGCCGAGGCCGCCGCCTCCACCGAGGACGCCCCGCCGGCCGAGGGCGCGTTCCCGCTCGTCGTCTTCGGCCACGGCTTCGGTGGCCGGGCCGACCACTTCCGGGGCCTGGCCGAGCGGTGGGCCCGCGAGGGCTACGTCGTCGCCCTGCCGTGGTTCCCGCTCAGCCGCGAGGGCGTGTCGGTCTTCGACCTGGCGGCGCAGCCCGGCGACGTCAGCTTCGTGATCGACGAGCTGACCGCCCTGCCGGAGGACGACCCCCTCGCCGGCCACGTCGACGGCGAGCGGATCGCCGTGGGCGGCCACTCGCTCGGCGCGGCGACGACCTTCGCCGTCGCCTACAACTCGTGCTGCCGGGACGACCGCATCGACGCCACCATCACGGTGGCGGGCGGCACGCTGCCGATGGAGGGCGGCGACTACGAGGACCCGCCGGAGGTGCCGATGCTGCTCGTGCACGGCGCCCGGGACCAGGTCGTGCCGGTCGACGTGGGCGACGCCATGTTCGAGATCTTCGACCCCGTGTGGTACCTGCGGCCGGCCGAGGCCGACCACGTGACCGTCTTCGTCGGCGAGGAGGGCCGGCTGTTCGCCGACGCCGCGGTCGCGTTCCTCGACGCCCACCTGGAGGGCGACGAGGCCGCGCTCGAGGCGTTCGCCGACGAGGTCGCGGCGAGCGGCGTCGCCGAGTGGCGCACCGGCCCCTGACCGGACCGGTGCGCCCCGCTCGTGGCGGCGTCAGTTGAAGCCGCGGGCGTCCTGCTTGAGGGCCGTGTCGATGCCGAGCGCGGACGCGACGACCAGCATGCGCAGCGGGTCCTGCAGCGGTCGGTGGATCTGCACGACGTAGTTGTCGGCCGTCGTGAAGAGGGTCTTGGCCAGGCCCTCCCAGGTCTTGGTGATGCGGGCGACCTCGGTGCCCGTGTGGTCCTGGATGTTGAAGTTCCAGGCCCGCCAGTTCTCGGCGTTGATCGACCCCCAGGTGTGGCCGCCGGCCTCGAGGGAGAAGCGGATCTTGCCGATGGCGTTCTGCTGGACGATCTGGCCGACCTCGTTGCCGAGGTGGTCCTGGACGATCACCCGCGACTTCACGATCTTCGCCGGTCGGGTGAGCGTCATGAGCACGTTGCCGGCCGTGTCGACCACCTGCAGCTTGTGGGTCATGAACTGGTCGTAGGAGGTCAGCACGCGGAGGATCTTCTTGGCCGTCGACTGGCCGACCTGGCGCACCGCGCCGAGCTGGCGGCCGTGCTGGTCGAAGATCGCGTACTCGCTGTTGACCTCGATGAGCTTGGCCTTCTGGTTCACGACCAGCACCGGCTCGGTGAAGATCGTGCCGCCACCCTGCACCGAGCCCGGCTGGATGCCGGCCTTGGCCACGTCCTTCTGGATCTTCTCGGGTGCCCGGTCGACGGTGGGGACTGGCGCGCCGCCGGAGGGCGGGTCGACGACCTGGCGGCCGTGCGACGCGGCGTGCTCGGTCCAGCGGGTGCCGTCCCACCACCGTGTCTCGTGGCGGCCGTAGGGATCGGGGTACCAGCCCGGGGGGTGCTGGTCGGCCGCCCCGGCGCCTGCCTGGTCCTGCGTCTGTGACATGGCCGCGGATGCTAGGAGCCGGCGGCGCCGCAGCGCGCGCGGGGGTCGCCGGGCCTCAGGCGACGTCGCCGCCGACGACGTGGCGAACCCGCAGCCGGGCCGAGGTGTCGGGGTGGTCGACCCGGGCGTGGGCGCCGCGGCTCTCGGTCCGGGCGGCCGCCATCGCGCACAGCGCGGCGGCCACGGTGGCGAGGTTGCGCAGGGCGTGGGCCTCGACGTCCGCGCCCGGCGCCACCGCCGCGGCGGCCCGGGCGGCGGCGCCCGCGGCCCGCTCCAGCGACTCCGCCGACCGCAGCACGCCGGCGTCCCGGGTCATCGCCCGCTGCAGCTCGGCCCGGGCGGCGGCCACCCGGCCGGGGTCGGGCGCCCCGGCGCCGTCGCCCCCGTCCGCCCCCGCCGCCGGGGGCAGCGCGACCGGGGTCGGCCGGCCGGGCACCGCGGCGTCGCCGGCGTCGTCCGCGCCCCCGAGCACGCACCGCATGGCGCCGGTCGGCCGGGGACCGTCGACCCCGGCGGCGACGGCCTCGACGACCCGGGGCCCGAACACCATGCCGTCGAGCAGCGAGTTGGAGGCCAGCCGGTTGGCGCCGTGGACGCCGTTGCACGCCGCCTCGCCGGCCACCCACAGGCCGGGCAGCGTCGTCGCCCCGTCGAGGTCGGCGACGATCCCACCGCACAGGTAGTGGGCGGCGGGCGCGACCGGCAGCCAGTCCCGGGCCGGGTCGAGGCCCGCCTCCCGCAGCGCCGCCGCGATGGTCGGGAAGCGGTCGTCGAACCGCTCGAGGTGGGTGGCGTCGAGCCACACGTGGTCGACCTGCTGCTCCTCGAGCACCTGGGTGATGGCCCGGCTGACCCGGTCGCGGGGCAGCAGCTCGTCGACGAACCGCCGGCCGTGGGCGTCGCGCAGCAGCGCGCCGTGGCCCCGCAGCGCCTCGGACAGCAGCGGGCGGGGCATGGCCGGGTGGTGCAGCGCCGTGGGGTGGAACTGCACGAACTCGAGGTCGGCCACCGCCACCCCGGCCCGCAACGCCATGGCGATGCCGTCGCCGGTGGACTCGGTCGGGTTGGTGGTCACGGCGTACAGCTGGCCGGCGCCGCCGGTGGCCACGAGGACGTGGCGGGCCCGGACCTCGGCCAGCTCGCCCGTGGGCGTGATCGCCACGACGCCGGCGCAGCGGCCGCCCTCGACGAGCAGGTCGAGCGCGAACCAGTGCTCGTGGATGGCGGCGGCGGTCCGCCGCACGGCGGCCACCAGCGCCCGCTCCACCTCGACGCCGGTGGCGGCGCCGCCCGCGTGGACGACCCGGGCGTGCGAGTGCCCGCCCTCCCGGGCCAGCAGCAGCTCGCCGTCGGCGTCGCGGTCGAAGATGGCCCCGAGGGCGATGAGCTCGTTGACCCGCCCCGGGCCCTCCTCGACGAGGACCCGCACGGCGTCCTCGTCGCACAGGCCGGCGCCGGCGGCGAGGGTGTCGGCCAGGTGCAGGTCGGTCGAGTCGGGGTCGCCGCCGAGCACGGCCGCGACGCCGCCCTGCGCCCAGCGCGTCGTCGCCTGGTCGAGCTCGCCCTTGGTCAGCACGCCGACCCGCAGGCCGTGCACGTCCGCGGCCCGGACGGCCGCCGAGAGCCCGGCGACGCCGGAGCCGAGGACCAGCAGGTCCAGCGGGCCGCCGCTCAGTTCGACGGGACCTCGACGTAGCGGTGCGGCGGCGGCCCCTGCTGCTGCTGGGCGAGCAGCTCGGCCGTCACCGCGTCGATCGGGCGGTTGGCCGTGTCGACGTGGACGATCCGGGGCTCGTGGTGGGCCAGCTCGGCCTCGTCGTAGTCGGCGTAGGAGATGACGATCACCCGGTCGCCGGGGTGGACGAGGCGGGCCGCCGCGCCGTTGAGGCACAGGTCGCCCGAGCCCCGCTCGCCCGCGATGACGTAGGTCTCGAGGCGGGCGCCGTTGTCGATGTCGACGATCGTCACCTGCTCGTGCTCGAGGATGTCGGCGGCGTCGAGCAGGTCGGCGTCGATCGTCACCGAGCCGACGTAGTGCAGGTTCGCGTCGGTGACGACCGCCCGGTGGATCTTCGACTTGAGCATGCGTCGGCGCACGGGTCGCAACCCTCCCTCGGTGGGTGCCGTCAGACGGTCACCCCCACGTTGTCGATGAGCCTCGCTCGTCCGAACCGAACAGCGGCGAGGAGCCGCAGATTCCCCTGGAGCGTCTCCGGGGTGGCGAGAGAGTCTGCATCGACCACCTCGACGTAGTCCAGCTCGGCCAGCGGCTCGGCCTCGATGATCCCGGCCACCAGCTCCCGCACCGCCTGCGGGTCCCGCTCGCCGGCGGCGATGGCCGCCGCCCCGGCCCGCAGCGCCCGGTAGATCACCGGCGCGGCCTCCCGCTGCTCGGGGGTCAGGTAGGCGTTGCGGGACGACATCGCCAGCCCGTCGAGCTCGCGCACCGTCGGGCAGCCCACGACCTCGACCGGGAACGACAGGTCGCGCACCATGCGCCGCACGACCGCCAGCTGCTGGAAGTCCTTGGCGCCGAAGTAGGCCCGGCAGGGCCCGACGATGTTGAACAGCTTCGCCACGACGGTCGCCACCCCGTCGAAGTGGCCGGGGCGGGCGGCGCCCTCCATCGGCTCGGACACCTTCGCCACCGACACGGTGGTCAGCACCGGCTCCGGGTACATCTCCTCGACGGGCGGGACGAAGAGCAGGTCCACGCCCTCGGCGGCGGCGACCCGCGCGTCGCGCTCGAGGTCGCGAGGGTAGGTGTCGAGGTCCTCGCCCTCGCCGAACTGCAGCGGGTTGACGAACACCGACACGACGACGACGTCGTCGTGCTCCCGGGCGGCCCGCATGAGCGACGCGTGGCCCTCGTGCAGGTAGCCCATCGTGGGGACGAACCCGACCGTGCGACCCGCGGCCCGGTGCTCGGCCAGCCGGTCGCGCAGCTCGCCGATCGTGGTCACGGTCAGCGGTCGGTCCACCGGGCGTCGCCCTCCTCGTGGTCGTGGTGGTCGTGGTGGTCGTGGTCCCGGCCGTCGCCGTCGTCCCGCCGGCCGGCCCGGGCCAGGTGGTGCCGGCGGGCCGCCAGCCGGCGGGCCGCGTCCACCATGCCCCGGTAGGCCCGGCGCTCCTCCGCCGGCAGGGCCCGCAGGTGGCGGCGGATCGTCGACTCGTCGCCCCGGGCCGCCGGGCCGGTGAGGGCCCGGGCGGGGCCCAGGTCGCCGACGTTGGCCAGGGTCGCCTCGGCCAGCTCCAGGTAGGCCTCGAACGGCACCCCCACCGCCTCGGCCAGCCGCTCGACCTGCCCCAGCAGGGCCACGAGGTGGTTGGAGGCGATGGCCGCCGCCGCGTGGTAGAGGGCCCGGTCGGCGTCGGCGACGGTGAACGAGCGGCCCCGCAGCGCCGCCACCACCTCCTCGACCAGCGGGTCGCCGGCGACGGCGAACCAGGCGCCGACCAGGCGCTTGGCGCCGATCTCGGGGGTGGGCAGGGCGACGAGCGGGTGCAGGGCGGCGCGCCGGCGGTGCGGTGCGAGGACCTCGAGCCCCCGGGCGCCGGACAGGTGGGCGACGACGGTGCCCTCCTGCCGCTCGACCGCCTTGGCCACGCCCCGGATCTCGTCGTCGGGGGTCGCGATCACCAGCAGGTCGACGCCCCGGGCGGCGCCGGCGAGGTCGTCGCCCCGGCCGAGCATCGGCCCGACCTCCCAGCCCGCGCTGGTGAGGGCCAGCGCCAGCGACGTGCCCGCCCGACCGGGCCCGATGATCCGCACGTGCCGGGGGCGCCGCCCCGGTCGGTCCGCCCGGCTCACAGCTCGTCGAGGGCGCCGAGGCGCTCGACCGCCCCCTCCGACACGGCGAGGGCCGCGTCGTCGGCCACGTCCGGCGCCAGGTCGTGCAGGGGGGCGACGACGAAGCGCCGCTCCCACATCCGGGGGTGGGGGACGACGAGGTCGGGCGTGTCGAGCTCCACGCCCTCGATCCAGAGGACGTCGACGTCGAGGGTGCGCGGCCCCCAGCGCTCGGTGCGCACCCGCCCGGCGGCGGCCTCGAGGCGGCGGCACACGCCCAGCAGCTCCTGCGGCGAACGGTCGGTGCGCAGCTCGACGACGAGGTTCAGGTACGGCTGCTGGCCAGCGGGCCCGCCCACCGGCTCGGTCTCGTAGACGGGCGACACCCCGACGAGCCCGAGCCCTCGCAGCGTGTCGACGGCGTCACGCAGGTGGCGGGCCCGGTCGCCCAGGTTCGAGCCCAGGCCGAGGAACACCCGCCGCCCCGGCGCCGCCGCGCCGCGCCCGTCGCCGGTCCCGGTGCCGGTCATCGCGCTCACCCCCGGGCCCGGACGAGGCGCACGCCCGAGGTCGAGAGGTCGTGGGGAACGGGCGGCCGCAGCTTGCGCACCGTCACGGCCACCTCCCGGATCCGGCCGTCCAGGTCGAGCACGGCGTCCGCCACCCGGGCACCGAGGTGCTCCAGCAGGTTGACGTGGCCCTCGGCGACCGTCGCCGCCACCCGGTCGCAGACGGCGGCGTAGTCGACGGTGTCGGCCAGGTCGTCGCTGGCCGCGGCGGCGGCCAGGTCGACCGCCAAGTCGAGGTCGACCTCCAGCGGCTGGTCCTGGGCCCGCTCGAGGTCGAGCACCCCGACCCGGCCCCGCAGGCGCAGGCCGCGCAGCTCGATGCGGTCGGCCGTGGCGGTCACGACGAGGGCGAGGGCGACGAGGACGAGGAGGACGACGACGGGGACGAGGGCGAGCTCCCCGACGACCGGGCCTGGTCGCGCAGCTGCTCCGCGGAGGCCACGAGGCTCCGCCCGAGCGGCCCGAGCTGCCGGCCGGTGAGCCGCTCGGTGACCGAGATGGCCTGGGGGCCGTAGGGCACGAGGTTGGCCCACAGCAGGTAGCCGGCGATGAGCCCGCACACCCGGTCGCCGACCTCCTCCTGGTGGATGATCAGCTTCTCGCCGTTGGCCAGCAGCTGGTGCAGCTCCCGGTAGAAGTTCCGCTGGAACACCACGGGGTCGTCGTGCGGCCCCTGCGGCCGGTGCAGCCAGGCCACGCCCAGCTCGTCGTAGTTGTGCAGGTTGTGCGTGGCGTTGATCAGCGAGATGACCCGGGTGAAGCCCTGCTCGCGGATCCAGATGATCTCCTCCTGGCGCCGGACGCGGCGGTGGTTCGCGCCGTAGCCGCCGGGGCGCTCGCACACGGCCAGCCGGTCCTTGATCACCCAGAAGAAGTTGCGGGGCGTGATGCCCTGGGCCCACTTGCCCTTCATCGCTGCCACGTCACCGGTCTCCTTGTCGTCCTCACGCGACGGGCGCCGCCAGCTCGAGGGCCTCGAGCGCTCGCACCGTCGCGGCCACGTCGTGCACCCGCACCATCGCCGCCCCGCAGCGCACCGACCACAGGGCGGTGGCCACCGACCCCTCCAGCCGGTCGGTGGGCGGCGGGGTCCGGCCCCCCGGGTCGACCCGGGCGGCGAGGGCGCCCAGGGTCGCCTTCCGGCTCGTCCCGACGAGCACGGGGAAGCCGGTCGCCACCAGAACGTCCAGGTTGGCCAGCAGGTCGAGGTTGTGCTCGACGGTCTTGCCGAAGCCGATGCCGGGGTCGATCCAGACCTCGCCGACCCCGGCGGCGCGGGCCGCCTCGGCGCGGGCCACGAGGAAGTCGCGCACCTCGACGACCACGTCGTCGTAGCGGGGGTCGTCCTGCATCGTGCGGGGGTCGCCCATCATGTGCATGGCGACGAACCCGACGCCGCCCTCGGCCGCCACCTCGGCCAGCGACGCCGAGACGTCGTTGACCAGGCGCGCACCCGCCTCGACGGCGGCCCGGGCCACCTCGGCCTTGCGGGTGTCGATCGACACCGGGATGCCGTCCGCCGCCAGCGCCCGCACGACGGGCATGACCCGCCGCAGCTCCTCGTCGACCGGCACGGGCTCGGCCCGGGGTCGCGTCGACTCCCCGCCGACGTCGACCCAGTCGGCGCCCTCGGCCACCACCCGGTGCCCGTGGGCGATGGCGGCGTCGTGGTCGAGGTACCGGCCCCCGTCCGAGAACGAATCTGGGGTCACGTTGACGACACCCATGATCCGAGGACGGCTGACCTGCACAGGTGCACATCCTACGCCCCGCGTCGCCACGCTCGGCAGTGCGCTGCGGGCCGGTGCACGCGCGCAGAGTGCACGCCGGCCGGTGCGGGCCCGGTGCGCCGCGTCAGCGCTGGCCGATGATGAAGCGCATGGCCTCCTCGCGGGTGGCCACGTTGGTGCGGAACAGGCCCCGCACGGCCGAGGTGACCGTCGTGGCGCCGGGCTTGCGGACCCCGCGCATGGTCATGCACAGGTGCTCGGCCTCGACCACCACCATGACGCCCCGGGGGTGCAGGGTGCGGTCGATCTCGTCGGCCACCTGGACGGTCAGGCGCTCCTGCACCTGGGGCCGGCGGGCGTAGGCGTCGACCAGGCGGGCCAGCTTGGACAGGCCGGTGATGCGGCCGTCGGTCCCCGGGATGTAGGCGACGTGCGCCTTGCCGATGAACGGGATGAGGTGGTGCTCGCAGAGGCTCTGCACCGGGATGTCCCGCACCATCACCATCTCGTCGTGGCTGGCGTCGAAGGTGACCGCCAGGTGGGTGTCGGCCTGCTCGTGCAGGCCGGAGCACACCTCGGCGAACAGCCGGGCCACCCGGACCGGGGTGTCGCGCAGCCCCTCCCGGTCGGGGTCCTCGCCGATCGCCTCGAGGATCTCCCGCACCGCCTTGGCGATGCGGTCGAGGTCCATCGGGGTGTCGATGGGCGGGAACTCCCGGCTGGGCCACTCGTCCGACATGTGTCCCCCTCCCCTGGCGCTCAGGTGCCCGACGGGCGGGGCGCCCGGAGGCTGCGCCAGCGCCGGAGGAGCTCGCGCACCGCCTCGACGGCGCCGAGCGACCCCGGCACGGTGTCGACGGCTCCCGAGGCCTCGGCCACGGTCACCCCGGCCGGGGGCCGCGGCCCGGCGCCCGCCGGCGCGGGCAGCTGGTCGAGCGGCAGGTCGATGCCGGCGCCCTTGTCGATGTCGCCGAAGACTTCGGCGAGGTCGCGCTCGTCGAGGGTCTCCTTCTCGACCAGCGCGGCGGCCAGCCGGTCGAGCGTGGCCCGGTGGGTGGTGAGGATGAAGCGGGCCCGGTCGTGCGCGTGGTCGACCAGCCGGCGCACCTCCTCGTCGATGAGGCCGGCGACCTCGTCGGAGTAGGTGGCCTCGTGGCCGTAGTCCTTGCCCAGGAAGACCTCGCCCGACTTCCCGCCCAGCTGCTGGGGCCCGAGCCGATCGCTCATGCCGTAGGTCGTCACCATGGCCCGGGCGATCTCGGTGCAGCGCTCGATGTCGTCGCTGGCGCCCGTCGTCGGCTCGCCGAACACCAGCTCCTCGGCGGTCCGGCCGCCGAGCAGCATCGTCATCGTGTCGATGAGCTCGCCCCGGGTCCGCAGGTACTTGTCCTCGGTGGGGAGGGCGAGCGTCCAGCCGAGCGCCCGGCCCCGGGACACGATCGAGACCTTGTGGATCGGGTCGGTGCCCTCGAGCACGTGACCGACCAGCGTGTGGCCGCCCTCGTGGTAGGCGATCACCCGCTTCTCGTGGTCGGACATGACCCGGGTCTTGCGCTCGGGGCCGGCGAGGACCCGGTCGATGGCGGCCTCCAGCGCCGCCATCGTGATGGCCGTGCCGCCCCGGCGGGCCGTCAGCAGCGCCGCCTCGTTCATGAGGTTGGCGAGGTCGGCGCCGGTGAAGCCGGGCGTGCGGCGGGCCAGCACGTCGAGCCGGACGTCGGGGGCCAGCGGCTTGCCCTTGGCGTGGACGGCGAGGATGGCCTTGCGGCCCTCGAGGTCGGGCCGGTCGACGACGATCTGGCGGTCGAAGCGGCCGGGCCGCAGCAGCGCCGGGTCGAGGATGTCGGGCCGGTTGGTGGCGGCGATGAGGATGACGCCGGTGCGGGTGTCGAACCCGTCCATCTCGACGAGCAGCTGGTTGAGGGTCTGCTCGCGCTCGTCGTGACCGCCGCCCATGCCGGCGCCCCGGTGGCGGCCGACGGCGTCGATCTCGTCGACGAAGACGATGGCCGGCGCGGCCTGCTTGGCCTTCTCGAACAGGTCGCGGACCCGGCTGGCGCCGACGCCGACGAACATCTCGACGAAGTCGGAGCCCGAGATGGCGAAGAAGGGCACGCCCGCCTCGCCGGCGACGGCCCGGGCGAGCAGCGTCTTGCCGGTGCCCGGCGGGCCGTAGAGCAGCACGCCCTTGGGGATGCGGGCGCCGATGGCCTGGAACCGGGCCGGGTCCTGCAGGAACTCCTTGATCTCCTGCAGCTCCTCGACCGCCTCGTCGCAGCCGGCCACGTCGGCGAAGGTGACGGTGGGCGCGTCCTTGGAGACCTGCTTGGCCCGCGACTTGCCGAACTGCATCACGCCCCGGCCGCCGCCCTGCATCACGTTCATGATCAGGATGAAGGCGCCGACCAGCAGGACGATCGGCAGGACGCTGAACAGCAGGCCCGTCCACATCGAGTCGGACTGGGCGTCCGTCGTGACCTCGATGCCCGGGTCCGCCTCGTGGAGCTCCTGGACCAGCTCGTCGGCGTACTCGGCGGGGAACGAGACCTTGTACTCGGTGTCGTCGGCCAGCTTGCCGACGACGACGTTGTCGCGGTCCTTGATCTCGGCGGTGACGACCTCGCCCTCGTCGATCGCCTCCCGGAACTGCGAGAGGTCGAGCTCCTCCCGCTCGGGCGCCCGGCTGGAGAACCGCAGGCCCACGAAGAGGACGGCGGCACCGACGAGCAGGTAGACGAGGGCGGCGCGCGGGAAGCGTTTCACGGTGCGGGCCAGGCTACCGGTGGAGGGGGGACGGCGTCAGACCGCATCGCCGCCCGGCGGGCGGTACTCGCACACGTAGGGCAGGTTGCGGTAGCGCTCGCCCACGTCGAGGCCGTAGCCGAGGACGAAGGCGGGCGGGATCTCGAAGCCGACGTAGCGCAGCACCTCCTCGGTCTTCTGGTTGCCCTGGCGCACGAAGAGGGCGCACACGTCGAGGCTCTTCGGCTGGCGGGCGAGGAGGTTGCGCCGCAGGAAGGTGAGGGTCAGCCCGGAGTCGACGATGTCCTCGACGAGGATGACCCGGCGGCCGGCCAGGTCGATGTCGAGGTCCTTGACGATGCGCACGACCCCGGACGAGCGGGTCGAGGCGCCGTAGGACGACACGGCCATGAAGTCGACCTCGACCGGCAGGCGGATGGCCCGCACGAGGTCGGCGAGGAAGATGAAGGCGCCCTTGAGGACGCAGACGAGCAGCGGCGGCTCGTCCGCGTAGTCGAGGGTGATCTGGTGGCCGAGCTCGGCGATGCGGGCCCGGATCTGCTCCTCGCCGACGACGACGTGCCCCAGGGCCGGGTCCTCGAAGTGGTGCACCGCGTGCTCGGGGGGTGCCTTGGGCACGGAGGGTCCGGGGGCGGTGCGGATGTCGCCGGGATCGTTCGCCATGCGGGTCCAGACGCTACCGGCCGCCCCACCGCCGGTCCCAAGCGCGGCCACGCCGGGTGGTCGGGCTCACCGGCGGCCGGGCGGCTCCAGCCGCAGCCGGCCGCGCGAGCGCGCCACCCGCCACCCGCCGGCGACCTCGCAGGCCACCGCCTCGCCCCGTGCCACCGACAGCACCCGCTCGGTGGCGGCCGCGTCCGGAGGGTGGCGCTCCTCGCCGCCCGGCCCGGCCTCCCGCAGCCAGCGCCGCACCGCCCGCCGGGCCAGCGCCGGCGGCGCCGCGGCGAGCGCCCGGGCGTCGCGGGGGTCGAGCTCGGCGGCCAGCTCGTCGAGCAGCGCGGCGTCGTCCCGCAGGAGGTCGGCCTGGCGGGCGATGACGGGCACGACGTCCCGGCCGGCGATGTCGTCGAGCAGCGGGATCAGCTCGTGCCGCACCCGGTTGCGCCGGAACGCCGGGTCGACGTTGGTGTGGTCGGCCACCGGCGACAGCTCCAGCGCCTCGCACAGCGCCCGGGTCTCCCGCCGGCGCAGCCGCCGCAGCGGCCGGCGGGCGGGGTCCATCCCGGCGAGGCCGTCCAGCCCGGCGCCCCGCAGCAGGTTGAGGAGCACGGTCTCGGCCTGGTCGTCGGCGGTGTGGCCGGTGAGCACGTCGGGGGGCAGCACGGCGTAGCGGGCGGCCCGGGCCCGGGCCTCCAGGTTGGGGCCCGGCGGCACCCGCACCGACTCGGCCCGGAAGGCGGCGCCGAACCGCTCGGCCGCCCGCCGGACGACCTCGGCCTCGGCCGCCGACCCGGGCCGCAGCCCGTGGTCGACGTGCACCGCCGTCACCCGGCAGCCGGCGTGGGCGGCGAGCGCGAGCAGGGCCAGCGAGTCGGCGCCGCCCGACACCGCGCAGGTCACCGCACGGCCGGGCGGCGGGAAGTCGCACCGGGCGGCGAGCCGGTCGAGCAGGTCGTCCGCCGGGTCGTCCGCCACCGCCGTGCCCGACCTAGCCGACGAGCTCCTCGGACAGGCGCACGCGGTCGAGCCAGTCCTGCGGCGAGCGGATCTCCGACATGTCGGGGAGCCACTCCGGCCCCCGCCAGGCGGCGTCGAGGGCCCGGGGCCCGCCGTGGCGCTCGACGTAGCGGATGAAGGACTCGCCCTGCGCGTACTGCTTGAGCTTGGCGTCGATGCCGACCAGCCGCTGGACCAGCTTGGCGACGCTGCCGCCCTCGCGGCGGCGCTGGCGCAGCGCCCGGGAGAAGCGGTCGGCGGAGGGGACGTGCCCCTCGCCGGCGCGGTCCATGGTCACGTCGCCGTGGCCCTCGAGCAGGCTCATCATCCCGCCGATGCGGCCGAACAGGTCACGCTGGTCGGGGCTGGCCAGCAGCGTGGCCAGGCCGCCCTCGTCCAGCGGGTTGTTGCCCGACCGCAGGTCCTCGACCACCCGGGCCAGGGCGTCGAGGAAGCGCCGGGGGTCGGGGTCGACCGCCTCCAGCGTCTTGTTGACCAGCGACAGGAAGTGCTCGCGCAGCCACGGGATGCCGGTGAACTGCGCCCGGTGGGTGACCTCGTGCAGCGCCAGCCAGAGGCGGAACTCGCGGGGCGGGAAGCCGAACCGCTTCTCCAGCGCCAGCACGTTGGGCCCCACGTAGTAGACGATGTCCTGGTCGTCGGGGTCCTCGTCCTCGATGATCAGCAGGTCGTACTGGCCCAGCACCCGGGTGGCCATCCACCCGAGGACGGCCCCGATCTCGACCGCGGCGGCCTTGCGCGACGCGCCGGCCAGCAGGGCCCCCGGGCCCCGCCGGTCCTCGAGGCGCTCGGCCATGCGGTCGGTGAGCGGCCGGAGCAGCCGCCCGAAGCTGGCGATGTTGGCCCGCACCCAGTCGCCCCGGTCGACGACCCGAGCCCGCGCCGGCCCGCTGGCGGACCGCAGGCCGGTCGCCCGCTCGACCAGCTCCTCGGCGAGCGCGGTGACCTCCTCGAAGTCCCGGGCGAGGCGCGCGTAGTGGTACGACTCGGCCAGCGGCTCCCGCCCGGCGACCCGGACCGCCACCCGCTCGGCGAGATCCCAGTCGACGGGGCTCGCCACGGGCCTACCGCCCCTTCGGGTAGCGCTGCGACTCGACTTCCTTGAGGTAGCCGACGGCGAGCGCGACCACGGTCAGCAGGACGCCGACGGTGAGCGCGACGCCGATCCAGTAGTGCCAGACCACGGCGAGCATGCAGCGCATGCTAGGCACTCGGGCCCGGGACCCGCGAACCCCGCACCCCGCCCGGCACGCTGCGTGGCCACCGCTCGGGGGGCGGGAGCACACCGAGCGGCGGTGACATCACCGCTGCTAAGTTGCGGCGGTCGGGTGAGGGTTCGAGCGGGTGCCCGAAGCAGGGGGATGGACGTGCGACAGCTGGGGGAGGAGGAGGTCGAACGCCCGTCGCCCGCGGTCCCGGTCGCGCCCGTGCCGACGGCGCTGCCCGCCGTCGTGCCGCCGGCCCGACCCGCGACCTCGCGGGCCAAGCGGGCCCTCGACCTCGTCGTCGTACTCGTCACCGCGCCGGTGGTGCTCGTCGTCGGCCTGGTCACCGCGCTGGTCGTGCTCGTGACCTCCGGCCGGCCGGTGCTCTTCGCCCACGAGCGGGTGGGCCTGGGCGGGCGGACCTTCCGCATGTACAAGTTCCGCACCATGCGGCCGGAGGCCGAGCGGCTGCTGGAGGCCGACCCCCTGCTGATGCAGGAGTACGTCGAGAACGGCTACAAGCTCCCGGCCGAGGTCGACCAGCGCATCACCCGGGTCGGCCGGTTCCTGCGGCGCTCCAGCCTGGACGAGCTGCCCCAGTGGCTGAACGTCCTGGCCGGGCACATGAGCGTCGTCGGGCCCCGGCCGGTCGTCCCCGCGGAGATCGAGAACTACGGCGCCCACCGCGACGCCTACCTGTCGGTCCGGCCGGGCATCACCGGCGCCTGGCAGGTCAACGGCCGCTCGACCGTCGACTACCCCGAGCGGGTCGCCATCGACGCCGAGTACGTGCGGTCGTGGAGCCTCTGGCGCGACCTGGCCATCCTCCTCCGCACCCCGGTGGCCGTCATCACGGCCCGGGGCGCGCACTGACGGCCGGCGCCGCCTCCCGGGGCCGCGCGCCGGCTCAGGCGCCGTCGGTGGTGCCCTGGCGCAGCTGCTCGGCGGCCAGGGCCGCGCGCACCTTGGCCACGAGCGACTCCGGCACCTGCTCCTGGCACTTGCGCCGGATGACCTCGCGCAGCTCGGCCTCGAAGTCGTAGGGCTCGGCGCAGGGCAGGCACTGGTCGAGGTGCCGCCCGATCGCCTCCCGCTTCTCCGGCGTCAGCTCGCCGTCGAGGTAGCCGTAGAGCTCGTGGAGTGCTTCGCGGCACTCGTCGGTCGGTTCAGACATGGTCAGACGTGCGCGTCGTCGGGGACGGCAGCAGTGAGGTTCCTCTCCACTGCGAACTCGTACAACCGCTTCTGCAGCGCCTTTCTTCCGCGGTGGAGCCTGCTCATGACGGTACCGATCGGGATGTCGAGGATCTCGGCGATCTCCTTGTAGGAGAAGCCCTCGACGTCCGCGAGCAGGACGGCCAGCCGGAAGTTCTCCGGCAGCGACTCGAGGGCCTCCTTCACCTCCTGGTCGGTGAACCGGTCGAGCAGCTCGTCCTCGGCGCTCCGCCCGGCCAGCGCGGCCTCGAGCCCGCCGATGCGCCGGTAGAGGTAGAGGTCCTCGACCTCGTCGAGGTCGGTCTCGTCGGGGCGCCGCTTCCTGGCCCGGTAGGTGTTGATGTAGGTGTTGGTCAGGATGCGGTAGAGCCAGGCCTTCAGGTTGGTGCCCTCCTCGAACCCGCCGAAGCCCCGGTAGGCGCGCAGGTACGTCTCCTGCACGAGGTCCTCGGCGTCGGCCGGGTTGCGGGTCATCCGCAACGCCGCGGCGTACAGCGACGGCATGAGCTCCATCGCCTGGTCCGCGAACGTCGCCTGATCGGCCATGGCCGGACCCTACCCGCCCGCGGCACCCCGCAACGACGTTCACCCAGCGGGGTCGAGCGCCCCCGCGGAGTACTGGATGCGCGGGCTCCACAGCAGCCAGCTGTCGACCTCGAGCGCCCGCAGGGCGTCGATCATCGCCCGCACCTCGGCGTCGCCGTAGCTGACCCCCTGCAGCTCGAAGTTCTGCAGCCACGGCGCGACGACGACCCCCGTGCCGGCCGTCACCTGCTGGTACCGGGTGAGCAGCGCGGTGGCGAACTCGCCGGGCTGGCGGGCCGGGTCGGGCACGCCGTAGCGGCCGGCCGACCAGTACCCCGGGTAGATCTGGGGCGAGAGGTAGTCGGTGTTGCGGGCCATGCGGGCGACGTCCTGGCCGATGGGGTCGCCGGTGTCGGCCGCGATGCCGACGGTCGTGGCCCCCTGGTAGGCGCCCCGGCGGCGCAGCTCGCTGTGGGCCTCGGCCAGGAAGCCGGTGATGACGTCCGAGGGCGACGACGTGAGCCCGGGCACGACGATCGTGTCGGGCTCGCCGGTCGGCAGGCGCACGTCGTCCCAGAGGATGTCGGTCACCCCGTGGTTGACGGCGTCGATGGCCAGGTCGAGGTTGTAGCGGCGCACGGGGGCGCTCGCGGGGTTGCTGAACCGGCCGAAGGCGTCGTAGACCCCGCCGCCCACCGACTGGATGACCTGGTCGTGCTGGCCGGCCGCCCAGGCCGCGTCGACGAGGACCGGGTCGCGGAAGGCGGCGATGCGGCCGACGACCCGCCCGCCGTGCCGCTCGACGGTCTCCACGACCTCCTCCAGGTCGTAGTGGGCGGTGACCGCGCCGATCTCGTGCGCCCGGGCGACCGTCGTGTCGAAGGCGACGACACCGTTCTCGTCCTTGAGGTCGAGGGCGATGGCGTCGATGCGCCCCTCGTCGAGCATGCGCAGGATGGGGTCGCGCAGCTGCGGGCTGGCCCACCCGACCCCGCTGACGTGCACGGCCCGCAGCCCCGGGTAGGCCACCGGCACGACGACCGAGGTCGTCGTCTTGTTCCCGGCCCGGTCGGTGGCCTCGAGGGTGATGGGCCCGGCCGGCGGGCGGTCGAAGGACAGCGTGAACCGGCCCTCGTCGTCGACCTCCACCGGGTCGCCGTCGGCCGTCAGCTCGGCGCCCTCCTCGACCGTGCCCGACACCTCCGCCGGCTCGTCGATCCCGACCGGGTCGGTGGCCGTGGGCACCTCGAGCGCCGGCGGCGTGCCGTCGACGGTGAACTCCCAGCGGTGGACCGAGTCGCCGAAGACCGGCCGCGGCACCCGCACCTCGATGCTGTGGTCGCCCTCGGCGAGGGGCTCGGGCGGCCGCCACACCATGAACGGTCCCAGCACCGCGGGCTCCTCGACCTCCTCGTCGTCGACGGCGAGGGTGGCCTCGGCGGCCTGCTCGACCGAGTCGAACTCGAAGCGGACCTCCAGCGCGGCGGCGTCGAAGGTGGTGATGGCGGCGCCGTCCTCGATCCCCTCGACGTCGACGTGCACCCGGGTGGCCCGGTAGACGATGCCCCCGACGAGGGCGGCCGTGGCCAGCGCGACGAGCGCGGCGACGACGGTGCCGAGCTCGATCCACCGGCGCCGGGGCCGGAACATGGCCGGGCCCTCGGGATCGGGCCGGTGCAGCTCGAGCGGGACGGGACCGAGCTCGAGCCACCCGGCCGAGAACGGCTCGGCGCGCCGGCGCCGGAGCGCGAAGCGGCGGCGCCGCGGCGGCGGGTCGGCGGGGGCGGGGGACCGGAGCGGGGTCGTCACCACCGTGATCCTGGCTCAGACGTCGCCCCGGAGCCGAGCCGCGCCCGCGACCCACCGGATCCCGACCGCGCCGGCCGCCTGGCGGCGGCTGCAGGTCGGACGCTCCGCCCCCATCAGGTCACCTCCGGGTCCGGTCCGCCGATGACGGGGAGCTCGCTCGTCGCCGGGTCGAGGACGGTCCGCTCGTCGCCCTGGGCCGGGAGCACCGAGGCGAGGTAGTCGTCGGTGGCGGCCTCGAGCCCGACGTCCCGGCCGGCGCGCTCGGACAGGAACCACCGGTGCTCGAGGATCTGGTGGTAGATCTCCGCGTCCTCGAGCCGGTCGCGCAGCTCGGCCGGCACCCGGGCCAGGGTCGGCTCGAAGACCTCGACCATCCACCGCATGGCGGCGACCTGCTCGCTGAGGCTCACGCCGGTCTCCACCTCGATGGCCGTCCTGTACCCGAGGATGTCGTTGAGCAGGCGGCGGGCCTGGTTCTCCTGGACGTCGAGGCCGGTCAGCTGCAGCAGCCGGCGCCGGTGGTGGCCCGGCTCGACCACCCGGGTGGCGAGCCGGAAGCGGCGGCCGTCCTCCGCCGGGTCGTCGACCAGCTCGATCTCGGCGACGTCGAAGCCGAGGTCGTTGAGCCGCCGCACCCGGTCGGTGACCCGCCACTCCTCCCCCTCGGGGATCAGCTCGTCGGTCGTGAGCTCGTGCCAGAGGCCCTCGTAGCGCTTGCACAGGTCGTCGGCCACGGCGGCCGGGTCGAGCTGGCGGTCGTCGTCGAGCAGGGTCGAGCGCCCGTCCGGCCGGGTGGCGGCGACGATGTCGAGCAGCTCGCCGGCGACGTTGGTCTGCGCGATGTCCAGGTCGTGGCGCCGCTGGCCGTCCGACAGCGACGGGTGCATCTCGCCGGTCTCGACGTCGACGATGTAGGCGGCCAGCGCGCCCGCGTCCCGGCGGAACAGGGTGTTCGACAGCGAGCAGTCGCCCCAGAAGAACCCGGCGAGGTGGGCCCGGACGAGCAGCTGCGCGAGGGCGTCGAGCAGCGGCTCCCACAGGTCGCTGAGGCTGCGCCGGCTGAACAGCGCCCGGTAGGGCAGCGAGTAGCGCAGGTGCTCGGTGATGAGCACGTCGTCGAGCGGCTCGCCCTCCCGCGTCGTGCGGCCGGTGGCCACGCCCACCGCCTCGACGACCGGCACCGACCGCTCCGCCAGCCCCCGCAGGAGCCGGTACTCCCGCTCGGCCAGCCGGCCCGGCAGCTCCTTCAGCGCGTAGAGCTGGGGACCGTAGGCGACGAACCGGACGACGTGGCGATGGATGCCCCGGACCGGCGTGACCAGCCGCTCCGTGTCCCACTCGGCGAGCGGCTCCTCCCAGGGCAGGTCGGCGAAGGTGGGGTGCCCCGGCCGGGTCGTGAAGCGGAACGCCACGCCGTGATGTTCACGCCCCGCGCGCCGGCTGTCGAGCGTCGCGGTCCGAGGGAGGCTCCGGCCGGACGCCGTCCCCGCCGCCGGCGCCCCGGCGGCCGGCCGGGGGCGCGTCGGGCTCGAGCCAGCGGAACACCGCCCGGCCGGTGACCTCGGCCAGCGCCACGGCGACGAGCTGCAGCCCGATCCAGAGGGCGACGATCGGGAACCCCCGGTTGGCGAGGGCGGCGTGCTCCTCGGCGAACAGCGCGAGGACGGTGACGATGAGCAGCGTCGTCGCCAGCGCCAGGACGACGAGCGCGTCGACGGCGGCGATCCAGACGTCGAGCCGTGACCGGGCGGCGGTCTCCTCGTAGCGGAGCCGGGTCGCCGCCACGATCGCGTGGGGCACGGCGACGACCAGGCTGGCGATCACGAGGTCGAGGCCGCGGCTGTCGCCGAGCCCGCCCCGGTCGGCCGCCAGCTTCACCGCCAGGCTGGGGGCCATGATGACCAGCCAGTCGACGAGCCCGTAGAGCACGACGGCGACCCGCTCGACGGTGGCCCGGTTCACCGTCGCCCCCGGGTGCGGGCCCGCAGCTCGAACCGGTCGGGCACCTGGCCCTCGGGCTGGACGCAGCGGGCGACGAGGCGGTCGCCGTCGACCTCGACGTGGAGGAACTCGAGGATCGAGGCGGCGAACGCGGTGAAGTCGCTCCGGCCGACCTTGGTGAGCTTGCAGCCCCCGCCGCTCACCACGTAGGTGACGCCACCCAGCGGCTCCGTGCGCTCGTAGTCGTGGTCGTGGCCGGCGAGCACGAGGTCGACGGCGTGCCGCTCGAAGATGGGGACGAGCCGCTCCTGGGCGCCCGGCGTCGACCCGTGGCGCCCGGAGGAGAACGGCGGGTGGTGCATGGCCACGACGCGCCACGGCGCGTCGGACGACGCGAGCGTGTCGTCCAGCCACTCCAGCTGGTCGGACGAGCCCGGGCCGAACAGACCCGGCCGGCTGGAGTCGAGCAGGAACAGGTGGACGGGGCCGAGCCGCCGGGAGTAGTAGCGGCCGGGCGTGCGCAGCAGCCGGATCTCGGCCTCGATCTCCTCGAAGGCCTCGTCGCTGTGGCGGAGGCCCTCGTCGTGGTTGCCGATGGCGAGGTCGAAGCTCACCCCCGCGTCGAGGAGCGGCCCCATGGGACGGACGAAGACGTCGGTGAACCGGTCCTCGAAGCGGCCGTAGTAGGAGATGTCGCCGAGGAGGACGACGTTGCCGTAGGGCCGCCGCTGGTAGGTCTCGGCCATCTGGCGGGCGACGGCCATCGCCTGCCGGCCGCCGCTGCCGTTGTCGCCGATGGCGACGAACGACACCCGGTCGTCGGTGGTGGTCCAGGCCCGGGGCCGGAGGACGATGTCGGGGGGCTGCCCGGGGATGAGGTCCTCGCGGGCGAGCAGCGGCAGCACGTAGCCACCGAGGCCGACGCCGGTCGCCACGGTCCCGGCGGCTCCCAGGGCCGCCCCCAGGAACTGTCGCCGGTTCATGCCACTCGCGCCACCTGGGGCGCCGGCGCCCTGCCGGCACCGCTGACCACGCTACGCGACCTCCCCGGCCGCGACGAGGGGCGATGTGGCGGGCGGTCGCTCGGGACCGCGCGGGGCGCTCTCACCGCGCCGGGTCACACCTGCGGCGTACCGCTCGGCGGACGGGAGGTACCGAGATGGCACGGACCACGCTGGCGGCGGCGGCCGCCTTCACCATCGTGCTGGGCCTGGCGGGCTGCGGGGACGACGGCGACCCGTCCGGCACGGCGACGACCGAGGAGATCCGCGGCGGCGGGCTCCCCACGAGCACGATGGCGCCGGACGACGGCGTCCCCGAGGCCGCCGTGGAGTACGTCGAGGCACTGGCCACCGGCACCGTCACGAGCATCGGCCGGATGGCCGAGCTGGCGGCCCCGGGCTCGCCCGCCGAGCTCTACGCCCGGTACCACCTCGCCTCCGCGCGCTACTGGGGTGGCGGCCCGCCGTCGACCACCGAGGTGCGGGACGACGAGATCGAGGTGTGCGACGACGACCTCGCCGCCGGCGAGCCGACCTGCACGGTCTTCGGGGCCTTCGAGGTCGATGCCGACGGGCTGCTCGTCACCTTCAGCACCGACGGGAGCCCGATCGACGACCGGCTGCGGGCCGGCGACCCCGCCGGCGTCGGAACGGAGGGCGTCAGCGTCGTGGTCCTCACCTCGTACCTGACCTCGCGCGGCGACCTGGTCGTGGTCGTCGACGTCACGAACAACCGCGGAGAGGTCATCGAGGTCGACGACTGCTCGGCCACCTACGTCGGGCCTGACGGCCGGCAGGTCACCCAGCAGTGCGGGTCGATGCTGCCGCAGGTGCAGCCCGGAGCGACGACGAGCGTCGCCTACGTGTTCGAGCAGGTGGCCCAGGGCGGCACGATGACGCTGACCGTCTTCGCCGACCCGCAGGGTTCGATCGAGATGTTCGACGTGCAGGTCCCGGTGCCGTGAGGCCGAGCGCCTGACGGCGGGACCGGACCGCCGACGCCCGGGCGGAGCCGCCGCCCGGGCCGCACAGCGCTCAGCAGCCGGCCAGCATGTTGCGCAGGGCGTCGACCTCGGCCTGGTCGGCCGTCAGGCCCCAGCGCAGCTTGGTGGCCACCCAGGCCTCGCCGTACCAGCACCAGGCGCCCCGGGCCGGCGGCTGCCACTCGGCCGGGTCGCGGTCGCCCTTGGCCCGGTTGGTCGCCGCCGTCACCGCCACCAGCGCCCGGGGGTCGTCCAGGTCGTTGGCGAACGCCTCCCGCCGCTCCGCGTCCCAGTCCGAGGCGCCCGAGCGCCACGCCTCGGCCAGCGGGACGACGTGGTCGATGTCGAGCTCGCCGGGGTCGTCGGTCGTGTAGCCGTCGTAGAGGGAGAGCCAGCCGCCGTCGGGGAGCCCGGCGAGGTCGGTCCGCCGCTCCTCCTCCAGCACCTCGCAGCGGGTGTCGCAGCCGTCGCCGTCGGCGTCGACCCAGTGCTCGAACAGCTCGCGGTCGTAGCCCTCCTCCCCGCCCTCGGGCGCGACGACCAGCCGGTCGAGGTCCGCCGGCGCGTCCGCCGTGTCCGCGTCCGCCGCCGACCCCGAACCGTCGTCCCCCGCACCCGGATCGAGGAGCCACCAGGCCGCGACCCCGAGGACCACCAGCGCGCCGACGACGCGCGCCAGCACCCGTCCAACCGTCCGCACGTGCCCCATCGGGGAGGCACCCTAGGCCACTGCGCGGTCCCCGCCGGACGGCCCGAGCGGGCACCACGGACCACGGCCCCCGGAACCGCCGCGCCGCAACCCGATCCTGCAGCAGACTCGGGGACGTGGACGGGACGTCGATGCCGCGCACCGTGTTCCGAGCCTGGGGTGCGATCCCCTCCATGGTCCTCTGGGTGGCTTTCCTGCTCTGCGTCGCGGCCCTCGTCGGGTCGTGCGATGGGGTGGGCCCCACCGGACCGAGCGGCGATGCGCACCGTGCTGGTCGTGGTCGCCGTGCTGATCGTCAGGACGCTGCGATGGGCGATGGTGGTGGACGGCGACGGCATCACCATCCGCAACACCTGGCGAACCCGGTCGTGGACGTGGGCCGAGATCGGCGAGATCGGTCGGGACCAAGCCGGCGTCTTCATCCTGCCCGGCAAGGTGATCGCGGTCTGCCCGCTCGGCGACCCCTACACCTACAAGGCGAACGCCACCGCCGCCGCAGGAGCGAGGTTCGAGCAGATCGTGGACCGGCTCCGCCCCTACCTCGAGGCCCATGGCGTCGACGATCGCACCGGGGACGAGGTCGAGTCCGTCTGGCGGTGGCCGTACGACCCGCGGAGCCGCCCGGACCACGAGCCCCGCGCTCCCCGACGCCGCCGGCGGGCGGCCCCCGCCGAGGGCTCGCCGTCCTCGACGTGACGATGCCGGCACCCGCCGCCGTCGGGACGCGCCGGTGCCCGCCGTCGAGCGGCGGGCACCCTGTGAGCCCGAGAGGGGAGTCGAACCCCTGACCTACGCATTACGAGTGCGTTGCTCTGCCAGCTGAGCTACTCGGGCGGGGCGAGTCACGATAGCAGCGCGCCGGCGGTGCCCACGAAGCCCGGCGGGGGCGCCTCGGCCGCCGTCAGGCCCGCGGCACCGGCGCCAGGTTGGCGACCAGCGCCTGGAGCAGCAGCGTCTCGTTCGGGTAGCGCTGCAGCGCCACGGCGGCGTCCTCGATGCGGCGCACCGAGTCGAGCCAGTCGGCCCGGGCGCCGTGGGCCGCCATGGCGTCCCGGTAGGTGGCGGCCAGGGTCGCCAGCCCGAAGCGCAGCTCGGCCGTGCGGAACCGGCGCACCTCGCGCTTGTGGCGGGCCTCCAGGTCGCGGCGCCCCGAGCCCCGCAGCCCGTACTGCTCGATCTGCTCCTCCAGCGCCGCCAGCTCGGCGGCCTGCCGCTGCTGCAGCGGCCCCAGCGCCTCGCCGATCATCGACTGCAGCTCGGCCACCACGGTGGCCGCGGTGTGCCCGGTGCCGTCGAGCCGGTACGGCACCTCGCGCCAGGCGGCGTGCCGCAGCGCCAGGCGCTCGTCGGTGGCCAGCGTGCGGGCCCGGTCGAGGTCGCCGCCCGCCGCGGCGGCCGCCGTCGCCGCCCGGTCGGGGTCGACGCCCTCGGCCACCAGCCGCTCGGCCACCAGCTCGGTGGGGAGCGGCGCCAGCTCGATCCGCACGCACCGGCTGGCGATCGTCACCAGCTCGGGCACCAGCTCGGTCGCCAGCAGCACGAACACCGTCGAGGCCGGCGGCTCCTCCACCGTCTTCAGCAGGTAGCCGGCCGCCTCGTCCTCCATGTCCTGGCACCCGTCGGCCACCACGACCTTGCGCCGGCCCTCGATCGGCGCCAGCGTCGCCGCCCGGACCACCCGCTCGGCGTCGCTCTTGCGGAACGTGTTGCCCTCGGGCTCGACGGTCCGCAGGTCAGGGTGCTGCCCCGCCAGCGCCAGGCGCACGTGGCGCTCGCGTTCGACCGGGTCGTCCGCGTCGGCCGCCAGCACGGCGGCGGCGAACCCCCGGGCGAGCGCCACCTTCCCCGACCCCGACGGGCCGACCAGCAGGTAGGCGTGCACCGGGTCGCGGGCGGCCGCGGCGAGCTGGCGGACGGCCGCCTCCTGGCCGACGACGTCGCGCCAGGGGTCGGCGTCCCCCGCCGCGCCCGCGGCGGATCCCGCATCCGTGGCCGGCACCGTGGAGCTCACGCCGGTCAGTCTCGCGCCTCGCCGGCGGTCCCCCGTCCGGCCCCGCCCGGGCCGGCGCCGTCGCCCGGCACCGGCCCGGCGGCGCGGGCCAGGTCCGGGAGGCGGGTCGCCACCGCCTCCCACACGGCCGCCTCGACCTCGTCCGGCGGCGGCGTCCCGTCGATCGTCACCCACCGCTGGGGGTCGGCCCCCGCCAGCGCCCGGTAGCCGCGCCGCACCCGCTCGTGGAACTCCTCCCCCGCCGCCTCCATCCGGTCCCGGGCGGCCGTCGACCGGCGGCGGGCCACCTCCCGGGGGACGTCGAGCAGCACGACCAGGTCCGGCCACAGGTCGCCGGCGGCCCAGGACGACAGGCGGCGCAGCTCGTCCACCGGCAGGCCCCGGCCGTAGCCCTGGTAGGCGAGGGTCGAGCCGATGTAGCGGTCGCAGACCACGTGGCGGCCCGCGGCCAGGGCCGGGCGCACGACCTCGGCGACGTGCTGGGCCCGGTCGGCGGCCATGAGCAGCGCCTCGGCCCGTGGGTCGAGGCCGGTCGTGCGGACGTCCAGCAGCAGGGCGCGCAGCGCGGCGCCGACGTCGGTCCCGCCCGGCTCGTGCGTGTGCACCGCCCCCAGCCGGGCGGCCAGGCGCCGCGCCTGGGTCGACTTGCCCGTGGCCTCGCCGCCCTCGAACACGATGAAGCGAGCCACGGCGCCGGCGCTCAGGACGACCCGTCGGCGCCGTCGGCGTCGGGCGAGCGCCCGTTGCCCGACGCCGTCCGCTTCGCGGCGGCCTTCTTCGCCGCCGCCTTCTTGGCGGTCGCCTTCTTCGTGGACCTCGCGGTCGCCTTCTTCGCGGTGGTCTTCTTGGCGGCGGCCTTCTTGCGGGTGCCCCGCTTCTTCGCCGGGCCGGCCTCGCGCCGGGCCTGCAGCAGCTCGGCGGCCCGCTCGACGGTCAGGCCCTCGACCGTGTCGCCCTCCCGCTCCCGCAGCGACGCGTTGGTCTCCCCGTCGGTGACGTAGGGGCCGTAGCGGCCGGTCTTGATCACCATCATCCGGCCGGTGACCGGGTCCTCGCCGACCTCTCGCAGGGGCGCGGCGGCCTGCCGCCCCCGCCGCTTGGGCTCGGCGAAGAGCCGCAGCGCCTCCTCCAGCGTGACGGTGAACAGCTCCTCCTCGGAGGCCAGGCTTCGGGTCTCCTTGCCACGCTTGAGGTAGGGGCCGTAGCGGCCGTTGAGGGCGACGATCTCCTCCCCCGTCTCGGGGTCGGTGCCGACCGTGCGGGGCAGGGAGAGCAGCCGGAGGGCGTCCTCCAGCGTGATCGTCGACAGCGACATCGACTTGAACAGCGACGCCGTGCGGGGCTTCTCGCCCTCCGGCAGCGTCTCGGCGTCGCCGAGCTGGACGTAGGGGCCGAACCGGCCCGACTTGGCGTAGACGGGCAGCCCGGTCGCCGGGTCGTGGCCGATCGGCTCGTCGCCCTTGGGGGCGGCCAGCAGCTCGAGCGCCTTCTCGACGGTCAGCTCGTCGGGCGCCAGGTCCTCGGGCACCGACGCCGTGTCCTCGCCCCGCTTGACGTAGGGGCCGTAGCGCCCGTTGCGGACGACGATCTCGTTGCCGTCGGGGTCCTTCCCGATGGGGATGGAGTTGACCTGCGCGGGGTCGGCGTTGGCCATGGCCGCCTCGATGAGGGCGGTCAGGCCGGTGACCCCGTCGCCGTTGCCGTTGCGCCCGAACCAGAAGTCGTGCAGGAACGGCTCCCGCTCGCGCCGCCCGGCGGCGATCTCGTCGAGCAGGTCCTCCATCCGGGCGGTGAACGAGTAGTCGACCTCGGACGTGAAGTGCGCCTCCAGCAGCTGCACGACCGCGAAGGCCGACCACGTCGGCACCAGCGCCTGGCCCCGCTTGCGGACGTACCCGCGGTCCTGGATCGTCTGCATGATCGAGGCGTAGGTCGAGGGCCGGCCGATGCCCAGCTCCTCCAGGCGCTTGACCAGCGACGCCTCGGTGTAGCGGGGCGGGGGCTGGGTGGTGTGGCCCTGCGGCTCGATCGCCGGGTCGGGCAGGCGCTGGCCCTCCTGGAGCTCGGGCAGCAGGCGCTCGCGGTCGTCGAGCTCGGCGTCGGGGTCGTCGGAGCCCTCGACGTAGACCCGCAGGTAGCCCGGGAAGGTGATGGTGCGGCCCGACGCCGACCAGTGGGTGGTCGTCACCTCGAGCCCCTCGGGCCGGCGGGCCACCGGGGCCTCGATGCGCACGCTCACGGTCTTGCCGACGGCGTCGGCCATCTGCGAGGCCAGCGTGCGCTTCCAGATGAGCTCGTAGAGCCGCAGCTCGGGGCCGGTGAGCTCGCCGGCGAGCTGCTCGGGTGTGCGCCACCGGTCGCCGGCGGGCCGGATGGCCTCGTGCGCCTCCTGCGCGTTCTTGACCTTGCCCCGGTAGACCCGGGGGGCGTCGGGCAGGTACCGGTCGCCGTAGAGCTCGCGCGCCTGGGTCCGGGCGGCGGAGAGGGCCTCCTCGGACAGCGTCACCGAGTCGGTGCGCATGTAGGTGATGTAGCCCTTCTCGTAGAGGCTCTGGGCCGTGCTCATCACCTGGCGCGAGGTCATGCCGAGCTTGCGCCCGCCCTCCTGCTGGAGGGTCGAGGTGATGAACGGCGGCTTCGGCGAGCTGCGGTAGGGCTTCTCCTCGACGGCGGTGACGGTGAACGGCGCGCCGTCCAGCGCCTCGACCAGCGCCCGGGCGGCCCGCTCGTCGACGACGGTCACCCCGTCCCGGTGCACCCGGCCTTGGTTGTCGAAGTCCTTGCCGGTGGCGACCCGGTCGCCGTCCAGCCGGACGAGCACGGCGGTGAAGGCCGGGTCGGTGGCGAAGGCCGCCCGCAGGTCCCAGTAGTCGGCCGGCACGAACGCCATGCGCTCGCGCTCCCGCTCGACCACCAGCCGGATGGCGGGGCTCTGCACCCGACCGGCGGACAGGCCGGTGGCCACCTTGCGCCACAGCACCTCGCTGACCGGGTAGCCGAACAGCCGGTCGACGATGCGGCGCGCCTCCTGGGCGTCGACCAGGCCGTGGTCGATGTCCCGCGACCGCTGCACCGCCTGCTCGATGGCCTGGCGGGTGATCTCGTGGAAGACCATCCGCTTGGTGGGGACCCGCGGCTTGAGCACCTCCGTGAGGTGCCAGGCGATGGCCTCCCCCTCGCGGTCCTCGTCGGTGGCGAGGTAGAGCTCGTCGGCCTCGGCCAGCGCGGCCTTCAGGCGCTTCACCACGTCCCGCTTGCTCGGCGGCACGACGTAGGTGGGCTTGAACCCGTTGTCGACGTCGACCGCCAGCCCCTTCGGCTCCAGGTCGCGGACGGCACCGATCGACGCCTCGACCCTGAAGTCGTCGCCGAGGAAGCGCGCGATGGTGCGCGCCTTGGCCGGCGACTCGACGATGACGAGGGACGTGGGCACGGCGACAGTTGAAAGGTAAGCGCGAGCACGTGTCAATTGCGCCCCGGCCACCCCGCGTCGGTGATCGGGGACGTGTGGGGGTGATCCCCGATGCCCCCCTGGGGGGTGCTCCGTAACCTGATGTGGTCCCCGATCGCCGACGGGGACGGAGCCCAGGGAGGACAGGATGACCGGCATGTCACTGCTCGACGTGCTGCGGGGCGTGATGCTCGACCCGGCCGAGCAGGCTGCATACAACGCCGATCCACGCGCCTACCTCGCGCAGTTCGGCTTCGGGGACGTCGACCCCGCGGACCTGTCCGAGGCCGTCGGGCTGGTGGCCGACACCCTGCCCCCCGACCAGGCGCAGGCCGCGCTGTCGTCCACCGTCACGGGCACCGACAGCTCCTTCGGGGACGTCACCGCCGACTTCGACGCCGAGCCCGGCGGCGCGCCCGCGGCGCCGGCCGGCGGTGACGACCCCGGCCCCGCCGGCGACGAACCCACCGTCGACGACGACGTCGGTGGCGACGACGTCACCGCGCTGTCGTTCGGCGAGGGCGGCGACCTCGACGACGACACCTTCGAGGACGCCGCGGACGACGGGTCGGACCTCGGGGGGCACGGCCTCGGCGACGTCGGCGACGACCACGCCGCCCACGACGTCGACGACGACCTCGGCCACGCCGACGACCACGACCTCGACGACGTCCTGGGCCACCACCTCGGCGACCACGACGTCGACGACGGGCTCGACCACCACCTCGACGACGTCGACGACCACGGCCTCCACCACCCCCACGACGGCCCGGGCCTGCACGCCGACGACGTCGACGACGACCTCGCGTCGGGCGACCCCGACGACTTCGACATCGGGTCCTTCTGACCCGCCGCGCGCCGGCCGCCCCGCATCGGCGCCTCCCCCACGAGATCGACGCCTCCCCCCAGGAGAGGTGGCCCGGGTCCCCCCGCCCGGGCCACCGTCGCGCCCCGGCGGCGCCCCACCCGGGGACCCCCGGACCACCCCGCCGATCCCCTACGGGGGCGGGGGGTGCGGACGGGGGTGATCCCCGATCCCCGCCGGGCGACGGAGACCTACCGTCTGCTCACGCAACGTACCGAAGGCGGGTGGCCGCCGAACGATCCAGGAGCAGGAAGCCATGTCCCTCCTCGACACCCTCATCAGCATCTTCACCGACAACGACACGCGGGCGGCCTTCCAGGACGATCCTGAGGGCTTCCTCAACCAGAACGGGCTCGGCAACGTGACGAGCCAGGACATCCAGGCCGAGATGCCGCGGGTCCTGAGCGCCATCCAGGGCAACACCGGCGGGGCGGCCCAGGGCGGCGTGGCCAACTTCGCCGGCAGCGGCAACGTGACCCTCCCGCCGCCCCCTGCGTCGAGCGGCGGTGGCGGCCTGGCCGAGGGCGGCCTGCAGGGCGCCATCGAGTCGATCAACCACTACACGAACGTCCTGAACGTCACGAACCAGCAGTTCCAGGACAACGACACGACGTTCATCGACGACCGGGACACGACGGTCGACAACTCGGTCAACCAGAACATCACCGCCTTCGGCGACGTCAACCAGGACTTCGACAACGACGTCGTGTCCGGTGACGGGGCGGTCGCCGCCGGTGACGGCGCCCAGGTGAACACCGGCGACGGGGCCGTCCAGGTCGGCGGCGACGTCTCCGACGCCACGATCGCCACCGGCGACGTGGGCGGGTCCGTGACCGGCGACGTCACCGACTCCGTCGTCGGCGACGGCAACCAGGTCATCCAGGACTCGGACGTCGGGGCGGTCTCGTTCGGTGACGGCGACGCCACCAACGTCGAGGCGGAGAACGCCGTGCTGGGCGACGGCACGATCGTCGACGGCGGCGAGGGCGACATCGCCTTCAACCAGGGCGACGGCGACCTCACCCAGATCGAGGACTCGGTGCTCAGCGAGTCGGTCGTCGGCGACGGCACCGTCCAGTCCAACGACGTCGCCATCAGCGCCGAGGACGGCTCGGCCGTGGCCTTCGGCGACGGCGCCGACGCCGGCTCCGGCGACATCTCGATCGAGGGCAACTCGGGCACCGTCCAGATCGCCGACGACGGCGCCACCCAGACCGGTGTCACCGACAACTCGATCGACGACAGCTTCAACACCGAGGTCCAGTACACGGACAACTCGATCAACGACAGCTTCGACACGACCGACAGCGGCAACCTGCACGTCGACGCCAGCGACAACTCGGTGGACAACAGCTTCACCGACGTCAGCGACGACGACGGCGTCGACATCGACGTCGACGGGCCGCTCGCCTGAGGGCGGCCGACCCGACGCCACGACGGGGCCCCGGGCGGACGGCCGGGGCCCCGTCCCGCGTCCAGACGCTCGACGGATCCGCGTTAGCGTGGACGATCACGAGGAGTTGAGTGAGCGATGGCGGGGAACCCCAACGCCGACCAGAGGTCGGCCAGCGTCCAGCAGGCGTTGTCAGTGGTCGAGCTCGGCATCAAGGCCGCCACGGCCTACTCGCGCCCCGACCTCGAGCAGCGCCTCCTCCTGACGCGCAAGCGCCTCACCGACCCGGCGTTCCACGTGTTCGTCATCGGCGAGTTCAAGCAGGGCAAGTCCTCGCTCGTCAACGCGCTGCTGAACGCCCCCATCTGCCCGGTCGACGACGACATCGCCACGGCGGTGCCGACGGCCATCCGCTACGGCGACCCGCCGTCGGCGGCCGTGCTGTTCGACCCGGGCGGCGACGGCGAGGTCGAGCGGGAGCCCGAGCGGGAGGCGATCCCCGTCGACCAGGTGGCCCGCTACGTCACCGAGGCGAGCGACGCCCCCGACGACCGCCGCATCCAGTCGGTGGAGGTGGCGCTGCCCCGCAAGCTGCTGAGCGACGGGCTCGTCATCGTCGACACGCCGGGCGTCGGCGGCCTGGGTTCGGCGCACAGCGCCGCCACCATCGGGGCGCTGCCGATGGCCGACGCCGTCGTGTTCGTCTCCGACGCCAGCCAGGAGTTCTCGGGGCCGGAGCTCGAGTTCCTGCAGACGGCGCTGCAGATGTGCCCCAACGTCGTCTGCGTCATGACGAAGATCGACTTCTACCCCGCCTGGCGCAAGATCCGGGACATCAACGTCGAGCACCTGCGGCGCCACGACATCGACGCCGAGATCCTCTGCGTCTCCTCCGCGCTGCGCATCCACGCCCTGCGGACCAACGACCGCGAGCTCAACCGCGAGTCCGGCTTCCCCGCCCTCGCCAACTACCTGCAGAACAAGATCGCCGCAGACGCCGAGCGGCTGAGCGTGCGGGCCGCCGCCAACGACGTGGTCGCGGTGGCGACCATGCTCGAGTCGCAGTTCCGCAGCGAGCGCCAGGCCCTCGACGACCCCGAGCAGGCCCAGCAGATGGTCGACAACCTCACCGAGGCCAAGGCCAAGGCCGAGCGGCTGAAGAGCGGGGTGTCGAAGTGGCAGCAGACGCTGAGCGACGGCGTCATCGACCTGCAGGCCGACGTCGAGCACGAGCTGCGCAGCCGGCTGCGCCAGGTCACCCGGCTGGCCGACGAGGCCATCGACAACAGCGACCCGGCCGAGACCTGGGACGAGTTCCAGGCCTGGCTCTACCGGCGGGTGGCCGACGACGTCGTCCAGACCTACGCCTTCCTGCACCGCCGGGCCCAGGAGCTGGCGGCCCGGGTGGGTGAGCACTTCGGCGAGGACGGCGACGAGATCGCCGTCGACCTCGACGTGGCCAACCCGACCGAGGCCCTCGCCGCCGTCGACGCCGACACCGACGTCGAGCTGTCGAAGATGGGCCTCGGGTCCCAGGGCCTCACCGCCCTGCGGGGCAGCTACGGCGGCATGCTCATGTTCGGCATGCTCGGCAACCTGGCCGGCCTGGCCATGGCCAACCCGGCCACCCTGGTCATCGGCCTGTTCATGGGCCGCTCCGCGCTGCGCAGCGAGAAGGAGCGGCAGCTGCAGATGCGCCGCAACCAGGCCCGCCAGGCGCACCGCAAGTACACCGACGAGGTCGCCTTCGTGGTCGGCAAGGACACCCGCGACACGCTGCGCCGCACCCAGCGCCGCCTGCGCGACTACTTCGCCGCCCGGGCCGAGGAGCTCCACCGCTCGGCCACCGAGGCGCTGGCCGCCGCCCAGCAGGCCGTGAAGTCCGACGCCACGTCCCGCCAGAAGCGCCTGCGCGACGTCGACGCCGAGCTCAAGCGCATCGCCGTGCTGCGCGAGAAGGCCTACGCCCTGGCGCCGGAGCTGAAGGCGACCGCCGCGGAGGCACGGTCGTGAGCGCGCCCGGCTCGTCGCCCCTCCTCGCCAGCGTCCGCCGCCTGCTCGAGCAGGCGGTGCAGGCCTGCGCCGACCACCCCGAGCCGCAGGCCCGCCTGCGGGCGGTGCTCGACCGGCTCGACGAGCCGCTGCGGGTCGCCATCGCCGGCAAGGTCAAGGCGGGCAAGTCGACCCTGCTCAACGCCCTGGTCGGCGAGGAGCTGGCGCCCACCGACGCCGGCGAGTGCACCCGCATCGTCACCTGGTACAAGGACGGCATCACCTACCGGGCCACCCTCGAGCCCCACGAGGGCGAGCCCCGGCAGGTGCCGTTCAGCCGGGACGGCGGCGCCATCAACGTCGACCTCGGCTCGATGCGGGCCGAGGACGTCCGCCGGCTGGTCATCGAGTGGCCGTCGTCGTCGCTGCGGCAGATGACCCTCATCGACACGCCGGGCATCGCCTCGATCTCGACCGACGTCTCGGCCCGCACGACGGCCTTCCTCACCCCGGGCGAGGACCAGGTCACCCCGGCCGACGCGGTGCTGTACCTGATGCGGCACCTGCACAGCTCGGACATCAACTTCCTCGAGGCCTTCCACGACGAGGAGTTCTCCCAGGCCACGCCGGTCAACGCCATCGCCGTCCTGTCCCGGGCCGACGAGGTGGGCGTGGGCCGCATCGACTCGATGGCCTCCGCCCAGCGGATCGCCGCCCGCTACCGCTCCGACCCCAAGGTGCGGCGGCTGGCCCAGACGGTCGTGCCGGTCGCCGGCCTGCTGGCCCAGTCGGGCGCCACCCTGCGGGAGGCCGAGTTCAAGGCGCTCTACACCATCGCCAACGCGCCGCGCGACGACGCCGAGGCGCTGTTCCTGTCGGCCGACCGCTTCGTCCAGGCCGAGACGCCGATCCCGCTCACCAACATGGAGCGCGAGCACCTGCTCGACCGCTTCGGGCTGTTCGGGGTGCGGCTCGCCGTGGCCCTCATCCGCCAGGGGGCGGCGACGACGGCCACCGCCCTGTCCAGCGAGCTGGTGCGGCGCAGCGGCCTGAACGAGCTGAAGGACGTGCTGCTCAGCCAGTTCGCCGCCCGCCGGGACGTGCTCAAGGCCCGCTCGGCGCTGCTCGCGCTCGAGGCCGTGCTGCAGGAGCACCGGATCCCCGGCCGCGACGTGCTGGCCACCGAGCTCGAGCGGATCACGTCCGGCGCCCACGAGTTCGCCGAGATCCGGCTGCTCAACGCGCTGCGGGCCGGCGGCATCAAGGTCAAGCCGGCGGAGGCGGCCGAGATGGAGCGCCTGCTCGGCGCCGAGGGCGGCGCCATCCACACCCGGCTCGGCCTGTCGCCCGAGGCCGACGTGTCCGAGGTGCGCCGGGCCCTGACCAACGCCATCGGGCGCTGGCAGCGGCGGGCCGAGAGCCCCATGTCGTCCCGGGAGGTCGCGGACGCCGCCCGGGTCGTCATCCGGACCTGCGAAGGCCTCCTGGTCTCGCTCGGCTGATCCGGGCCCGAGGCCGGCACGGCGGGAGGGCAGCGGTGGTCGACGTCGAGCGCGACGGCAACGGGGGTGCCGGGGAGGGCGCCGGGGCCCCCTCCGGCTACACCCCGCCGCCGTCCCCCGCGTACGCGTCGAGCCCGCCGCCCGTCCGCCACCGGACGACGACGCTGCCCACGCCCGACGCGGACCGCGAGCCGGGCGGTGGCCGCGGCCGGGGCGGCGACGGGGAGGGCTCGCCGAGCGGCGGCGACCGGACGGCCGGGGCGGACGCCCGGCGGTCCCGCACCGAGCGACGGGCGCGGCAGCTGCTCGTGGCCGGCATCGCCCTCGTGGCCTTCGCGGGCGGGATCGTCGTCGCCGCCCTCACCCTGGGCGGCGGCACCGACGAGCCGGTGGCCGGCACGGTCACCTCGACGACCGGCCTCGTGACCGCCCGGGTCGAGGGCGAGGAGCCCCGCGCCCTCTCCACCGGCGACACCGTCGAGGTCGGCGCCGTCGTCGAGACCGGCGGCTCGGCGGCCGCGACCATCGAGCTGGCCGGCGGCACGGTCGTGCGCCTCGACGCCCGGGCCCGGGCGACCCTCGCGGGGGCGGGCGGCGACGCCGGCGGGGACGCCGGCACCGCCGACGAGCCCGAGGTCGTCGTCCGCCCCGACGACGGCCGGCTGTGGCTGCGCCCGCCGGCCGGCGAGGGGCGGCACGGCCCCGGCGGCCACGCCACCGTGCTGTCCGCGCCGCGGCACATCCGCGAGACCATCGACCTGTGGGGTCCCGTACCGGCGCTGCCGCTCATGCGCCGGGTCAAAGC
>PKRH01000039.1 GCA_017577565.1 Thermoanaerobacterales bacterium | reverse complement strand
ACCGGGTGGCGGGGGCGGGACGGGCCCCGGTGCCGCCGGCGGGTGCTCCCCGCTCGCCGGCGCGCCGGCACCCGGTGCCACCGGCTGCTGGTCGCCGCTCGCGGGCGGGGGCGGGACCGGGGGCGGCGTGCCGGGGCCGCCGGCCGGCGCGGTCCGGTCGGTCCACGCCGTGCCGTCCCACCAGCGCAGGTCGGGGCCACCGTCGGGATCGGGGTACCAGCCTGGTTGCACAGCCGAACGGTAGCGAACGCGGGCCGGCCGAGGTCCGCGGCCGGATCGTGCCCGATCTCGCTATCGTGCGTGGTCACGGCCGCGTGCGGCTGTGGCGTCCCGCAGCGCGAGCCGCCACCCCCGCCACCCGGCCAGCCGTTCCGCCGTCCTGCCGCGCGAGGACGTGCCCGTCCCTCCCGCGCGACGCGCCGACGCCCACGAGAGGTTCCTCATGTCCGACGCCGACGACACGACGACATCGGCCACCGCGGCCGACGAGGTGGAGGCCCGCCTGGTGGCCGACGTGGAGGCCGCGCGCGCCAACGTGCAGCGGCTCCAGGAGGAGTACGAGCAGCTCCTGACCGATCCCGCCGTCATCCAGGAGGACAAGGACTCCCACCGCATCCTCTTCGAGCGGGCCAAGGAGGCGCTCCGCAACGCGGAGCGGGCGCTCGAGCGGCACCGGTCGGGCACGTACGGGCGCTGCTCGCGCTGCGGCGCCGAGATCCCGCCCGAGCGGCTCGAGGCGCTGCCCGAGGCGGACACCTGCGTCAACTGCAGCTGACCAGGCCCGGGCCGGTACCCTCCGCTGACGTGCCGACCTCCCATCCCGACCCCGCGCGGCCATGCTCCGGTTCCTGACCGCCGGCGAGTCCCACGGGCGCGCGCTCGGCGTCATCGTCGAGGGGCTGCCCGCCGGCCTGCCCGTCACCGTCGAGGACATCTCCGCCGAGCTGGCCCGCCGGCGCCTCGGCTACGGCCGGGGGCCGCGGCAGCGCTTCGAGCGTGACGAGCTCAGCCTGGTGGGCGGCGTCCGCCACGGGCGGACGCTCGGCGGTCCGGTCCTCATCGAGATCCCCAACCCGGAGTGGCCGCGCTGGGAGCAGGAGATGTCGCCCGCGCCCGGCACGCCCTCGAAGCGCCTGACCACGCCCCGCCCCGGCCACGCCGACCTCGCCGCCATGCAGAAGTACGGCTTCGACGACGCCCGCGACGCGCTGGAGCGGGCCTCGGCGCGCGAGACGGCGGCCCGGGTGGCCGCGGGGACGCTGGCCAAGCTGCTGCTGCGCCGCATCGGCGTCGAGGTGATCTCCCACGTCGTCGCCATGGGCGGCGTGCGCGCCCCGGCCGGGGTGCGGCCCGGGCCCGGCGACCGAGAGGCCGTCGACGCCTCGCCGGTGCGGTGCTTCGACCCCGAGGCGAGCGAGGCGATGGTCGCCGAGGTCAAGGCGGCCGCCAAGGAGGGCGACAGCCTCGGCGGCGTGGCCGAGGTCGTCGCCTACGGCGTGCCGGTGGGCCTCGGCAGCCACGTCCACTGGGATCGCAAGCTCGACGCGCTGCTGGCCTTCGCGCTCATGAGCATCCAGGCGATCAAGGCGGTCGAGATCGGCGAGGGGTGGGACGTCGCCGGCCGGCGGGGCTCGCAGGCGCACGACCCGATCACCTGGGACGCCGAGGCCGGCACCTACCGGCGCACGTCCTCGTTCGCCGGCGGCATCGAGGGCGGCATCTCCAACGGCGAGCCCATCGTCGCCCGCCTCGCCATGAAGCCGCTGTCGACGCTGAACCGACCGGTGCTCACCACCGTCGACGTCGAGACCAAGGAGGAGACGGTGAGCTTCAAGGAGCGCACCGACGTCACGGCGGTCCCGGCCATGGGGGTCGTCGCCGAGGCGATGGTGGCGCTCGTGCTGGCGTCCGAGGCCCTGCGCAAGTTCGGCGGCGACTCGGTGGCCGAGTTCGAACGGAACGCGGCCGGCTACCGGGCCTCGCTGTAGTGCCCGCGGTCGCGCCGGGCGGGCGGGACGAGCACCGACGATCCGGCGACGGCGCCGGGGACGGCACGGTGGCGCCCCCGGCGGGCCCCGCCCGGGGTCGCTTGGCCCGGGCCGCCCGGGTGCTGCGCGACGAGGCCCTGCTCGCGCTCGAGCTGGCCGGGCTCCTCGCACTGGCGGTCACCCGCCCGGTGCTCGACAGCTTCGGCCGGTCGCCCGAGACCTTCCTCGCCCGGGGCGCGACGGCGCGCGACGTCGTCGCCTTCGGGGTGCTGGTCGCCGTGGTGCCGGCGCTCGCCCTCTCGTCGGTCGGCGTCGCGTCGCGCCTCGGCGGGCGGCGGGTGCGCGGCTGGTGCCACTCGGCCCTGGTCGGCCTGGCCGGCGGTCTGGCCGTGTGGCGGCTCGGGGTCGACGCGACCGCCTGGGGGCGGGCCCTGGTGGCGGGCGCCGCGGTGGCGGCCGGGGCGGTCCTGCTCGTCGCCCGTCACCGGAGCGCGACGCTCGCCACCTACCTGCGCTTCCTCGGGGTGGCGTCGGTCGGGTTCCTCGTCCAGTTCCTCGCGCTGTCGCCGACGGGCGAGCTGGTGGTCGGGGGCGGCGGCGTCGCCGGCGTCCTCGACGGCGAGACCGCCCTGCCGGCCGAGGCGGGCGACCTGCCCCCCGTCGTCGTGGTCGTGCTCGACGCGCTGCCGACGACCAGCCTGCTCGACGGCCATGGCCGCATCGACGCCGACCTGTTCCCGAACCTCGCCGCGCTCGCCGACGACGCGACCTGGTACCGCAACCACACGACGACCGCCCTCCACACCTTCCAGGCGGTGCCCTCGATGCTCTCGGGCCGGCTCCCGAGCGACCCGAGCCCGCTGCCGGACCACCGCAACTTCCCCCACAACCTCTTCACCCTCCTGGGCGGCACCCACGACGTCGAGGCCGTCGAGCAGCTCACCCGCCTCTGCCCCGAGGTGCTGTGCCCGCCGACGCGCGACGGGGCGCTGGGCGCGCTGCTCGGCGACGCCGTCGAGTGGTGGCGGGGCGGCCTGGAGGAGGAGCGGGCGACGGGGGCTCAGATCCTGCCCGGTGCCCTGGAGCCCGACCGCCTCGACGAGTTCCTCGCCTGGATCGAGGACCAGGACTTCACGCCCGGCGACCGGCCGGGGCTGTGGTTCTACCACCTCGTCCTGCCGCACGAGCCGTACCACCTCCTCGACGACGGCAGCCGCTACGAGGTCGTCGAGGAGGACCCCTACGGGCTGTTCCTCGGGTCCATCTGGCACGGGACCGGTGTGGACGTGGCCCGCCAGCGCCACCTGCTGCAGCTCCAGGCGGTCGACCACGCCCTCGGCGTCCTGATCGACCGCCTGCGGGAGGCGGACGCCTACGACAGCACGCTCCTCGTCGTGGTGGGCGACCACGGCGAGGCGTTCGCCGCCGGCGAGCCGCGGCGGGGGGTCGGCGAGGCGCAGCCCGAGCAGGTCGCCTGGACGCCGCTGCTGATCAAGGCACCGGGTCAGACCGAGGGCGCGGTCGACGACGCCAACGTGCTGAACGTCGACCTGGTGCCGACCATCGCCGAGCTGATGGGCCTCGCGCCGGCCTGGGACGACGTCGACGGCGTGCCCGCCTCGCAGGCCGACGCCGTCCGCGGCGTGGGGAAGCCGGTGCTGCACACGGACTTCGACACCGTCGAGCCCGAGGACGACGGCGAGTTCGTCGTCCTCGACGCCGCGGCGGGGCTGGAACGGGTCCTCGCCGCGGACCCGGTGCCCGGCGAGGGCGAGCTCGCGATCTGGCAGCGCACCGAGCACGGCTCGCTGGTCGGCCGGTCGGTGGACGAGCTCGACGTCGGTCCGGACCGGGGCGCGGCGCTGGCGGTGCGGGACCTCGACCGCCTCGAGGACCCCGGCGACGGCCCGCCCGTGCTCGAGGTCATCGGGGAGACCGACCTGCCGGAGGGCGAGGTCGTGGCCGTCGCGGTCGACGGCGTGGTCGCCGCCGTCGCCCCCGTGCAGCCCGCACCCTGGTGGGACGAGGGCCGGGTCGTGCACGCGCTGCTGCTCCCCGACGCGCTCGGGGAGCGCAACACGCTGGAGGCCTACGCCGTCGAGGGCCCGCCCGGCCGGGCCCGGCTGCGGCCGTTGACCGTCACCGCCGGCTAGCGGGGGCGCGGCGGTTCTCCCACAGCATCCGGGCGGCCATCACCACGAGCAGGCCGGCGAAGAGGCGGTTGGACAGCCGCTCGTCGAGGCCGACCGAGAGCTGCGAGGCCAGGAACGACGACACCAGGCCCGACAGGCCGACGACGGCGGCCGTGCGGACCTCGGCGTTGCGCTTGCGCAGGTTGCTGCGGGTGCCGACGATCGCCGTCGGGATGATCACGGCCAGCGACGACCCCTTGGCCACCGCGGCGGGCATGCCGACGAGGACGACCATCGCCGGCACCATGACGACGCCGCCGCCGACGCCCAGCAGGCCGGCCGTCGTCCCCGCGACCACGCCGACCGCCACGAGGGCCAGGGCGATGCCGACCGAGAGCTCCGGCCGGCCGCCGCCCTCGGGGTCGCCCACGACCATGCGGGCGGCGGTGGCGAGCATGACGGCCGAGAAGGCCAGGGCCAGGGCCCGCTGGGGCAGCACGTGCAGCAGGTGGGTGCCCAGGCGGGCGCCGACGCCGGCCGAGCCGACGACCAGGAAGAGCGACGCCGCCCAGTCGACCTCGCCGGCGAGCGCGTAGCCGGCGACACCCGCCAGGGCGATGGGCACGATGGCCGCCAGCGAGGTGCCGTGGGCCAGGCGCTGGCCCATGCCCAGGCCGACGACCAGGGCCGGCACCATCAGCACCCCGCCGCCGACGCCGAACAGCCCCGACAGGAAGCCGGCGGCCAGGCCGACGAGGGCGACCTTGGCGAGGTCGGCGCCGCGCCGGGACGCCGCCCCGTCCCCGGGGGCGGTGTCGCCCGGGCCCGGGGGGCGGCCCGGGTCGGGCACCGGCGTCACCCGCCGCCGCCCCACAGCGAGCGGACGGTCGAGAACACCCGCTGCCCGTGGGAGAACTCGACGACGTTGCCGTCGGGGTCGACCAGGGCGCACACGTAGCCGACGTGCTCGGCGACGTGGCGGGGGGCCCAGTGCAGGCAGCCGAGCTCGCGCCCCCGCTCGGCGATCCGGTCGACGTCCGCCCGCTCGGGCACCTCGATGCCGATGTGCGCGAACGGGGCCAGCGTCGGCCCGGTCGCCCCGGACGCCCCCGGGGGCTCGACGAGCACGACGACGAACGGGTCGACGACCTGCCCGGGGTTCGAGAGCCAGGCGCTGCGCCCGCCCTCGTCCTCGTTGCGGGCCACGACGACCAGCGGGGTGACGGACGTGTAGAACTCGAGCGACCGGTCGAGGTCCGAGCACGGCAGGGCCACGTGCGTCAGCCGCGGCCGGGTGAGGTGGGGGTGGGCGTCGCTCATGGGATCGGTCCGTCGGCCCGGATCGTACCGGCGGCCCGGGGCGGCGGCGCCCGTCGTCGCGGTCGTCGCCCGCGTTTCGCCGCCCACGGCGGGTGGGCGGTAGCGTCGCCGCGTGGCCGGGTCCGATGGCGTGGAGGAGCACGGCGACGACGACGGACGCCCGTCGGCCCGGCGCCGCGTGCGCCGGGAGCTCGCCGCGCTGGCGGAGGTCGCCGGGCTGGCCGGCCTGGCCTTCACCCGGCCGGTCCTCGACAGCTTCGGTCGGTCGCCCGAGACCTTCATCACCCGGGGCGCGTCCGGCGCCGACGTCGTCGCCTTCGCCCTCATCGTCGCGCTGGTCCCCACGCTGGTCGTCGGGCTGCTCGGGCTCGTGGCCGGGCTGGCGGGCGACCGCAGCCGGGCCCGGTTCCACCTCGCCGCGGTCGGGCTGCTCGCCGGCCTGGCGGCGTGGCGCCTGGGGGTCGACGCCACGACGTGGGCGACGCCGGCGCTCGTCGGCCTCGGTGCCGGCGCGGCGGTGCTCGCCGCCGTCCTGCGCCGGCGGTACCGGCTGACCGCCACGTACCTCCGCTACCTGGGGGCCGCGTCGGTGCTGTTCGTCGGCCACTTCCTGCTGCTGTCGCCGGCCAACCAGTTCCTGGCCGGCGACGACCCGACGAGCTTCGACGTCACCCCCGGGGAGTCGGCCTCCGGCGACGGCGCCGGGGACCTGCCGCCGGTCGTCGTGGTCGTGCTCGACGCCCTGCCGACCGCCAGCCTGCTCGACGGCACCGGGCGGATCGACGCCGAGCTGTACCCGCACCTCGCCGCCTTCGCCGAGGACGCCACCTGGTACCGCAACCACACGACCACCGCGGCCGCGACGTTCCAGGCGGTGCCCGCGCTGCTCACCGGCCGGCTGCCCGAGCTGTCCGCGCCGATGCCGGACGTCGCCTTCCACCCGGGGAACCTCTTCAGCCTGCTGGCCGGCACCCACGACGTCGAGGCCGTCGAGCAGATCACCCGCCTGTGCCCCCCGGACGTCTGCCCTCGGGAGGGCGGCGGGGCCCTGCGCAAGCTGCTCGGCGACGCCGTCGAGTGGTGGCGGGGCGGGCTGCTGGCCGAGCACGACGCCGGCGCCCGCATCCTGCCCGGGGCGCTGGAGCCCGACCGGCTCGACCAGTTCCTCGCCTGGGTCGAGGACCAGGACTTCACGCCGGGCGACCGGCCGGGGCTGTGGTTCTACCACCTGGTCATGCCGCACGACCCCTGGGTGGTGCTGGACGACGGGACCCGCTACGCCGCCCTCGACGAGGAGCCCTACGGGCTGGCGTGGCACGACCGGTGGGACGCGGGCACCGAGGTGGCTCGCCAGCGCCACGTCCTCCAGCTCCAGGCCGTCGACCGGGCGCTCGGCGTGCTGTTCGACGAGCTGCGGGCCGCCGGGACCTACGACGACGCGCTGGTCGTCGTGGTGGGCGACCACGGCGAGGCGTTCACGCCGGGCGCCCGGCTGCGGGGCCTGGGCGAGGCCCAGTTCGACCAGGTGGCCTGGACGCCGCTGCTGATCAAGGCACCGGGTCAGACCGAGGGCGCGGTCGACGACGCCAACGTGCTGAACGTCGACCTGCTGCCGACGATCGCCGACCTGCTCGGCATCGGCGTCCCGTGGGAGACCTACGGCGTGCCGGCGCGGCAGGTGCCGTCGGTGCGGCCGCCCGACCTCAAGCCGGTGCTCAGCGACGCCCAGCACGACCTGGAACCGGCGCCGGACAGCCCGTACATCATGCTGGACGCCGCCGAGGGCTTCGCCCGGACCCTGGCGGCCGACCCGGTGCCCGCCGAGGGCGAGGGCGCGGTGTGGCGGCGCACCCGCTTCGGCCACCTGGTGGGCCGGCCCGTCGCCGAGCTGGCGGTGGGCGAGCCGCTCGACGCCGAGCTGGCGGTGCGCGAGCTCGACCACCTGGCCACCGGCGACCCGCCGCTGCTCGAGCTGGTCGCCCCGACCGACCTCGAGGAGGGGGCCGTCGTGGCCGTCGCGGTCGACGGCACCGTCGCCGCGGTGGCCCCGGTCGAGCCGGCCGCGCCCGGCGACGGCGAGCGGGTCGTCCACGCCCTGCTGCACCCCGACGCCGCCGGCGGCGACGGCCGGGTGGCGGCGCACCTCGTCGAGGGCGCCCCCGGGTCGCCGACCCTGCGCCCCCTGCGGGTCGTGGACGGCTGAGCGCACCGTCCCGCCACGGGGGGCGGTCGTCCGCCACCCCCGCACGCTCGGCCGTTCGGCCGGCGGTTGAGCACGACCGCGCCGCTCGGGCAGGATCGCCGGCCGTCCCGGGCGGGTGCCGGCGCGGCGCCCGCCCCCGCCTGCTGCGTCCCGGGGGGAGCCGTCACCGTGCGCGTGCGCCGTCGTGCAACCGTCGTCGCCCTTCTGCTCGCCGCCGCGGCCGCCTGCTCGTCGGGGGGCGCCGACGACGCCGGCGCCGATCCCGGCGACGGGCCCGAGGCCCGCTGGACCCGCGCGCCCGTGCCGGAGGTGGCCCGGGTGGCGGGCGAGCGGGCCCAGCTCACCCACGTGCTCGGTTCGACCGGGTCGCTGCCCGACGTCGTGGCCGGCGTGGTCGCCGAGCCGGGCGGCCCCGACCGCCTCCGCCTGTGGACCAGCGACGACGGCGAGCGGTGGGAGGCCCACGACCCGGACGTCGGCGAGGGCCACGTGCGGGTGTGGGCGCTCGCCACCGACGGCGCCGCCACCGTGGTGGCCGGCCAGGCCACGCCGCCCGGCGAGCCCCACCGGCCGTTCGTGCTGCGCTCCGAGGACCGCCGGACCTGGACCCCGCTGGAGCTGCCCACCGCGGCGCGGGAGCGGGCCGTCGCGCCCGGGGTGGCCCACGTCGACGGCGACCGGGTGGTCGCGCTCGGCATGGACGGTGACCGGCGGCCGGTGGCCCTGCACCTCGGGGGCGACGGGGCGGGCGAGGTGGCCGACCTGCCGGCGCCGGAGGGCATCGACCTCGACGGCTTCGTCGCCCTGGCCGCCGGGGGCGACACCGTGGTGGCCGCCGCCGGCACCCTCCCCCGGGGCGGTGCGGGCAGCGCCGCCGTCTACCGGTCGACGGACGCCGGGGCGACCTGGGACCTCGCCGTGCCGTCCCTGGGCCCGGCCGCGGCGGTCCGGGGCCTGGCGTGGACGGGGGAGGAGTTCGTCGCCACCGGCTTCGACATCGGCGACGGGAGCCGGCGACCGGCCCTCTGGTCGTCGGTCGACGGGCGCAGGTGGCAGCGGGAGGTCGTGCCCGTGCCCGTCACCCGCGCCGACCGGTGGTTCGGGACGGTGGTGGTCGCCGACGGCCGGGTCGTCACCACGCTGGCCGACGGCGGCCGGCTGGGCGCCGACGTCCTGATCCGGGACGAGGCGGGCCTGTGGATCCACATGGAGGGTCCCGACTGGGTCGCGCCGGGCGTCGAGGCGGCGGTCGGCGTCTCGGCCGACGGGTCGGTGCTGCTGGTCCGCTCGACGCGCAACCGGTCCGCGGTCACCCGGCTGAGCGAGCGCGAGCACTCGATCGGCGAGGTCCTCGAGGTGGGGGTCGACGACCCGGGCATGGGGTGGAGCCACACCGGGCTGGTCGACGGGCGGCCGCTGCTCACCGGCAACCGCACGGAGATCACCCGCGGCCCCGACGGCTCGTGGGAGCGCCGCGGCGTCCCCCTCAGCTTCACGCTCGGCGACGACGGGACGCTGGTCCAGCTCGACGCGGCCGAGCTGCCGGACGCCGGGGAGCTCGACCACCTCGCGGTCGCCTCGGACGGCGCCGGCGCGACCGTCGCCCTCGGCACCCGGAGCACCCCCTCGGACGACCCGGCCGTCTCCGACGAGGCGGACGTCGTGGGCTGGTACCGGGCCGGGCCCGACGCCCCGTGGCAGCCGGCGGAGGGCCTGGCCGGACCGGGCACCGAGACCGTGGCCTCGCTGCACCGGGTGGGCGACCGCTGGGTGGCGCTCGGGCGCGCCCGCGCCTCGTTCGCCGTGACCGAGCCGGAGGCCGCCGCGGTGTGGCTGTCGGACGACGGCCGGTCCTGGGCCCGGCAGGAGGGCCCGTTCGACGTCGTGCCGGGGCTCGACACCCGAGCCGCCGGCGCCTGCGCGCTGCCGGGCGGCGACCTGCTGGTCGTCGGCTGGGCGGACCGGGGCGACGGCAGGGCCGAGCCGGTCGCCTGGCGGTCCGGCGGGGGCGGCTGGGCCCGGGTCGAGGGCCCGGCGGTGCCCGCCGGCAGCCCCGGCTGGCTGGGCTCCTGCGCGGGCGACGGCGAGGTCAGCCTGGTCCAGGGTGGGGTCGAGGACCGCCCGGTGCTGTGGCGCACCACCGACGGCGAGGCCTTCGAGCCGGTCGACGTCTTCGAGCCGGGCGACCGCCTGGCGGCCGTCCGGCCGCTCGACGGCGGCGCCGGGTTCGTGGCCGCCGGGCACCGCACCGCCGGCGGGCGCGACGAGGCGGTCGTCTGGCTGTCGCCCGACGGCGAGCGCTGGCGGGCGGTGGCGGTCCCGGCCGAGCGGCAGGTGACGGCAGCCGACGTGGTCGTCTGGGGCGACCGGGTCGTGGTGGCGCTGGACTCGGCGACCGACCCCGAGGTGTGGGTGCTGGAGGACGTCGCCGGGCTGGTGCCGGGCTGACCGCCCCGCCGACGCCTCGCCCGGCGCGGCCTAGACCGGGGCCTCGACCGGCAGCCGGGGCCGGCGGGCCGGGCGCAGGTGGCGGCGCAGGTCGTCGACCAGGTCGTCGCGCACCGACCGCAGCGACGGGTCGTCCCAGCGGTTGTGGCGCTGGAGCGGGTCGTCGGTCAGGTCGTACAGCTCGCCCTCGGTGCCGTCGTGGACCGTGCCGGGCAGGTAGGTCGTGCACACCCACCCGTCGCGGGTGATCGTGCGCAGGTGCACGCCGACGCCGTGCAGCTCGCTGTCCCAGGTGGTCAGCACCGGCTCCGGCCGGCGGGCGGCGGCGTCGTCGTCGAGCGGCAGGGCCCGCCCCTCCATCCACCCGGGAGGGTCGATCCCGGCGACCGCGCAGAACGTCGGCGCCAGGTCGACCAGCCCGACCGGGCGCGAGACGACGGCCGGCGCCACGCCCGCCCGTGGCGCCGGCCGCCAGATCAGCGGGAGCCGCATCAGCGCGTCGACGTGGTAGGGCCCCTTGAACAGCAGCCCGAAGTCGCCCTGCAGCTCGCCGTGGTCGGTCGTGAAGATCACGTCGACGTCGTCGCCCCAGCCCCGGGCCTCGATCGCCGCCAGCACCCGCCCGACGGCCTCGTCGATCAGCTCGACCTCGACCGCGTTGCGGGCGTTCACCTCCCGGACCTGATCGGCGGTGAGCGTCGCCGGGACCCAGCGCGCCGGCGCCTCGTAGTTCGACACCAGCCGGCCCTCGTACCAGAGCCGCCAGTGGCGGGGCTTGCCGTCCAGCACCCGCTCCCGCTCGTCCCGGTCGTCGATCCAGCCGGCGGGGAGGGGGACGTCGCGCCAGTCGACGCGGCGCATCTCCGAGGCCGGCGGGTCCCACGGGTGGTGCGGGTCGGGGAAGCTCATCCAGCAGAACCAGTCCTCGTCGTCGCCGAGGCCGTCGAGCCAGGCGATCGTGCGGTCCGCGACCCAGTCGGTGTGGTACCACTCCCGCGGGATCGGGTTGTCCTTGACCTGTGGCGCGCCGGTCGCCCCGCCGCCCTCGGCGTTGACCTCCAGCTCGGCGTCGAGGACGGCGTAGAAGCCGGCCACCGCCTCGGGGTGGCGCTCGCGCAGCCAGCGGGCGTAGTGGAGCGGCCCCATCGGCGTGTGGGTGGCGAACTCCAGGTGCTCGAAGCCGCGGTGCGGCCCGGTCGTGCCGTCCGCCCACGGCGAGGTGGTGGTCGGCCGGCCGGTGCCGGCGAGCGCGTTCTCGACGAAGCGCCCGAAGGGGTCGAGGAACGGCTCGAAGTGCGGCTTGCCGATGAGCGCCGTGCGGTACCCGGCCCGGTGGAGCACGGCGGCGACCGACGGGGCGTCGACCGGCAGGGCCACGCCGTTCATCCACACCCCGTGGGTCTCGGGGTGCTGGCCGGTGAGCATGGTGGCCCGCGACGGCATGCACACCACCGACTGCGGCACGGCGCGGGTGTAGCGGACGCCCTCGGCGGCGAGCCGGTCGAGGACCGGCGTGCGGCCGACGACGGCGCCGTTGCAGCCCAGGGTGTCGTAGCGCTGCTGGTCGGTGGTCACGAACAGGATCTTGCGGCCCACGGGGCCTCCCCTCCCTCGAGCAGGCGGCGGAGCTCGGCCAGCGCCGCGGTCATCGCGCCGCCGATGACGACGGCCATCGCCGCCGGGTCGGCGTCGGTGGCGTAGACGACGAGGCACCGCTCGTCGCCCAGGGAGATGACGTCGAGCGTGGCCAGGTGCTCGCGGAACAGGCCGCCCTCGATGCGGTACTGGAACCGCCGTTGCAGCGGGTCGTTGGTCAGGATCACCTCGTCCATCCGCAGCCCGGTGGCGAGCGTGACCGTGCGTCGGTCGCCCTCGACCCGGCAGTCGACGATGCCCGGGAACCAGTGGTGCAGCAGCTCGGGCCGGCCGACGACCCGCCAGGCCGCGTCGGCGCTCACGTCGAGGACGACCTCGCGCCGCTCCGAGCCCCGCATCAGGCGCCCTCCGGGGCGAGCAGGCGGGCGAGGGCCCGGGCCATGGCCTCGGTGGCCTGCTCGGGCGTCAGGCCCTGGTCGTCGGTCATCAGGTGGTACGCCTCCCAGGATGCGGCGACGTCGGCCGCGGCCACCGCCGCGTCCCGCTCGGCCGGCGGCAGCGCCGCGATCTCGGCCGCGAAGACCTCGGTGAGCTGGTCCCGGAGCCGCTGCCGGATGCGGGTCAGCTCGGCCTCGACCAGCGGCTGGCGGATGGCCAGGGCCCGGGCGACCCGGCCGACCGCGCCCATGGCGGCGAGCAGCCGGGTGCGGGCCCGGACGAAGGACCGCAGGCGCTCGGGGAAGGGGGCGCCTGCGGGCACCTCGAGCGCGTAGAGCGGCGCCAGGTGCTGCTGCTGCCGGGCGATGCCGGCCCGCACCATGGCCTCGGTGTCGTCGAAGTAGCGGAACACCGAGCGCACGGAGATGCCCGCCCGGGCCGCCACCTCCTCGACCGAGGGCTGGAGCCGGCCCTCCCGGTACAGCTCGAGCAGCGCGGTGACGACGGCGTCGCGGTTGCGCTCCCGCCGCCGGGCGCGACCGTCGACCGGCGGGGTGGTGGGTGTCGTCGGGGCCGCTCGGCTCACGCCGGTGACCCTAAACTATTGACATAGCGACTGACAATACTTACGGTGCCGGCATGGCGGCGACCACGGACGGCAGCCTGGCGCTCGACTCCCTCCGGCGGCGCATGCGGGCGATGCACTCGCTCTACGCCGACGCCCTGGCGACGATGGGGCCCGAGCACGTCAACCACTTCGAGCGGCCCGGCGTCCTGCCCATCGCCTTCTCGCTGTTCCACTACACGAACATGCAGGACGTCTCGTTCGCGGTCATCAGCGGCGAGCCGGTCCTCTGGAACGCCGAATGGCAGGCCCGGGTGCGCATGGCCATCGACGACCACGGCAAGGAGCGCACGGTCGACGAGATGGTCCACCAGCGCATCGGCGACTACGAGGCGTTCGGCGAGTACCAGCGGGCGGTGTTCGGCAGGACCGAGCGCTGGCTCGACCAGCTCGACCCGGCCGAGCTCGACCGGGTGCTCGTCCCCCACCCCCTGCCACCGACCCTCGCCGACACCTTCAGCGCCCGCGTCGCCGGTGAGCGGGGCATCACCGTGCTCGACGCCCTCGAGTGCTGGATCTACCAGCACGGCCTGCGCCACATGGGCGAGATCGAGCTGGCCCGCGGCCTCGTCGGCCTCGGCGGCATGACGAGCTGACGGCGGGACACCTGGTCCGGTCCGGCGTGGCGCCACGGGCGGGGCGCCACGCCACCGGTCAGCCCCCGTCGCCCGGCCCGGCGGGAGGCGGGACCGTGTCGCAGGGGGCCACCTGCCGGGGGCGGTCGCTGCCCACCGGGTCGAGGCGGACGAGCACGAGGCTCCCCTCGAAGTACCAGGGCGGCTCGGCGAGCCGGTAGGCGTGACCGACCTCCTCGTCGAAGGCCAGGCCGGCGATGGCGGCGCGCCCGAGCTCGCCGCGGTCGACGAACCAGACCGACCTGGTGGGGTCCTCGAGGAGGACGCCGACGAGGCCGTCGTGGCGGTCGGCGGTGCGGGAGTCGTAGAGCCGCCGCACCTCGCCCAGGCGCTCCGGCGGCGACAGCGGCTCGACGGCGGCGAGCTCGGGGTGGTCGGGCCAGTAGTAGTCGAGGGGCGAGCGGTGCGCGGCGGCGGTGAGCAGGCGGTCGCCCGTCTCGACGTTGGCGGCGATGCAGGCCGTCAGCTCACGCCAGGCCTCGATGCCGTTCGTCGTGACGTACCGCTGGTCGAGGAGCAGCAGCGGTGCGAGCAGCACGCCGGCGACGGCGACGCGCCGGGTCGTGGACAGGTGCCGGGCGAGCAGGCCGGCGACCAGCAGGAGGAAGCCGGGCAGCGACGGGAAGACGTAGCGGGCCGCGGCGTACGGCCGGACGACCGAGACGGCGACGACGATCGCCGGCGGCCCCAGGGCCCAGAAGGCGGGGAGGAGCTGCAGCCAGGAGGCGCGGTCCCGCCGGCGGAGGTACCGCACGGCCCCGTCGACGACGGCCAGGGCGGCGAGGCCGCCCAGCAGGGTGCCTGGCGGCCCGTGGCCCAGGAGCAGCTGCTTCATGGCCCGCAGCTGGCCGAGGCCCAGCGGCGGCACCCAGTCGCCGACCTCGGCCGCGCCCAGGAGGAAGAGGACCGCCAGCTCGGCCGCGAGCACCGGCGCCACGCGCAGCGCCCGGCGCACCAGCCGGCCGCCGTCGCCGGGCGCCAGCGCCAGGGCGGCGAGCTGGGCGAGGTAGTTCAGCGTGGCCAGGCCGTGGGCCAGCGGCACGAGCGCGACGGTGACGGCGTGGGTGCGCCACCAGCGGCGGGCGCCGGCCTCGTCGCCGGCTTGCACGGCGGCGACGAGCGCCAGCCAGCTGACCGACACGAGGAGGAGGGCGAGCGTGTAGGAGCGGGCTTCGACCGCGTAGCGGGCGAGCCCCCAGGACAGGGCGAGGCCGCCCGCGGACAGGACGGCGACGGTGCGCCCGCCCAGCCGGTGGCCGGCGTGGTGGAGGGTGACGACGGCGCCGAGGGCGAACAGGGCCGACGGCAGGCGGAGCCACCCCGGGTCGGTGGTCACCTGGGCCACCGGCCACACGAGGGCGTAGTAGAGCGCCTGGGTCCCGCCCGTGGCCCGCCACGTGTCGAGCAGCTCGGCGGTGGCCCCGACGGTGTAGGCCTCGTCGAGCCACAGCGACCGCACGCCGATGCGGGGGAGCGACAGCAGCGCGGCGGCCACCACCGCGGCGGCCGGGGGCACCCAGGTCGGCACCCGCGGGCGCCGGTCGGACCGCCGGTCACCCGGGCGGGCGTCGCCGCCCGTCGCGTCGACAGTGGGTGCTGCGCTCATCTCCGTCCCCTCGGAGAGTGTCGGCGTCCGCGGCCGGCCCCGCCCGACGTCACCCCGAGCCCAGCGGACCCGGGCACGCTAGCACGCCCACCCGGGCGGCTCCGCCGGCGACGGGCCCGGTCGCGACCCGCGGGGGCGCCGGAGCTCCCGTCTCCGCCGACGGTTGCGGCTTGACATATTGACCCCTGGGTGAATAGAGAACCTCCCGACACTCGTCTGGGAGGGGGAAGGGATGTCGCACCCACGCATCCGTCCGGCGCGCCGCGCCGCAGCACGTCACCGCACCAGGCGGCCCCGGCGGCGCCTGCTCGCCGCCGCGCTCGCCGCCGTGACCTGCCTGATCGCCACGGCGGTGCCATCGGGCGGTGCCGGCCCGGTCCCGGTCGGCAACATCCAGACCGGGATCGCCAACACGCTCGTCGCGCCCCGGGTGGTGCCCGGCGCCAACAACTGGTTCTGCCGGCCCAGCGCCGCCCACCCGCGGCCGGTCGTGCTCGTGCACGGGACCCTCGAGGCGCCCGCCCTCAACTGGGCGGCCATCGCCCCGACGCTGCGCAACGCCGGCTACTGCGTCTACGCGCTGACCTACGGCGAGAACGCCCTGTCGCTGAACGGGCGGTTCCCCGGCCTCGGTGACATCCGCGCCTCGGCCCGGGAGCTGGCGGCCTTCGTCGACCTGGTCCGGCTGACCACCGGCGCGTCGAAGGTGGACATCGTCGGCTACTCGCAGGGCGGCATGATGCCGCACTACTACATCGAGCGGCTCGGCGGCGCCTCCAAGGTCCACAAGCTCATCGGGCTGGCGCCGAGCAACCACGGCACGACCCTGAGCGGGCTCACCGAGATCGGCGAGGCGCTCAACCTGCTCGGGCTCTTCAACGCCTTCGCCGGCGTGCTCGCCCCGTCGCTCGTGCAGCAGGAGATCGGCTCGTCGTTCCAGCAGGACCTCTTCGGCGACGGCGACACCGTGCCCGGGCCGGAGTACACGGTCATCACCACCCGGCACGACATCGTCGTCACGCCCTACACGCAGGCGTTCCTCGACGGGCCGAACGTCGAGAACATCCTCATCCAGGACCAGTGCCCGGACGACCCGGTGGGGCACATCGGGATCTCGTTCGACGGGCCGGCGATCCAGCACGTGCTGAACGAGCTCGGGGCCGACGACCCGAACTTCCGCCCCGTCTGCCGCGACTACGGCATCCCGCTGTAGGCGCCACGGTCCCGCCGCACCGCCCTGCGCCCGGCGCCGCCCCGGCGGCCCGGCCGCAGGGCGGTCACGCGCCGGCCGGCGGCTCGATGTCGACCGGCTCGCCGAGCCCGGTCAGGTCGACGGCCAGGCGGAACGGCGGCCCCCCGGGCGAGGACGTGATCTCGACCCGGGCCGGGTCGCCGTCCTGGTCGAGGGCCAGCAGGATCGTGGCGTCGACCGGCGCCACGTCGCGCTCGATGACGCCCAGCGCCTCGGCGGGCAGGGTGGCCTGCACCTGGCGGCGCCCGAGGGCGTCCGGCGCCTGCTCGATCGGGTCGACCGCGGCCGCCAGCCAGGCGGGCAGCAGGGCCAGGCCGCGGGCGGCGGGCTCGCCGCCCGACAGGGCCCACACCCGCTCGAAGGGCTCGGCCGCCAGCTCCTCGGGGTCGTCGGCCCGGCGCCCCCAGACGTCCGGCCCGGCGGTCACGGTCTCGGACAGCCGGCCGTCGCCGGCGGTGGCCACCTCGTGGCAGCGGCCGAGGGTGGTCGAGACCTCGCCGGTGACGTCGGTCTCGACGGCCAGCCACAGCATCGGGCGGGCCCGGCTGACGTCGGTCGCGCTGACCGTTCCCGAGTAGCGGAAGGAGCCCGCGGCGACCAGCCGGTCGGCGGCGTCGGCGAAGACCCGGTCGGTCGGCACCGGGGCGGTCGTCGTCGTGGTCGACGAGGCCGGGGCGGTGTCGTCGACCGTCGCCTCGGCCCGGCGATCGTCGTCGCCCGACCCGGCCAGCGCGAGCAGCCCGGCGCCGGCCCCGGCGAGGACGAGTGCCGCGACCGCGGCCGGCCACGCCCGGCGCCGGCCGGTCGGTGCACCCGGCGCCGGCTCGGGCTCGCCGGCCGGCGGTGCGTCCTCCCCGGGCGCGACGACGTCGGCGGCCGCCGGCGCGCCCGTCGCCACCGGCTCGTCGGGCCACGCCGGTGCGGCGTCGGGCGCAGTGGGCCGGGCCCCGGCCCGCCCCGGCTCACCGGTGGGGGTGCCGTCCGCCGGCTCGGCCGTACGCCCCCCGTCGGCGGTGGTGGGCGGCGCGCTGGGCGCGGCGGGGCCGACCAGCTCCTCGGGCAGCCCTGCGACGGCGTCGGCCGGCGCGATGGCGCGCGCCCGCCGGCGTCGGTGTCCGGCCGCGACGGCAACGGCCGCACCGGCCACCGCGGCGACGACCGCGGCCCCCAGCCGGCCGCTGACGCGACGAGGCCCCGTCGTCCTCCCCGGGCCTGTCCCCATTGCCGGGCAACGATAGTCAGGTGGGGACGGCGGCGAGGCCGCCGCCGAGGCCGGTCAGGCCCGCTCGAGCGCGATGCAGCTCGGCACGTCGGCCGGCGCGCCCGCGACCCGGTGCAGCACGGCCCGGGTGGGGCGGACGGCGACCGCGCCCTCGGCGCCGTCGACCTCGGCGGTGCCGTCCACGATCAGGCTGTGGTCGCTCCCGGCGGGCGGCCACAGGAACGTCGCCCGCGGTCGCCGCGCCAGGTTGCCGGCGGTCGTCCGGCCGACCGTGGCCCGGAGGGTCCCGTCCTCGAACGTCGCCTCGACCGAGACGACGTGGGGCGCCTGGTCCTCACCGACGCTGACCAGGTAGGCGGCGGGCCCGCGCTCGCGCACGTGCGCCGCCAGGGCGTCCAGGTCGACGGGGCCGCTCATGCCCTGCAGGGTAGGCGCGCGACGGCCTCGCACCGCCGTGCGCCGGCGGCTCGGCGGTCAGCCGCCGCCGAAGCAGGCCTCGTAGGTGGCCGGGTAGGGGTTGATGGCCGCGCCGCCGCCCGGGTGGATCTCGAAGTGCAGGTGGGGGATGCCGGCGGCGTTGCCGCTGTCGCCCACGTAGCCGATGACGGTGCCGGCCTCGACCCAGCCGGCGCCGACGTTCTCGTACGCCGACAGGTGCGTGCCGTAGTACATGTTGCCGTTGTCGCCGTAGACGTACCAGGACAGGCCGCCGAGGCTGGTCGAGCGGTGCTCGACCCGGCCGCTGACCGGGGCGACCGTCGGCGTGCCGTAGTCGGCCATCATGTCGACGCCCTTGTGCGAGCGGCCGCCGGAGCGGGCCGCGCCCCAGGTGTCGGTGAAGGACACCGGGCCGGCGACCGGGCAGAACATGATGCCGGCCTCGATCTTGCGCCGGCGGGCCTCCTCGGCCGCCCGCAGGGCCTCTTCGAGCTCGCGGGCCTCCTTGGCCTCCTGGAGCGCGGCGGCGATCTCGGCCTGCCGGGCGGCGACGGCGGGGTCCGAGGTGTCGAGCTGGAGGGACTGGTCCTGCAGCGCGGCCTCGACGGCGGCCACGAACTGGGCCTGGGCGCTGAGCGACGCCTCGAGCTCGGCCAGGCGGGCCTCGGCCTCGCTCCGGGCGGTGGCGGCCGCGTTGCGGGCCTCCTCCTGCTCGGCCTTCAGCACCTCGTAGTCGGCGAGCGCCTCCTGCAGCTCGGCGAGGGAGGCCGCGTGGCGGTCGGTCTCCATGTCGAGGATCGCCCGCTTGACGGTGGCGTCCACGGTCGAGTCGGCCGCGAGCACCTCGAGCGCGGACTCGGTGGGCGGGTTGATGAAGGCCTGGACGACGACCTCGTCGCTCGCGACCTCGGTCTCCTCGATGCGCAGCTCGGTCTCGCTCAGCGCGGCGTCGGCGTCGGCGAGCGCCGCGGTGGCCTCGGCGACCGCCTGCTCGGCCTCGCGGTAGGCGGCGAGCTGCTCGCTGACCTCGGTGTTCAGCTCGTCGAGCGCGGCGTCGACGGCCTCGGCGTCGGTGGAGACGAGCACGTCGACGTCGTCGACGCTCCACTCGGTCGCAGGCCCCCGCTCCTCGTCCTCGTCGGGGCCCGTCTGCCCGGGGCCGCTCGGGGTCGCCGACGCGCTCGGCGTCGCGGCCAGCGCGGCGACGAGGAGACCGGCAACCCAGCTCCGGACGACCTTGCTGTGGACGCCCACCAAGCCTCCCTCGGAGGGTACGTGCGTGCGATCCCTGCGGCGCAGGGACGACGGTGCGGCGAAACCGTAACAAAGTGCGCTCGCGCGGTCACCGTCACGCTTCGCGCGGTAGCCCTCGGCGGCCCGTCAGGGTGCTTCGACACGAACTTGACGCCATGTTCATGTTCGGGTACCGTGGCGGGTGCTGGGGAGGTGAAGGGGGAGCCATGTCGCCGAGAGCCGAACCGATCGCCGCGTTCGCTGCGAGGGGTGCGCCGGCCGGGCGCGCCCAGGCATCAGCGCCCGGCCGCTCGGCGGGACGGAGGACCCCCTGACCACCGGTCGTGGCGTGGGGGTGGGGAGTCCCTTCCCGCCCCGCCCCCGCCCACTACCCTCCTGACGTGGACATCGAGGTCGATCCCGTGCCCCGCGGCGCGGACGGCGAGCTGCGCGCCGGCGCCGCCGCCGGGGGTCGCCTGCTCACCGCGCGCGGGCGCCGCACCCGGGCCGCGCTGGTCGAGGCGGCACGCCAGGTGTTCGCCGAGACGCCGTACGCGGACGTGCGCATCGTCGACATCACCGCCCGGGCCGGCGTGGCCAACGGCACCTTCTACACCTACTTCGACGCCAAGGAGGAGATCTTCCGCGAGGTGGCGGCCGAGGTGCTCGAGGCCATGCTGCAGGCGCCGCGGCGCGACCCCGACAACACCGAGGGCGACCCGATCCGGGACATCGAGCACGCCAGCCGGGCCTACTTCCAGGTCGTCGTGGACAACGCCGTGATGGCCCGCTCCATCGAGCAGGTGGCGCCGGCCGACCCCGCGGTGGCGGGCGCCCGGCGCTCGACGATCGTCGCCGCGATCAAGCGGGCCGACCGCTGGATCCGCCGGCTGCAGGAGCAGGGGATCTGCGACGGCATCGACCCCTGGACCACCGCGGTCGCCCTGCAGACCATGACCATCCGGGTCGCGTACGACCACCTGCTGCCGCAGGCCGGCGGCGACCCCGTCGACGTCGACGCCATGGCCCGCACGGTCAGCCGCATCTGGGCCCGCACCGTCGGGCTCGAGCAGGTCGAGCCGGACCGTCGGGCCGGCGCCGCCGGGCCGCGGCACGGCGGCCGCGGCCGTCGGGCGGTCACCTGATCGTCACCTCGTCGACGAGGCGCGGCCGCGGCGGCCGGCCGCGGGGGGAGATGTGGGGGTCGGTGGGCGCGCCGTCGGGCACCGCCTGCCACCGCCGGCGGGGGACCGACCGGTCGATGCCGATGGCGCGCACGGTCAGCGAGCCGTCGGGCGCCACGTGGAGGCGCACGAAGTTCTTCCACCCGGTGATCCGGGCGGCGGCGAACGCCTCGTTGGCGTGGGCGCGCAGGCCCGGCAGCCCGATGGCGGCCGCGAGGTAGAGGCCGAGGACGAGCGACCCGGCGACGCCCCCGACCGCGAAGCTGAACAGGCTCGCGACCGTCCCGAACACCCAGGACCCCGCCGTCCCCGCGAACGGGTCGGCCGCCTCGGCCGCCAGCGTGATCGCGCCCAGGGTGACGGTGGCCACCGCGACGACGTGCAGGGCCAGGTGGGCGCCGCCCATCAGCAGCCGGGCGGCACCCCGCAGGGTGGGGCGCCGGACCCACGGGGGCGCTTCGGCGAAGCCGGCCAGCGCGAACCACAGGACGATCAGGGCGCCCGCGGACACGGGGTTGCGGAAGATGCCGCCGGCCACGTCGGTCCAGCCCCAGCGGGCGGCGGCCGCGGCGAAGCCGGCGGGGCCGCGATCGAGGCTGCGGAGCCCGAACTGGATGGCCCACAGGCCCATGAGGCTCACGGCGCCCGGCACGACGAGGAAGCTCGGGTTGCGCAGCGGCAGCAGCAGCGCCGCCAGCGACAGCAGGCGCGACCGCCACGGGCCCGGGTAGCGGGTGGCGAGCCGGTACTCGGTCGTGTCCCCGGGGTCGTCGGGGTCGACCGTGATCGCCGCCCGCGACGGCAGCTGGTGGGTCGGGTGCAGGAACGCGCCGCCGCCCCCCGAGGTGATCTTGTGCGTCGGGCCGACCTCGTCGTCGTCGCCCTCGTGGGTGTAGCGGGCGTAGTGGTGCTGGTCGCCGGCCAGCGTGAGCTTCAGCTCGATGCCCCGGGGGCGCAGCAGCGCCCGCTCCAGGTAGGCGAGGTTGCGGTAGGCGTCGGGCTCGGTCTCCAGGTGGGTCCAGCTCGGCACCGCGGTGGCCAGGACGAGCCGGTCGCCGGGCTGCGCGAGCTCGTCGGCGACGTAGGTGAAGAAGTCGAGCTGCGGCTCGTCGATGAGGGCGTCCGACTGGATGTCGACGCCCCACAGCCACCAGCGGTGCGGCAGCTGCACGGCGAAGTAGCTGCGGGTCTGGTGGCTGCGCCAGCCCCCCAGCCAGCGGTTCTGGCCGAACTGGCGCAGGAACCCGGTCAGGCCGTCGTACCAGTCGTGGTTGCCCGGCACGGCGTAGACCGTGGGGTGCTCGGGCGGCCGGGGCCCGGGGTCGGTCCACGGCAGCGCCGCCCGCCACGGCCCCTCGAGGCGGTTCTCGTAGCCCGAGGTGCTGGCGATCGGGTAGACCTCGTCGCCGCCCAGCACGAGGATGTCGCCCCGGGGCAGCTCGTGCCGGGTGCCGTCGGGGCCCGCCACGACGAGGCGGGGGCGGGCGACGGTGGTGGCGACCGTGGCGGTGGCGGCGAACCCGTCGCCCGTGTCGGCGACGTAGTCGATCCACACCTCGTCCCAGGCCGCGTAGCGGCGGTCGACCTCGACCGGGCGCGACGCCTGCAGCTCGCGCTTGTCGAGGAACGACCCGAAGACGTTGGTCACGCCCGCGTGGAGCCCGGTGACCGCCAGGACCCGGGGGCTGAACCAGCGGGTCGCCGGCTGGCGCTCGAAGCCGAGCTCGCGGGGGCTGAGGTCGCGGGGCCGGGCCGGTGGCCCGGTCGCGCTGCTCCGCCGGTGCCGCCGCGGCCGGACGTCGGGCACGCGCTCCTCGGTGGTCACCGCCGCCTCCCCTCGATCGTCCCCGGCAGGTCGCCCCGGGTCAGTAGGGCCAGGTCCAGTCGCGCACGAACGGGGCGTCCTCGCCCCGCAGCCGGGTGTGCTCCCGGGCCTCGATGCGCCGGGCCACCATCTCGGCCCGCAGCTCGACCGCCTCGGTGCCGAGCGACGGCACCCGGTCGATCACGTCGATGACGAGGTGGAAGCGGTCGAGGTCGTTGAGCATGACCATGTCGAACGGCGTCGTGGTCGTGCCCTTCTCCTTGTAGCCCCGCACGTGCAGGTTGTCGTGGTTGGTGCGCCGGTACGTCAGCTGGTGGATCAGCGACGGGTAGCCGTGCCAGGCGAACACGATCGGCTTGTCGCGGGTGAAGAGGGCGTCGAAGTCGGTGTCGCTCAGCCCGTGGGGGTGCTCGGACGGCGGCTGCAGGCGCATGACGTCGACGACGTTGACGACCCGCACCTTGAGCGACGGCAGGTGGCGGCGCAGCAGGTCGGTGGCCGCCAGGGTCTCGAGCGTCGGGACGTCGCCGCAGCAGGCGAGCACGACGTCGGGCTCGTCGCCGGCGGCGACGGCCGGCGACGACGCCCAGTCCCAGGGGCCGAGCCCGGCGCGGCAGTGGGCGTTGGCGGCGTCCATGTCGAGCCACGTGGGCATCTCGTTCTTGCCGGCCACCACGACGTTCACGTAGTCCTGCGAGCGCAGGCAGTGGTTCATGATCGACAGCAGCGTGTTGGCGTCCGGTGGCAGGTAGATGCGGATCACCGCCGGGTCCTTGTTGGCCACGATGTCGAGGAACCCGGGGTCCTGGTGCGAGAAGCCGTTGTGGTCCTGCCGCCACACGTGGCTCGACAGCAGGTAGTTGAACGACGGTACGGGCGCCCGCCACGGCAGCTGCCGGGCCACGGCCAGCCACTTGGCGTGCTGGTTGAACATCGAGTCGACGATGTGGGTGAAGGCCTCGTAGCAGTTGAACAGCCCGTGGCGGCCGGTGAGCGTGTAGCCCTCGAGCCAGCCCTGGCACAGGTGCTCGGACAGGACCTCCATCACCCGGCCGTCGGGGCCGAGGCCCTCGTCACCCGCCTCGGTGAGGCCGACCCAGGTGCGGTCGGTGGCCTCGAACACGGCCGAGAGGCGGTTCGACGCCGTCTCGTCGGGGCCCATGATCCGGAAGGTGCGGGGGTTGGCGGCCACGACGTCCCGCAGCCACCGGCCCAGCACCCGTGTCGGCTCCGCGACCGTGCGGCCCGGGTGCGCGACGTCGACCGCGTAGTCCCGGAAGTCGGGCAGGTCGAGCGGCCGCCGCAGCCGGCCGCCGTTGGCGTGGGGGTTGGCCCCCATGCGCCGGTCGCCCTCGGGGGCCAGCGCCTCGATCCAGGGCTGCAGCGTCCCGTTGGCGTCGAACAGCTCCTCGGGGCGGTAGCTGCGCATCCACCGCTCGAGCAGCTCGAGGTGCTCGGGCACCTCGGCCAGGTTGGCGAGCGGCACCTGGTGCGATCGCCAGGTGCCCTCCACCCGCAGGCCGTCGACCTCCCGCGGTCCGGTCCAGCCCTTGGGCGTGTGCAGGACGATCATCGGCCAGCGGGGCCGGGCGGGGCGGGCCCCGTCGCCGTCCCGGAACGCCGCCTGGATGGCGGCGATCTCGTCGAAGGCGGTGTCGAGCGTGTCGGCCAGGGCCCGGTGGACGGCGGCCGGCTCGTCGCCCTCGACGACGAGCACCCGGTGCCCGTACCCCTCGAGCAGCTTGACGAGCTCGTCGTCGGGGATGCGGGCCAGCACGGTGGGGTTGGCGATCTTGTAGCCGTTCAGGTGCAGGATCGGCAGCACCGCGCCGTCGCGCACCGGGTCGAGGAACTTGTTCGAGTGCCAGCTGGCGGCCAGCGGGCCGGTCTCGGCCTCGCCGTCGCCGATCACGCACGCCACGACGAGGTCGGGGTTGTCGAACGCGGCGCCGTAGGCGTGGGCCAGCGAGTAGCCGAGCTCGCCGCCCTCGTTGATCGACCCGGGCGTCTCGGGCGCGGCGTGGCTGGGGACGCCGCCGGGGAACGAGAACTGGCGGAACAGCGTCCGCATCCCCGCCTCGTCGCGGGTGACGTGCGGGTAGACCTCGGTGTAGGTGCCCTCGAGGTAGGTGTTGGCCACCATCGCGGGGCCGCCGTGCCCGGGCCCGCAGACGTAGATCACGTTGGCGTCCCGGGCCCGGATGACCCGGTTGAGGTGCGCGTAGACGAGGTTGAGCCCGGGCGCCGTGCCCCAGTGGCCGAGCAGGCGGGGCTTGACGTGCTCGAGGGTGAGCGGCTCCCGCAGCAGCGGGTTGTCGAGCAGGTAGATCTGCCCCACCGACAGGTAGTTGGCGGCCCGCCACCAGGCGTCCACCAGCTCGAGGTCGGCGTCGGAGGCGGGGACGGCCGCACGGGGCGCGGTGGTGGCCATGCCTCGATCGTGGCACGCCGGGCACGGCCCGTGTGGGGCGGGCCCCGGGGCGCCGGCGGCGGGACCGGGCCCCCTCCGGCGCCGCCGGTGGTGGTACCGGGTGGTGGCGCGCTCCTAGCCTCCACGGGCGGTGGCCGGTGCGGCATGGGAGAATCCCGTGCCACGCGCCGTGGCGGGCGCCCGAAGGGAGCGACGCGTGGAGTTCAGGTTGCTGGGCAACCTCGAGGTGGCGGTCGACGGGTCGCCCGTCGACATCGGCGGCAGCCAGCCGCGGACGGTGCTGGCCATGCTGCTGGTCGCCGGCGGCCGGGTGGTGCCCGCCGAGTCGATCATCGACGCCCTGTGGGGCGACGAGCCGCCGGCGTCGGCGGCGGGCACGCTGCAGAGCTACGTCTCCCGCCTGCGCCGGGCGCTCGCCCCCGCGGGCGCCAAGGGCGAGGGCGGCCGGGTGATCGTCTGGGACCCGCCGGGGTACCGCATCGCGGTCGAGCCCGACGCCGTCGACGCCCACCGGTTCGAGCGGCTGGCCGACGCCGGGCGGGAGGCGCTGCACGCCGGCGACCCCGCCACGGCGCGGTCGCTGCTGGAGGAGGGCCTCGGCTTGTGGCGGGGCCCCGCGCTGCTGGAGGTCTCGCACCCCGCCTTTCCCTGGGGCTTCTCCGCCCGCCTGGGGGGGGCCCGGCTGGGGGGGGCCCGGGACCGCACCCGGGCCGACCCCTCTCCTTTTTAAACCCCTACGCTGCGCGCGACCCCACCTTGTTTAGATCCGGTGGGGCGCCTACCATAAAAAAAAAA
>PKRH01000038.1 GCA_017577565.1 Thermoanaerobacterales bacterium | reverse complement strand
CTCTTCTTTGCTACCTTCATCCACTCTTTCCTCTCTCACTCTCTGTTCTTCTTTTCTCTTTCTTTGTCTTTTTTTTTTGTCAAGCATATTCTTTTTTTTTTTACTACCGCAAGTCGCCTCACATTTTTCCTGCCTATCTGTGGCCGTCGGAATTGTTTTTAAAATTTCACTCCCCCCCCCCCCCCCCCCCCCCCCCGCCGCCGGCCGCCGCGGCCGCCGGGGCGCGGCCGCACCGGGCCCTGGTACCGACGCGTGCGGTGGCGGCGGGTGCTGCTCGTCACCGGCCTGGTGCTCGTGGCCGCGCTGGTCGGCGGCTACCTCTACGCCCGCAGCATCTTCAACCGCATCGAGCGGGTCGACGTCGGCGACTCGCTGACCTCGGCCTCGCACGGGACCAACTACCTGATCGTCGGGTCGGACTCCCGGGCCAACGTCACCGGCGAGGGCGACGCCGGCTTCAACGGCGCCGACGCGCCCGGCGGCCAGCGGGCCGACACGATCATGGTGCTGCACCTCGAGGGCGGCCGGGCCCAGATGCTGTCGATCCCCCGCGACCTCTACGTGCCCATCGCGGGCACGGACGGCAGCGCCAAGATCAACGCCGCCTACAACGCCGACCTCGGCGGCGGCCCCGAGCGGCTCATCGACACGATCACCCAGGAGCTCGGCATCCCCATCGACCGCTACATGGAGGTCGACTTCGTCAGCTTCGCCGGCCTGGTCGACAGCCTCGGCGGGGTCACCATCGAGTTCGAGCACCCCGCCCGCGACCTCCACTCGGGCCTCTGGGTGCCGGAGCCCGGCGCCGTCGAGCTCGACGGCGAGCAGGCCCTGGCGTACGTCCGGTCCCGCCACTTCGAGGAGGCGATCGACGGCCAGTGGGTGGAGGACCCCCGCGGCGACCTCGGGCGCATCGAGCGCCAGCAGCGGTTCCTCTCGGTCGTCATCGACGAGCTGAGCGGCACCAAGAACCCGTTCCGCCTGGCAAGCACGGCGAGCAGCATGGCCGAGGGCCTGCGCATCGACCACGAGATGTCGATGTGGGACGCCGTCACCTTCGCGTGGGGCATGCGGGGCCTGGCCGAGCCGCTCGACCCGCTGCCGGTCGACAACGACCGCAACGCCGCCGGCGCGGTGCTCATCCTGCGCGAGGAGGAGGCCCAGCCGATCCTCGACCAGGTCCGCTGACCCGCGCCGCCGGCCGGGCGGGCTCAGGGCAGGACGGCGTGGGGGTTGAGCACGCCGTCGGGGTCGAGCGCCCGCTTCACCGCCCGCATGGCGGCCACCTCGGCCGGCGAGCGGTCGCGCTCCAGCCAGCGCCGCTTCAGCGTGCCGATGCCGTGCTCGGCGCTGATCGACCCGCCCCGCTCGACGACGAGCGCCAGCACGAGGTCGTCGACCTCCTCGTCGTCGGCCGGCGGGCCCGCGACGTTGACGTGCACGTTCCCGTCGCCGACGTGCCCGAACAGCAGCGTCCGGGCCTCGGGGCGGGCGGCCCGGACCCGCTCGACGACCTCGTGGCAGAACCCGGCGAGCTCGCCGGCGGGCAGCGTCACGTCGAGCTTGTGCACGACGCCGAAGCGGGCCCCGGCCTCCGAGTGCGCCTCCCGCCAGCGCCAGAGGCGCGCCCGGTCGGCCCGCTCGGTGGCCACGGCGGCGCCGGTCACCTCGGGGCGGCCGTCGAGCGCGGCCGCCAGGTGCGGCAGGGGGTCCTCGGCGCCCCCCGCCTCGACGATCAGGTAGGCGCCGGCCCCGGGGGCCACCGGGGGCGGCGCGCCGAGGTGCTCGGCGACGAGCCGCAGGCTCGGCCCGGTCATCATCTCCAGGGCCAGCACCTCCGGCAGCGCCCACCGCAGCTCGGCGGCCAGCGCCACGGCGTCCTCGATCGACGCCACCCCGGCCAGCGCGGTGACGACGTGCCGCGGGCGGGGCACGAGTCGCAGGCGGGCGGCGGTGACGATGCCGAGGGTGCCCTCGCTGCCGCACAGCAGCTGGGCGAGGTCGTAGCCGGTGTTGTCCTTGACGAGACCGCCGAGGCGGCTGATCACCTCGCCGGTGCCGAGCACCGCCTCGACGCCGACCACCTGGGCCCGCATGGCGCCGTGGCGGACGACGTGCAGGCCGCCGGCGTTGGTGGCCACCATGCCGCCGACGGTGGCGCTGGCCCGCGAGCCGAGGTCGACGCCGAACGCCAGGCCCGCGGCGTCGGCGTGGGCGGCCAGGGTCGCCAGCGTCACGCCCGCGCCGGCGGTCACCTGGCCCGCCAGTCGGTCGACCGGGTCGAGCCGGCGCAGCCGGCCGAGGCTGACGACGACCTCGCCGGCCAGCGGCACGCCACCCGCCACCAGGCCGGTGTTGCCGCCCTGGGGCACGAGCGGGACGCCGTGCGCCCGGGCCAGGCGCACCAGCTCGGCGACCTCCTCCGTCGAGCCGGGCCGCACGACCGCGGGCGTGGCGCCCCGGTAGCGGCCCGTCCAGTCGGTGGCGTAGCCGGCGGTCACGTCGGGGTCGACGAGCACGTGCGCGTCGCCCACGACGGCCCGGCAGGCGGCGAGGAACGCGGGGTCGACGGCCGGGGTGGGCACCACGGCCGCGACGCTAGCGACCGCCCGGGACGGCCCCGGGCACGACGCGCGCCCGGGCCTCGCCGAGGCTGATCCGCACGCCGTCGCCCACCGCCGCCTCACCCCGCAGGACGACCTCGTCGCCGTCCTCGAGGAAGGTGCGCCGCACCCCGCCGACCTCGAGCGGCTCCCGCCCGCCCCGGGTCAGCTCGATCAGGCTGCCCTCCGTGCCCGGCGCCGGGCCGGAGACGGTGCCCGACGCGAGCAGGTCGCCGGTGCGGAGGTGGGCGCCGTTGACCGTCGCGTGGGCGATCTGCTGGGGCAGGCGCCAGTAGAGGCCGGCGGCCGACGTGCGGCTGACCACCTCCTCGACGGCGGTCCCCGCCGGGCGGAGCGCCACCGACAGGTCGACGGCCAGCACCCAGTCGTCCTCCGGGCGCAGGCGCAGGTACGGCAGCGGCTCGGGGTCCTGCGGCCGGCCCGGCACCCGGCACGGCGCCAGCGCGTCGAGCGGCGTGACCCAGGCGGCGAGCGTCGTGGCGAACGACTTGCCGAGGAAGGGCCCGAGCGGCTGGTACTCCCACGCCTGGATGTCGCGGGCCGACCAGTCGTTGAGCAGCGCGATCCCGAAGACGTGCTCGGCCGCCCGGTCCGTCGGGACCGGCCGCCCCGGGACCGACGGCACGCCCACCACCGCCGCGACCTCCAGCTCGATGTCGAGCCGCTCGGACGGCCCGAACACGACCTCGTCCCCCACCCGGCGCTGCCCGGACGGCCGGGGGACCGGCGTACCCGACACGGCGACCGTCCCGGCCCGCCCGTGGTAGCCGACCGGCAGGTGGCGCCAGTTGGGCAGCAGCGGCTCGCCGTCGGGGCGGAACAGGCGGCCGAGGTTCGTCGCGTGCTCGAGCGAGCTGTAGAAGTCGACGTAGTCGGCGACCTCGACCGGCAGGTGCGCCCGGGTGCGGTCGACGGGCACGAGCGCCGGCTCCACCAGCGGCCGGGCGGCGGCGTCGCAGACCAGCTCGGTCAGCCGGGACCGCACGTGCCGCCAGGCGTCCGGCCCCGCGGCCATGAAGGCGTTGAGGGAGGGCCGGGCGAAGACGTCGCCCACGGCGCCGACGCCGCCGGCGTCGTCGGCGGCGAGCCGCGCCAGGTCGACGACGTGGTCGCCGATGCGGGCGCCGACCCGGGCCGGCCCGTCACCGGTCGAGAACACGCCGTAGGGCAGGTGCTCCGCCGGGAAGCCCGACCCGTCGGCCCCCGGCACCCACGACCGCAGCGCGGTCACAGGAGCCCCCGCTCGGCCAGCGCCGCGAGCGGCTCGTCGATCGAGCAGGTGCCGATGGACGCCAGCAGCCGGCGGGCGCCCTGCAGGCGGGAGGGCAGGACGGCGGCGGCCGGCTCCTCGTAGGTGAGGACCGCGGTCACGTCCGTCACCGTCGCGCCGCCGGCGGCCGCCGCGGCCGCGGCCAGCAGGTTGACGAACCCGTGGCGGGCCCCCTCGGGCCCGCCGGCCCGGTAGTAGGGCTGGTGCAGCCCGGCGGTGGCCTTGAGCGGCAGCCCCCGGGTGGCGCAGCCGACGAGCACCTCGGCCAGCCAGGACGGCCGGGGCACGGCGTCCGGGGTCAGGCCGCCGCAGCGCACCTTGGCCCGGGCGCCGGCGCCCTCGACGGCGTCGAGGGCCGCCTGCACGTCGCCGTGGTGGGGCAGCTCGAGGTAGCGGAGCACGTTGGCCGGCGGCGCCGGCATCCGCACGCCGAGGGGCGCCTCGACCTGCACGACGCCCGGCGTCGCCAGGGCCCGGCCCCAGTCGACCGGGCCGTCGTGGCCGATGAGGCCGAGCGCCGGCGGCCGCGCCGCCCCCGCGGCGACGCAGGCCTCGAGCTCGGCCAGGCGCCCCACCGGGCAGAGGAACGGGCCCACGACGCCGTGGTGGGGGCCGTCGAGCGCCCGGGCGTGGGCCGCGAGCGCCTCGGCCATCGGGAGCCTGGCGGGCGGGAACAGCCCGGCGTCGTCGAAGAGGCGGACGAGCGCGTGATCGAGGGGTCCAGCCAACCAGGCACCTCCGGGCGACGGAGGTTAGTGTCCGCCTGCGGGCCGATGTGCCCGCTGTCACCCAACTGGCACACAGCACCCGCCGGCCGCCCAGGAGGTGCCGATGCCGCACTACCGCCGGGTGGGCGAGGTCCCGCCCAAGCGCCACACCCAGTTCCGCGCCCCCGACGGCAGCCTCTACGCCGAGGAGCTCATGGGCGCCGACGGCTTCTCGTCGGACTCGGCGCTGCTCTACCACCGCCGGCCCCCCACCGCCCTCGTCGGGGCCGAGACGGTCCGGCCGCCCGCCGGCGACGGCGCCGGCGTCACGCCCAACGAGCCGCTCCTCCCCCGCCACTTCCGCACCGGCGAGCTCGAGCCGGGCGGCGACCTCGTCGGTGGCCGCTGGCTGCTGCTCGCCAACGACGACGTGCGCCTGCTCGCCGCCGCGGCCACCGAGCCGAGCGGGCTCTACCGCAACGCGACCGGCGACGAGATCGTCTTCGTCCGCAGCGGCGCCGCCCGCCTCGAGTCGGTCTTCGGCGCGCTGGACTGCCGGGCCGGCGACTACGTCGTCGTGCCCACCGGGACGACCCACCGCTGGGTGCCGACCGGGGACGAGCCCGTCGTGGCGCTGGTCATCGAGGCCCGGGGCCACGTCGGCCCGCCGGCCCGGTACCTGTCGCCGACGGGCCAGTTCCTCGAGCACAGCCCCTACTGCGAGCGCGACCTGCACGCGCCGGAGGAGCCGCTGGTCGTCGACGACCCCGTGCCCGACGAGGGGATCGAGGTGCTCGTCCGCCAGCGGAGCGGCGTCACCCGCTACCGCTACGCCCACCACCCCTTCGACGTCGTGGGCTGGGACGGCTGCCTCTACCCGTACCGGCTGTCGATCCACGACTTCGAGCCGTTGACCGGGCGGGTCCACCAGCCGCCGCCGGTGCACCAGACCTTCGCCGGGCCCAACTTCGTGGTCTGCAGCTTCGTGCCCCGCAAGCTCGACTACCACCCGCTGGCCGTCCCCAGCCCGTACAACCACGCCAACGTCGACAGCGACGAGGTCCTCTACTACTGCGACGGCGACTTCACGAGCCGCAAGGGCTCGGGCATCGGCGCGGGGTCGATCACCCTCCACCCGGCGGGGTTCACCCACGGGCCGCAGCCGGGCGCGGTCGAGGCGTCGCTCGGGCAGGACTCGACGGACGAGCTGGCGGTCATGGTCGACACGTTCGCGCCGCTCGGCCTCGGGCCGGCCGCCCGGGCCTGCGAGGACCCGGACTACGCCTGGAGCTGGGCCGCCGGGAGCCGCTGACGGGCCGGGTCAGGCGCCCTCGCCGACGACCTCGGCGACGACGCTGCGGTCCACCAGCCGGTCCTCGGGCAGCACCTGCTCGTAGGCGACGGCACCCGTGCGCAGGAAGGCCTCCTGCATGCGGGTCGTCGTGCCGGCCCGGACCTCCCAGTCGAACAGCGGCGGCGACCCCGCCGCGACCTCGTCCTCGGGCACGTCCAGCGCCGCGGCCACCGCCACGAGCGCCTCGTCCGAGTACCCGTCGGCCAGGTGGGTGTTGATCGTGCGGAGGACGGCCCGGGCGTAGGCCAGCCCGGCGTCGCGGTCGGGGCCGAGGAGGCGGGGCGAGAACACGGTGCCGTCGATGGTCTCGCTGCCCGGCAGCGTGGCGACGAGGCGGAGCGCGTCGTCCTGCGCGGCCCGGCTGGCGGCCGGCTCGGTCAGCCAGGCGGCGCCCACCTCGGCGGCCGACAGCCGGGCGGCGGCGTCGGTCGACGAGGCGTCGACGAACGAGACGACGTTGACGTCGAGCTCGTGCTGGCCGAGCACGGTCTCGATCGGGTAGGTGGCCGCCGCCCCGGGCCCGCCGGGGACCAGGACGGTGTGCCCCCGCACGTTCGACCAGCTCCCCCGGGAGGAGACGAGGTCGGCGCGGAACCACAGGCCCGTCTGGGGCGTGTCGAGGTCGCTCGGCGACCGGGCGACCTGGCCGCCGAGGACGAGCCGGGCGTCGAGGCCCTGGGCGACGGCGTCGTAGAAGGCGGCGTCGACGCCGCCGACCACGACGTCGACCTCGCCCCGGGCCATCGCCGCGTAGGCCTCGCGCTGGTCGAGGTCGACGATCTCGACCGCCAGGTTCTCGGCCTCCAGCTCGCCGAGCGCGTCGGCCACGAGCAGCGGGGCGAGGGCCTCGCTGCGGTCGTCGACGGCCACCCGCAGCGTCACGGGCTCGGCGAGCGGTCGGGGCTCGGGGGCCCCCGGGCCGCAGCGGGCCAGCGTGCGGTCCACCCGCAGGTCGGCGGGGTCGGTCACGGCCGCCGCCCCGCACCCCGGCCCCGGGTCGTCGGGCACGGCCGGCTCCGGCGACTCGGGCAGCGCCCGCTGCGCCGACCCGTCGCCCTCGAGGTAGACGACCCCGGCGGCCACCAGCGCGGCCACCCCGGCCAGCGCCCACAGGAGCATGCGGCGGGTCCTGGTTCGCACGGTCGGTCTCCCCCCCAGTGGTGCGGACGGTGCGCCCGCCGCAGGGCCCCGGTCAGGCCGGGACGGTGGCGAGCGAGGCGGTGACGAAGTCGGCCACCCCCTGCTCGAGGCGGTCGCGGCGCAGCAGCGTACGGGCCACGACCTCGCCGCCGCGCTCCTCGAGCAGGCGGGCGAAGCGGTCGAGCGCCTTGCCGGCGTGGATCGCGTAGGTCATGAACGCGGCCACCCGCTTGCCGTCGATGACCGGCAGCGAGCGGAGCCGCCCGGCGCGGCCGGGGCGGTGGCCGAACAGGACGAGCCCGTCCACCCACGTGCCGACGAAGACGACGTCGGCCTCGGCCAGGGCCTTCAGGTCGACGTCGGTGATCGGGTAGACGGCGACGTCGACGCCGCGGGCGGCCACCTCGTGCGCGATGAGCCGGGCCGCCTTGGCCGTGTTGCCCGTCAGGCTCTCGTAGATGACCACCGCTCGCATGGCGCCAAGTCTGGCAGAGCACCGCTCCGGCAGCCGAAAACGGCGGGGGCACCGGCGGGGCCGCCCGGCGCGGGCGCCGCGGCCCCAGCCGGTAGGGTCGGGGGCCGGTCGCCCGACCCCCGGGGCGTGTCGTTCGCGAAGGAGGCAGCAGCGATGGAGATGCCGTACCGCCGGCTCGGCCGCACCGGCCTCAAGGTGAGCGTGCTGTCGTTCGGGTCGTGGGTCAGCTTCGGGCCGCAGCTCGACGTGGGCCGTGCCCGCGACTGCATGGCCGCGGCCTACGAGGCCGGCGTCAACTTCTTCGACAACGCCGAGGCCTACGCAGGCGGCGAGTCCGAGCGCATCATGGGCCGCGCCATCGCCGAGCTCGGCTGGCCCCGCAGCTCGTTCATCGTGTCGTCGAAGTACTTCTGGGGGCTGAGCGACACGGTGAACGCCCACCACACCCTCAACCGGAAGTACCTCCTCGAGGCGATCGACGGGTCGCTCGAGCGCTTCGGCCTCGACCACCTCGACCTGATCTACTGCCACCGCCCCGACCCCGAGACGCCCATCGAGGAGACGGTGTGGGCGATGTCCGACATCATCTCGTCGGGCCGGGCGCTGTACTGGGGCACCTCCGAGTGGTCGGCCGACGAGATCCGGGCCGCCTGGGAGATCGCCGAGCGCCACCACCTGCACAAGCCGGTCGTCGAGCAGCCGGAGTACAACCTGTTCAACCGGCGCAAGGTCGAGCGCAGCTACGCCCGCCTCTACGAGGACATCGGCCTCGGCCTGACGACCTGGAGCCCGCTCGCCTCCGGCCTGCTGACCGGCAAGTACCTCGACGGCATCCCGGAGGGCAGCCGGGCCACCCTGCCGGGCTACGAGTGGCTGGCCAAGCTGCTCACCGACCCCGAGCGCAACGCCAAGGTGCGCCGCCTGGCCGCCATCGCCGACGACCTCGGCTGCACGCTGGCCCAGCTCAGCATCGCCTGGTGCGCCCGCAACCCGAACGTGTCCACGGTCATCACGGGCGCCAGCCGGGTCGAGCAGGTGGAGGAGAACATGCGGTCGCTCGAGGTGCTCGACCGCCTCGACGACGAGGTGCTCGCCCGCATCGACGAGGCCATGGCCTGACGCCGCCGGGGGCGGGGGGACCATCGCCGACGCGGCGGGGCGGCGTCACTACGATCGCCGCCGGACCCAGCCGCAGCCGTCGTCACGGGGCTCGGGATGCAGTTCCCCACCGTCGCCTTCGCGATCTTCTTCCTCGCCGCCTTCGTGGCGAACTGGTTGCTGCGCCCCCACCCCCTGGTGTGGCGGGCGACGATGATCGCCTTCAGCCTCTACTTCTGCGCCTGGGTCGACGTGCGCTTCGCGCTGGTCGTCCTGGGCGTGGCGGCCCTCGGGTGGGCGGCGGCGGCCGCCGCCCACCGGGCGATGCCCGAGGGCGACCCGACCCCGGTGAGCCGGCGCATCGTCCGGGCGGCGGTGGCGGCGGAGGTCGCGGTGCTCGCCGCCCTCGCCTACCGCGGCTTCCTCGTCGACTCCGTGACCGGGGCGCTCGAGCGGTTGGGCTGGTCGGGCAGCGAGCCGGTGGTCGACGTGGTCGTCCCCGTCGGCATCTCGATCTACGTGCTCCACGCCATCGGCTACCTCGTCGACGTCGGGCGCGGCGAGGTCGAGCCGGTGGCCTTCGCCGACCTGCTCCTCTACCTCTGCTTCTTCCCCCACCTGGTCGCCGGCCCCGTCGTGCGGGTCGACGAGCTGGTGCCCCAGTTCCACGAGCGCCCCGACCCCCGGCGGGTCCCGGCCACCGACGCCTTCGTGCTCGTCGGGTCCGGCCTCGTCAAGGCCGTCGTGATCGCGCCGTGGCTCGCCGAGGAGCTGGTCGACCCGGCGTTCGCGGCGCCGGCGCAGGCGAGCGGGCTCGAGCTGCTGGTCGCCGCCTACGGCGTCGCCGTGCAGGTCTACGCCGCGTTCTCCGGCGCGACCGACATCGCCATCGGGTGCGGCCTGCTGCTCGGCATCGAGTACCCGCGGGCGTTCGACGCCCCGTTCGCGGCGCTGTCGGTGCGCGACTTCTGGGACCGCTGGAACCTGACGCTGTCGCACTGGCTGCGCGACTACGTCTACGTGCCGCTCGGCGGCAGCTGGCGGGGCCGCCACCTCCGGCCCCGCAACGTCATGGTGACGATGGTGGTCGGCGGCCTCTGGTACGGCGCCGGCTGGAACTTCGCCCTGTGGGGCGTCGTCCACGGCGTCTACGTGATCGCCGAGCAGGCGGCGGCCGCCCGGGCCGAGCGGCGGGAGCCGACGGCGCTGCTGCCGACGGCGCTGACGGCCCCGGTGCACTGGTTCGTGACCTTCCACCTCGTCTGCCTCGCCTTCGTCGTCTACCGGGCGGGCACGGTCGGCGACGCCGTCGAGGTGCTGGGGCGGGTGCTCACCCTCGCCCCGGGGGGCGCGGGGCTCGTCACCCCGCTCGTCCTCGCGGTCCTCGCCGCGACCGTGGCCAGCCACTTCGTCCCCACCGAGGTCACCTACGGGGCCCGGGCCCGGTTCTCGACCCTGGCGCCGGCCGCCCAGGTCGCCGTCCTGGCGGCGGGGCTCACCCTCATCGCCGCGCTCGGCCCCGACGGTCCGCTCCCGTTCGGACGGCTGCCGTTCTGATGTCGACCACCGACACCGACGCCCAGCGTGCACCGGTCCCGCCCGGGTGGCCGGGCGACGACCCCACGCTCCCCGACGACCTCGACGCGCTGGGGGCGCGCTGGTGGTGGTGGGTCGGCCGGCGCACCCGGGGCCGGCGGGTCGGGGCGCTGGAGGGACCCGGGTCCCGGTCGTCGGACGCCGACCGGACGGGCGAGCGGGCCGCCGAGGGCGACGGCGACGACTGGCCGGCGGACGACGTCGCGGTGGCCGACGACGAGCTGGACCTCGACGACGACCCCGGGGGCGCCGGGCCCCGGTGGACCGACCGGTTCCGGTGGCGGGGGTCGCCGCCCGAGGACCGCGAGCCGCCGGACGACGACGAGCCGCTCCCGGTGGACGACGACGACCTCGTGGCCGGCGTGCAGCCCGCCGGGCGGGTGCTCGTCGTGCTCGTGGCCACGCTCGTGCTCGCCCTGCTCGTCAACGTCGACGACCTCGTCGCCCGCGTCGAGGCGCAGCCGCCGGGACCGGCCCGCGACCGGACCCTGGCCGTGCTCCACCCCGTCCAGGACGTCGGCAACGCCCTGCAGCTGACGCGGATCCGGGACGCGCTCGACGCGCTGTCGGGGGACGGCGGCGACGGCCCCGCGGCGACCGGGCGCGACGGCGCCCGCCGGCAGGACGGCGACCGCGCCGCGCCCCGGGGCGACGGCGGCGACGAGCCGGCCGGTGACGGCGAGGGCGAGGAGGGCACCGAGCGCGACGACGGGCCGCGGGCGCCGACCCCGGACGACCCGCTGCGGGTGTGGGTCGGCGGCGACTTCATGGCCCAGGCGATCGGCCGCTCGCTGGCGGCGGCCGGGGACGCCACCGGTGTCGTCGAGACCGAGGTCCGCTACGAGGCGGCCTCGGGCCTCACCCGGCGCGACTACTTCGACTGGCCGGCGGCGGTCGAGGAGGCCCTCGACGAGCACGACCCCGAGGTCGTCGTACTGGTCCTCGGCGTCAACGACGCCCAGGGGATCGTGCGCCCGGACGGCACCCCGGCCCAGGTCGACGAGCCCGGCTGGGCCGACGAGTACGGCCGGCGGGTCGGCGAGCTGATGGACCGGTTGGGGGGCGACGGGCGCCTCGTCGTCTGGATCGGCCCGCCGCCGATGCGCGAGCCCGGCTACAGCGCCCGGATGGCGGCGATCACCGCCATCTACGCCGAGCAGGCCGCCACCCGGCCCTGGGTGCACGTCGTCGACCTCGCCCGAGTCGTCGGCGGCCCCGACGGGGCCTACGCCGACGCCGTGGCCGACCCCGCGTCCGGCGCGCCGGTCGCGGTCCGCCAGCCCGACGGCATCCACCTGACCGACGTGGGCAGCGACCTCGTCGCCGCCCACGTCATGGACCTGCTCCGCTCGCAGGTCGACCTGTCGGGCGCCCCGGGCGGCGACGGCTGACCGCGGCGGCCCGTCGCCGCGCCCGTCCCCGTCACCCCGCCGCGGCGCCCGGCACCGTCCGCGATGCTCGGGGCATGGAGCACGACGCCACCGACCTCGCCCCCACCGACGACCTCGACGAGATCGAGCGCCGCCTGCGCATGCCGCTGTCCGAGGCGATGCTCACCCAGCGGGCCGTCCGCCGGGTGCGGCCCGACCCGGTCGCGCCGGCGGTCGTCCGCCGGCTGATCGAGCTGGCGCTCGAGGCGCCCACCGGGTCGAACGGCCAGAACTGGGAGTTCGTCGTCGTCACCGACCGGGCGACCAAGGCGAGGCTGCAGGCGCAGTACCGGCGGGCCTGGGCCGTCTACGGCGGCCTCGGGGAGCGGGTGCGGGGCGACGACCCCCAGACGGCGCGGATCCTGCGCTCGGTGCGCTGGCAGGTCGAGCACTTCACCGAGATCCCCGTGCTGGTCGTCGCCTGCCTGCGGGGCGGGAGCAAGCTCCCCTACCTGCCCTCGCCCGCCGTCGCCGCCAGCTCGCACTACGGCTCGATCTACCCGAGCGTCCAGAACCTGCTGCTCGCCGCCCGGGCCGTCGGCCTCGGCGCCTCGCTCATCACGCTGCCCCTGTGGTCGGTGACGATGGCCCGCCGCATCCTCGGCCTGCCGCTGACCGTCGAGCCCTGCTGCATCGTGCCCCTCGGCTGGCCGGTCGGCCGCTACGGCACCAAGCCCCGCCGTCCGGTCGACGAGGTGATCCACCACGAGCGTTACGGCACCGCGGCGACCGGCGACTAGAACGGCCGGGTCGTCCGCTGGAGGTGCCCATGGTTTCCGAGCTGTTCGATCCCGACGCCTGGGACGAGGTCGAGGGGTTCGACGAGCTGACCGACATCACCTACCACCGCGCCCGCGACGTCGGGGCGGTCCGCGTGGCGTTCGACCGGCCCGAGGTGCGCAACGCGTTCCGGCCCCACACCGTGGACGAGCTCTACCGGGTGCTCGACCACGCCCGCCAGCAGCCGGACGTCGGCTGCGTGCTGCTCACCGGCAACGGGCCGTCGCCGAAGGACGGCGTCTGGGCCTTCTGCTCGGGCGGCGACCAGCGCATCCGGGGCCGTGACGGCTATCGGTACGCCGAGGGCGAGACCGCGGAGACCGTCGACCCGGCCCGCACGGGTCGGCTGCACATCCTCGAGGTGCAGCGGCTCATCCGGATGATGCCGAAGATCGTCGTCTGCCTGGTGCCCGGCTGGGCGGCGGGCGGCGGGCACAGCCTCCACGTCGTCTGCGACCTGACGATCGCCAGCCGCCAGCACGCCCGGTTCCGCCAGACCGACGCCGACGTCGCCAGCTTCGACGGCGGGTTCGGCTCGGCCTACCTCGCCCGCCAGGTGGGCCAGAAGTTCGCCCGGGAGATCTTCTTCCTCGGCGAGACCTACACCGCCGAGGACGCCCACCGGATGGGGATGGTCAACGCCGTCGTCGACCACGAGGACCTCGAGCGGGTCGGCCTCGAGTGGGCCCGCAAGATCATGGGGAAGAGCCCGACGGCGCAGCGGATGCTGAAGTTCGCCTTCAACCTGATCGACGACGGGCTGGTCGGCCAGCAGGTCTTCGCCGGCGAGGCCACCCGCCTGGCCTACGGCACCGACGAGGCCCAGGAGGGGCGGGACGCCTTCCTCGAGAAGCGGGAGCCCGACTGGTCGCCGTTCCCCTGGCACTACTGACGGGCCCGGTGGGCGCGCCGGGCCCGGGCCCGGCGGGGTCGCCGCCGTAAGCTGTCGGCGATGGCGGCCCTGGACGACGAGCGGCTCACCCTGGTGGGGCTGTTGCTCGAGAGCAGCGCCGCCGTCCGGTCGCAGCTCGACAAGCAGCTCGTCCGCGACACGGGGCTGACGCTCCAGTCGTTCGAGCTCCTGCTGCGGCTGGCCCGCGCGCCCGGCCGGCACCTGCGCATGAGCGACCTCGCCGCCCGGTCGGGCCTGACGCCGAGCGGGCTGACCCGTGCGGTCGACCGCCTGGAGGCAGCCGGGCTCGTGGCCCGGAAGCCCTGCCCGTCCGACGGCCGGGGCGCGTACACGGCGCTGACCCCGGCGGGGCTGTCCACCCTCCGCTCGGCGGTCCGCCCGCACCTCGACCACGTCGAGCGGTGCGTGACCGGCGTGCTGTCCCCGGCCGAGCGGGCGCAGCTGACGGCCCTGCTCCGCAAGGTCCGCGACCACGTCAACCCGGCGGCCGTCGGCGCCATCCCGGTCGGCCCCGCCACCTGACCGCCGGAACCACGCGGGCCTGCAGCTCAGGCGGTGCCGAACAGCCGGTCGCCGGCGTCGCCCAGGCCGGGGACGATGAAGGCCCGCTCGTCCAGCCGCTCGTCGACCGCGGCGGTGACCACCCGGTCGACCAGGCCCGTCGACCGGATGTGGTCGAGGCCCTCGGGGGCGGCGAGGACGCAGACGCCGGTGAGGTGGCCGGCACCCCGGTCCCGCAGGATGCGGCAGGCGTGGGCCAGCGAGCCGCCGGTGGCCAGCATGGGGTCGAGCACGAGGACCGACCGGCCGGACAGGTCGGCGGGCACCGAGTTCATGTACGGCTCCGGCTGCAGCGTGGCCTCGTTGCGGGCGACGCCGATGAAGGCCGTCTCGGTCTCGGGCAGCAGCCGGAGCACCGCGCCGTGCAGGCCGAGGCCGGCCCGCAGCACCGGCACGACGAGCGGCGGGTCGGAGATGCGGACGCCGGCGGCCCGGCCGATCGGCGTCGTGACCTCGACGGGCTCGACGCTGAGGTTGCGGCACGCCTCGTACACCAGCATGCCCGCGAGCTCGTCCATGGCCAGGCGGAAGGTCGCCCGGTCGGTGGTCTCGTCGCGGAGGCGGGTGAGCAGGCGGGCGGCGAGCGGGTGGTCGACGACGTGCAGCTCCATACGGGCCCCGAGTCTCGCACCTCGGCGCCCGCGCGCCGGGATCGTCGCCCGGGACCCCCGCGTGACCTCAGCCGACGAGGGCGACCGCCTGGTCGAGGATGGCGTCGACCGTCGCCGCGCCCCGCGCCCGGGCCGCGGCCAGGTCCTCGGGGGCGCCGCCGGCGACGGGGACGACCGCCTCGGCGTAGCACTTGATCTTGGGCTCGGTGCCCGAGGGCCGCACGACGAGCCGGACGCCCTCGCCCCGCACGACGACCGCGTCCGTCGGCGGCAGGCGCCCGCCGGGTCGCAGGTCCTCGACCTCGGTCACCGGCACGCCGGCGAGCTCCCGGGGCGGCGTCGCCGCCAGCGCGTCGACCGCGGCCCGCATGCGGGCACGGCCGTCCAGGCCCGCGACCCGCACCGACCGCTGGCCGGTGGCGTGCACGCCCAGCTCGCGGGCCAGGTCGTCCAGGCGGTCGTGCACCGTGCGCCCCCGCCGCTTCTCGGCCGCGGCCAGCTCGGCGAAGGCCAGCGCCGCCGTGATGCCGTCCTTGTCCCGCACGAGCGTGCCCACGCACGACCCGAGCGCCTCCTCGTAGCCGTAGACGAAGCGCAGGCCGGGGCGCTCGCGGGCGGCCCGGGCGATCCACTTGAAGCCGGTCAGGGTCTCGGCGTACGCCACCCCCCGGGCGGCCGCCAGGCGGCCGAGCATCGACGACGACACGATCGTCGTCACCACCAGGCGGTCGGGCCCGCTGCCGTGCTCGAGCAGCCAGTCGGCCAGCAGGATCCCGATCTCGTCGCCGGAGAGCACCCGCCACCCCCCGCCCGCCCCCGGCCGGGGCGGCAGGGCGACGGCCAGCCGGTCGGCGTCGGGGTCGTTGGCCAGCAGGACGTCGGCCCCGGTGCGCCGGGCCAGGTCGAGCGCGAGGTCGAGGGCGCCGGGCTCCTCGGGGTTGGGGAACGCGACGGTCGGGAAGTCCGGGTCGGGGCCGGCCTGCTCGGGCACGACCGCCGGCGCCGGGAAGCCGGCCTCGGTCAGCACGCGCACCAGGACGTCGCGCCCCACGCCGTGCAGCGGCGTGTAGGCGATCCGCAGGTCGCGGGCGTCGGGCTCGACGGCCTGCGCCACCGCCCCGGCGACGTAGGCGTCCACGAGCGCGTCGCCCACCCGCCGGACCCGGGGGTCGCCGTCGGCGGCCCGGGGCACGCCGGCCAGCGGCCCGACGGCGTCGATGCGGGCCGCGACCTCGGCGTCGACCGGCGGCACGATCTGGGCGCCGTCACCCAGGTAGACCTTGTAGCCGTTGTCCCGGGGCGGGTTGTGGCTGGCCGTCACCTGCACGCCGGCGCAGCAGCCCAGGTGGGTGGTGCCGAAGGCGACGACCGGCGTCGGCAGCGGGCGGTCGGCCAGGTGCACGGCGAAGCCGGCGGCGGCCAGCACCGCGGCGGCGTCGGCGGCGAAGCGGTCCGAGCGGTGGCGGGCGTCGTGGCCGACGATGACCGGCTCGCCGGCGTGGCCCCGGTCGGCCAGCCAGGCGGCCAGCCCGGCGGTCGCCCGGATGACGACGGCCCGGTTCATCCGGTTGGGCCCGGCCCCCATCTCGCCCCGCAGCCCGGCGGTGCCGAACTCGAGGCGGGCGCCGAACCGGTCGGCCAGCGCCGCCAGGTCGGGCTCGCCGCCCTCCCCGCCCAGCAGCGCGTCGAGCTCGGCCCGGGTCTCGGGGTCGGGGTCCTCGTCCCGCCAGGCCCGCGCCGCCGCCACCAGCCGGTCGCCGTCCATCGGGGCCGATGCTACGGGCACGCCCCGGGGCCCGCCTCAGAGCCGGCGGACGACCTCGGCGAGGAGGTCGCCCATCCGCTCGGCGGCGGCCCGGCCGGCGGCCAGCACCTCGTCGTGGTCGAGCGGCACCCCGCCGACCCCGGCGGCCAGGTTGGTGACGAGCGACAGCCCGAGCACCTCGAGGCCGAGGTGGCGGGCGGCGATGGTCTCCCACACGGTCGACATGCCGACGAGGTCGGCCCCGAGGGTGCGGAGCATCCGGATCTCCGCCGGGGTCTCGTAGTGCGGCCCGGGCAGGCCGGCGTAGACGCCCTCGGTGAGCGAGGGCTCGACCTCCCGGGCCAGGTCGCGCAGGCGCCCGGAGTAGGCGTCGGTCAGGTCGACGAAGCGGGGCGGCAGGCCGGTCGCGGGCATCGGTCCCGCCACCGGCGACCGCCCGGTGAGGTTGAGGTGGTCGGCGATGAGCACCGGCTGCCCCACCGCCAGCCCCTCGCGGATGCCGCCGGCCGCGTTGGTCAGCACGACGACGCTGCACCCGGCGGCGTGCGCGGTGCGCACCGGGTGCACGACCGTCTCCGGCCCGTGGCCCTCGTAGCCGTGGACCCGCCCGAGGAACGCGAGGACCCGCCGCCCGCCCGGGGCCTCGATCGAGCGCACGGCGGCGGCGTGGCCGGGCACGGTGGCCTCGGGGAAGCCGGGCAGGTCGGTCGTGGCGAGCTCGCGCACGACCTCCCCCATCCGGTCGGCCGCCGGGCGCCAGCCCGACCCGAGCACGACCGCGACGTCGTGGCGCTCGACCCCCGTGGCCCGGGCCAGGTCGGCCGCGGCGCGCTGGGCGAGGTCGAAGGGATCGGTCGGGGGTGTCAGCACGCCCGGGACGCTACCGCCCCCGCCCTGCCCCGGCCCCCGTGGCCGCCACCGATCGCACCGCGACGCCCCACGGCTCGGTACGCACCGTCCGCGGTTGGTGACAGATCGGTGACGAAACCGGCCGGGACGTGGCCGAAACGTCGCGCAACCTCTCGTCGCGCTGGGGAATGTGACTAGGGTGCCGACCCGTGGCTGCCGTGGCCACCGCGACTCGACAGGGAGTACGAGCGGAATGATGCAACGACGAGGGGTCAAGGCCCTTGCCGCGCTGCTCGCGCTGGCGATGCTCGCCGCTGCGTGCGGCGATGACGACGACGACACCGAAGCAGGCGGCGGTGGCGGCGACGGCGGTGGTGACTTCACCGCCTGCCAGGTGACCGACACCGGCGGTGTCGACGACAAGTCCTTCAACGAGACGGCCTACAAGGGCGTCCAGGACGCCGGCGAGGAGCTGGGCTTCGAGCCGCGGGTGCTCGAGTCGCAGAGCGAGGCGGACTTCGCCCCCAACATCCAGGCGCTGATGGATCAGGGGTGCGACCTGATCGTCACCGTCGGCTTCCTGCTGGGCGACGCCACCGCCGACGCGGCCGAGCAGAACCCCGACCAGCTTTTCGCCATCGTCGACAACGACCTCTTCGACGCCGAGGCCGAGGAGGACCGCGACTACGACAACGTGGCCGAGCTCGTGTTCGCCACCGACGAGGCGGCGTTCCTGGCCGGCTACGTGGCCGCGGCGATGTCCGAGACCGGCGTCGTCGGGACCTACGGGGGGATCAACATCCCGACGGTCAACATCTTCATGAAGGGCTTCCAGCTCGGCGTCGAGCAGTACAACGCCGACAACGGCACGGACGTGCGGCTCATCGGCTGGGACAACGCCCAGAACGACGGCCTGTTCACCGGCGACTTCGAGGACGAGTCGAAGGGCCGGGCCACGACCGAGACCCTGCTCGACCAGGGCGCCGACGTCATCATGCCGGTGGCCGGTCCGGTCGGCCTGGGCTCGATCGCGGCCATCGAGGCGTCGGGCTCGGACGCCAAGCTGATCTGGGTCGACACCGACGGCTGCGTGTCGGTCCCGGACGCCTGCGACCTGTTCCTCACGTCGGTCATGAAGAACATGGACGTCGCCGTCTACGACGTGGCCATCGCCGCCGCCAACGGCGAGTTCGAGGGCGGCACCAACCTCGGCACGCTCGAGAACGACGGCGTCGGCATCGCGCCGTTCCACGAGTTCGAGGACCAGGTCCCGCAGGAGGTCAAGGACCGGCTCGAGGAGCTGCGCCAGCAGATCATCGACGGCGAGATCCAGACGTCGCCCGACGAGGGCTGAGTGGATCGCCGGGCACCGACTCGGAGCGCGCGGTGAAGGTCGAGCTCCGGGGCATCACCAAGCGGTTCCCCGGCGTCGTCGCGTGCAAGGGCGTGGACCTCACCGTCGAGAGCGGTGAGGTCCACGCCCTGCTGGGCGAGAACGGGGCGGGCAAGTCGACCCTCATGAACATCCTCTTCGGCCTCTACCGGGCCGACGAGGGCGAGGTGTGCCTCGACGGCGAGCCGTTCGACTGCCGCTCGCCGGCGCAGGCCATCGCGGCCGGCATCGGCATGGTCCACCAGCACTTCATGCTGGTCCCGGTCTTCACCGTCGCCGAGAACGTCATGCTCGGCGTCGAGCCGACCGGCCCCCTCGGGCGCCTGGACCGGGTCGAGGCCCGGCGCCGGGTCGAGGAGCTGTCCGACCGCTACGGGCTGGCGGTCGACCCCGACGCCGTGATCGAGGACCTGCCGGTCGGCGTCCAGCAGCGGGTGGAGATCCTCAAGGCGCTCTACCGCGACGCCCGCTGCCTCATCCTCGACGAGCCGACCGCGGTGCTGACCCCGCACGAGATCGACGAGCTGATGGCGATCATCCGCCAGCTCGCCGACGGCGGCCGGTCCGTCATCTTCATCAGCCACAAGCTGCGGGAGGCGCTCGGCATCGCCGACCGCATCACCGTGCTGCGCGGCGGCGAGGTCGTCGGGCACACGACGCCGGCCGAGACCGACGAGCAGGCGCTGGCGGCGATGATGGTCGGGCGCGACGTCCAGCTCGTCGTGGACAAGGCGCCGGCCCGGCCGGGCGAGCCGGTGCTCGAGGTCGACGGCCTCGTCGTGTCCGACGACCGGGGCCACCGGGCCGTCGACGGGGTGTCGCTCACCGTGCGGGCGGGCGAGATCCTGGCCATCGCCGGCGTGCAGGGCAACGGCCAGAGCGAGCTGGTCGAGGCGATCTGCGGGCTGCGGCCGGTGGACGCCGGCGCCGTCCGCCTCGACGGACGGGACGTCACCGGCCACGACCCCCGGGCCATGTTCCGGGCGGGCCTGGCCCACGTGCCCGAGGACCGCCAGCGCGACGGCCTGATCGGCTCGCTGCCGGTGGCCGACAACCTCGTGCTCAACCAGCTCGACCGCCGGCCGTTCTCCCGCCGGTCGGTCATCAACCGCCGGGAGGTGCGGCGCCACGCCGCCCGGCTGGTCGAGGAGTTCGACGTGCGCACGCCGTCGATCGACACGCCGGTGGGCAACCTGTCGGGCGGCAACCAGCAGAAGGTCATCATCGCCCGCGAGTTCTTCCACGCCGACCGGCTGCTCGTGCTCAGCCAGCCGACCCGGGGGCTGGACGTGGGCTCGATCCAGTACATCCACCGCCAGATCGTCGCCAAGCGCGACGAGGGCGTGGCGGTGCTGCTCAACTCGTCCGAGCTCGACGAGGTCCTCGCCCTGGCCGACCGCATCGCGGTCGTCTACCGGGGCCGGGTCGTCGGCGTGCTCGACCGGGAGGAGGCCAACCGCGAGCGGCTCGGCCTGCTCATGGCCGGGGCGGTCGAGGAGGCCGCCGCCGTCGAGGCCACCGGCGAGGAAGAGGTGACGGTCACGTGACCACCGCAACCGAGCAACCCCCGGCCGCGCCGCCCCCCGCCGGCGGCGACGGCGGCGACGCGGGCGCCGGGACCGGCGGCGGCCGCGGCCGGGCCGTCGTGGCCCGGCTGGCCGACCTCGGCAACGCGCTCGTCATCCCCGTGCTGGCGCTCGTGACGGCGCTGGTCGTCGGCGGCCTGGTCATGGTCTTCACCGACCCCGAGACGCTGGACGAGTGGGGGTCGTTCCTCTCCGACCCGCTCGGGGCGCTCGAGGCCTCCTGGGACCTCGTGTCCGAGTCCTACGAGGCGCTGTGGCGCAGCTCGGTGGGGACGCCGCGCGGCATCGGCCGCACGCTGGTCGAGGCCACGCCCCTGGCGCTCGCCGGCCTGTCGGTGGCCTTCGCCTTCCGGGCCGGCCTGTTCAACATCGGCGCGGCCGGGCAGCTGATCATCGGGGCCACCTGCGCCGGGTGGGTGGGCTTCACCTGGGACCTGCCCGCCCCGATCCACCTGCCGCTGGCGGTGGTGGCCGGCTTCCTCGGCGGGGCGGCGTGGGGCGGGATCGCCGGCGTGCTGAAGGCGCGCACCGGCGCCCACGAGGTGATCACCACGATCATGCTCAACTACATCTCGTACCGGCTGCTCGACTACGCGCTGCGCTCGGACGCCTTCCAGCCGCCGGGCCGCGACGACCTCATCTCCAAGCCGGTGCGGGAGTCCGCTCGCCTCCCCGAGGTGTCGCTCGGCGAGGTCACCGTGCACGCGGGCGTCTTCGTCGCCCTGGCGGCCGCCGTCGCCGTGTGGTGGCTGCTCGAGCGCACGACGACCGGCTTCCGGCTCCGGGCCGTCGGCGCCAACCCCGACGCGGCCCGCTACGCCGGCATGAGCGTGCCCGCCATGTACGCGCTGGCGATGGTCGTGGCCGGCGGCCTGGCCGGCCTGGCCGGGACGTCGAACATCCTCGGCCGGCCGAGCTTCTCGCTGACGGGTGGCTACTACTCGTTCATCGGGTTCGACGCCATCGCCGTCGCCCTGCTCGGGCGGGCCAACCCCGCCGGCGTCCTGGTGTCGGCGTTCCTGTTCGGCGCCCTGCGCTCCGGATCGACCGGCATGCAGGCGGCCACCTCGACCCCGGTGGACATCATCGTGGTCATCCAGGCCCTCATCATCCTGTTCGTGGCGGCGCCGGCCCTGGTCCGCTCGATCTACCGGATCAAGGCGGGCCGCGGCACCGCCCAGACCTTCACCGCGAGCTGGGGGTCGTGATGCCGACGACGCTCACCGAACCGCTGGCGCCCTCCCGCGAGGCCGACCTGGTCGCCGAGCGGAGCGCGGCCCGCCGCCGCGTCGGGTTCGGCGTGGCCACCGCGCTGCTGGGGCTGGTCGCGATGCTGGCGTTCGGCATCGGCAGCGAGTCGGGGCTCGACGCCGTGTTCGTGCTCAGCCGCAGCTCGGACGCCGTGCAGATCCCCGACGTGACGGTGCCGGCCCGGGCCACCGGCCTGGTGCTCGGCGTCGTCGTCGCCGCGCTGGGGGCCCTCCTCGTCACCGGGGTCGTGCGCCGGCGCACGTTCCTCGTGTTCGGGGTCGGCCTGGCGCTGTTCGTCGTGGCCCTGCTGGCCTGGGCGGCCCGCGGCGACGACATCAGCATCATCGGCCTCCTCGACGGGACGCTGTTCCGGGCCACGCCGCTCGCCCTCGGCGCCTTCGCCGGCCTGCTGTGCGAGCGGGCGGGCGTCGTGAACATCGCCATCGAGGGCATGCTGCTGGCCGGCGCGTTCGTCGCCGCGCTGACCGCCAGCGCGGCCGGCACGCCGTGGGTGGGCCTGGTCTGCGGCATGGCCGCGGGCGTGCTGCTCGGCGCCTTCCTCGGCGTCATGGCGATCACCTACCGCGTCGACCAGATCATCGGCGGCACGGTCATCAACATCTTCTCGCTCGGCCTCACGAGCTACCTCGGCACCCAGGTGCTCGCCCGGTACACCGACCTGAACGACCCGGGCGCCTTCCGGGCCTTCGGCATCCCCGGCCTCGAGCGGCTCCCGCTGGTCGGCCCGCTGCTGTTCCACAACACGATCTACGTGTTCCTCGTGTTCGTGCTCACCGCGGCGCTCTGGTGGGGGCTGTTCCGCACCCGGTGGGGGCTGCGGGTGCGCTCGGTCGGCGAGCACCCCCGGGCGGCCGACACCGTGGGCATCGACGTGCTCCGCACCCGCTACCGCTCGGTCATGCTGGGCGGGGCGGTGGCCGGCCTCGGCGGCACGTGGTTCACGCTGGACGCCACCGGCGGCTTCAACGAGAACATGACCGCCGGCAAGGGCTTCATCGCCCTGGCCGCGCTGATCTTCGGCCGCTGGCACCCGGTCGGCGCCCTCGTGGCCGCCCTGGTGTTCGCGTTCTCGGAGGAGCTGCAGACCCGGCTGGCGCTGCTGGACACGCCGATCCCGTCCGACTTCCTGCTGATGACGCCCTACGTCGTCACGATCGTCGTGGTGGCCGGCGTCGTCGGCCGGTCCCGGGCCCCGGCGGCCGACGGCCAGCCGTACGTGGTCGAATGACCGTGCCGGGACCGGCCGAGGTCGACTGGGGCGCGCTCCGTCGGGCGGCGGCCGAGGTCGCCCGGCGGGCCTACGCGCCCTACTCGCGCTACCGGGTGGGCGCGGCCGGCCTGACCGACGACGGGCGCGTCGTCGTCGGCTGCAACGTCGAGAACGCGTCGTACGGGCTGACGCTGTGCGCCGAGTGCGGGCTGGTGTCGTCGCTGCACGCCACCGGCGGCGGCCGGCTGGTGGCCGTGGCGGTCACCGACCCCGACGGCGCCGACCTGTCGTGCTGCGGCCGGTGCCGGCAGCTGCTGTACGAGGCCGGCGGCCCCGACCTGCTGGTGAACGAGCGCCCGCTGCGGGAGTGGCTGCCGGGCGCGTTCGGCCCGGAGGACCTGGCGTGACGACCGACGTGCTCGACGTCATCCGCACCAAGCGCGACGGCGGGGAGCTGTCCGACGAGCAGATCCGCTTCTTCGTCGAGGGCTACACCGCCGGCACGATCGCCGACGAGCAGGCCGCCGCGCTGTGCATGGCCATCCTGCTGCGCGACATGGGGCCCCGCGAGCTGGCGACGTGGACCCAGGCCATGATCGACAGCGGCGAGCGCCTCGACCTGTCGGGCGTCGGCCGGCCCACCGTCGACAAGCACTCGACGGGCGGCGTCGGCGACAAGGTGTCGCTCGCCCTCGTGCCGCTCGTGGCCGCGTGCGGGGCGGCCGTCCCGCAGCTGTCGGGCCGGGGCCTCGGCCACACCGGCGGCACGCTCGACAAGATGGAGGCCATCCCCGGCTGGCGGGCGACGCTGCCGGCCGAGCGGATCGTCGAGCAGCTGCGCGACGTCGGGGCGGTGATCTGCGCGGCGAGCGAGTCGCTGTGCCCCGCCGACCGCAAGCTCTACGCCCTGCGGGACGTCACCGCCACGGTCGAGGCCATCCCGCTGATCGCCAGCTCGATCATGTCGAAGAAGATCGCCGAGGGCACCGAGGCGCTCGTGCTCGACGTCAAGGTCGGCTCGGGTGCCTTCCTGCCCGAGCTCGACCGGGCCCGGCGGCTGGCCGAGACGATGGTCGAGCTGGGCCGGGCCCACGGGGTGCGCACGGTGGCGCTGATCACCGACATGGACACCCCGCTCGGCCGGGCCTGCGGCAACGCCCTGGAGGTCGCCGAGGCCGTCGAGGTGCTCGACGGCGGCGGGCCGCCGGACCTCGTCGAGGTGACCCTGGCGCTCGCCACCGAGATGTGCCGGCTGGCCGGCCTGCCGACCGACGGGCCCGACGGCCCGGCCGCGGTGCTGGCCGACGGGCGGGCCCGGGCGGTGTGGGACCGCATGGTCGCCGCCCAGGGCGGCGACCCCCGCGCCCCGCTACCCGAGGCGCCGATCGTCCACGAGGTGCGGGCCCCGGCCGGCGGCCACCTGCGCCGCCTCGACGCCCGGGCCGTCGGTGTGGCGGTCTGGCGCCTGGGCGCCGGCCGCAGCCGCAAGGAGGACCCCGTCTCCCCGTCGGCCGGCGCGGTCTGCCTGCGCAAGCCCGGCGACCGGGTCGAGGAGGGCGAGCCCCTGCTCCTCCTCCACGCCGACGACGAGGGCCGGCTGCCCGGCGCCCTCGCCGCGCTGGAGGGCGCGATCGAGGTCGGCCCCGAGCCGCCGGCGCCCCGGCCGCTGGTCGTCGAGCGCATCGGCTGACGGCGACCAGCCGGGGCCGGGCGGGGCCGGGGTCAGCCGTAGACGTCGAACGCCTCGAGCAGCTCCTCCTCGGCCGCCAGGGTGGCGCCGGCGTCGACGCCCCGCTCGACGGCGACCGCGCTGGCCAGCGCCTGGACCAGCGACGTGAAGGCGGTCAGCGACCGCATGACGGCCACGCTCGTCGTCTCGGCGAACAGGGCGTGGGTGGCGTGGCGGGCGAGGGGCGACGACGGGTTGTCGGTCAGCGCCACGGTGGTGGCGCCGCGGGCGGCCGCCCACTCGAAGGCCCGGACCGTGGCCCGGCTGTAGCGGTGGATGGACACGCCGACGAAGCAGTCGCCGGGCCCCACCCGGCGCAGCTCGTCGACGAGCGTGCCCGGGCCGGCGCCGAGCGACGCGACGTCGTCGCGCACCAGGCGCAGCAGGTAGGCGAGCAGGTAGGCGACGGCGTGGCACTTGCGCAGGCCCAGCACGTGGACGCGGGGCGCCGTGGCCAGGGCCTCGACGGTCGCCGCCCAGGTGGCCCGGTCGACCCGCACGAGCGTGCGGGCGACGTTGGCCTGGTCGAGGGCGGCCGCCTGCTCGAGCGGGTCGAGGTCGCCGGCCGGCTCGCCGTCCGCCGGCCGGTGGGCGGCCCGCGCCCGCACCTCGGCGAACCGGCGCAGCAGCTGGGCCTCGGCCCGCAGGCGGTCACGGCACAGGCGGGTGAGGTCGCGGTAGCCGTCGAGGCCGAGCGCGGTGGCGAAGCGCACGACGGTCGACTCGTTGACGCCGGTGGCGGCGGCCAGCTCGGAGACGGTCATGAAGGCGACGCCCTCGGGGTCGGCCACGATCCGCTCGGCGAGCAGCCGGTGCGCGGGGCTCAGCTCGGCGTGCCGCCGCTGCAGCGTCGCCACGAGCTCCTCGAAGGTGGCGGGCGGGGTGCCGTCGTGCGCCTGGCGGGCAGCGGTCACGCCGTGACCGTACCCCGCCGGCACCCGATGCACACACCACTTGCACAATGAGATGAAGATGCAAGAATTCTTGCATCGCCTGTCCGCCACCGATCGGAGGTCCCGTGGCCGCACCCGTCATCGCCCCCTCCGCCACCCTCGCCGTCAACGAGCGCGTCCAGGCCCGGCGCGCCGCCGGCCAGCAGGTGCTCCACCTCGGCTTCGGCGAGGCGGGGCTGCCCGTCCTGCCGGCGGCGGCCCCCCTCCTCGCCGAGGGCCCCGCCCCGACCCGGCACCCCCCGATCGCCGGGACCCCGGGGGGCCCGGCCCCGGCCGCCGGGGGGTTCTCCCGGCCGGGCCGGCCCCCCCCCCCCACCCCGGCGGGCCCTCGCCCCGCTCTCTTATACAACTCTACCGTGGCGCGCAAAGCAGAAGGGTAAAGTGGAGTGGGGTG